>JAVYOA010000009.1:0-300000 GCA_038734945.1 Fervidicoccaceae archaeon | reverse complement strand
GATCAGGAAGAAGATTATCTGCCAATGATTTAATCGCGCTGTTGAAATCGGCAGAGGAGGAAATTGCTGCTAAGTGCAAGCATACAGATTCGATTTGGATGGGCTCAAATATATAGTCCTGATTTTTAGCTATTCTTATCTGATTGCTGGTTATGGGGGTTGTAGAAGATGAGCGAAAAATATGATATAATAATAGTGGGAGCAGGCCCAGCTGGCTCAACTCTTGCTTATATTCTTTCAACAAAAAAGTCCTACAAAGTTGCAATTTTCGATACTAGAAGCTGGGAAGATCTCTGGGGAAAGCCGTGCGGAAATGCTATAGGGGCACATCATTTCACTGAGCTAGGAATTCCCTCACCAAGAGCTGATGAGATAAAGCAGAAGATAAGAGGAATAAGCATTTACAGTCCAACAGAGAGAAATGTTTTCACAGTCTATGGAGAGGGATATATAATAGATAGAAACAAGCTGGGAAACAGACTTCTCAAGGATGCAGTCAACAATGGAGTTGAATTCTATCCGCACACACATGCGGTAAGACCAATTGTCAGTGAGGGATTTGTAAGGGGGATAGAAACGAGCAGCAGCGATGGGAAGAAAGAATATCTTGCAAATGTAGTAGTCGATGCCTCGGGCACTGCTGGTGTCCTCAAGAGAAGCCTTCCAAGAGAATGGCCTGTGTCGGAGCAACTCGATCCAAAGGATAGCGATATCGCCTTCAGAGAAATAGTGGAGTTGGACTATGAAGTTCGCAATAAGGACATAATAAGGATCTATCTTAACCAGGACATAGCTCCTGGAGGTTATTGGTGGTTCTTTCCGGAAGGAGGAAATAGAGCTAACATAGGGCTGGGCGTCCAAGGGGGGATGGGCTATCCAAGCCCAATGAGCATATACAATTCAAAATTGTTGAAAAGGCCAGATATTTCGAGAAGGAGGGTTGTTTTATCCAGCCAGGGTGCAAGCGTGCCAACAAGAAGACCTATTGACAGCTTAGTCTGGAACGGTTTCATAGTTATCGGAGATGCAGCATTCACAGTCAATCCAGTGCATGGAGGGGGAATGGGGTACGCGATGATAGCTGCTTATTGGGCTGCTCAGGGAATTGAGAAGGCTCATGAAAAAGGAAGATTCTCTGCCTTTGATATGTGGGAAACCAATTTGGGCTACATGAGGATGATTGGCGCCAAGCAGGCATCTCTAGAGCTTACTAGAATTTTCCTTCAGAATCTAAGCGATAGAGATCTTGAGTTCATCATGGAGAGAAGAATTGTTGATGAGGAAGATGTTGATATTTTGGGGAGAAAAGGAGAGCTGAGAGAGGGAAGCATTGAAAGAGCTATGAGAATTATTGACGATTTCTTCAAAGTTCTCAAACTGAGCTCCAGGCCTTCTCTCTTGCTAAAGCTCAGATTGCTTCAGAGCTATATGAATAAAATGAAGCTATTCTACCTCAACTATCCGAAATCTCCCAGTGGACTCAGAGAATGGCAGGAAGAGCAGAGAGCTCTGAGAAAAAGCTTCTTCGAGGAGCTCAACCTGTCTCA
The DNA here is from genome assembly GCA_038734945.1 of Fervidicoccaceae archaeon. Classification (NCBI taxonomy): domain Archaea; kingdom Thermoproteati; phylum Thermoproteota; class Thermoprotei; order Fervidicoccales; family Fervidicoccaceae; species Fervidicoccaceae archaeon. The sequence goes on along the minus strand of JAVYOA010000009.1, from coordinate 298,453 downwards.
TTGAGTGGTATTTTTCTTCAGCTTCATTTCCTCAATGTACCTGAAGGCTCCATGAGCAGCCACAGCACCCTGAGCTGCTGCCGTTATTATTTGCCTGAAGGCTTTCCATAGGTCCGTACAATCTCCAGCAGCAAATATCCCCTTAATGTTTGTTTCCATATAACCATGAACTTTTATAAATCCGTAGTCATCGGTTTCCAGCCCTATTGATTTTATGAACTGCACGTCTGGTTCGAACCCTATCTCAATGAATACTCCGTTTACTGGGATTGTTCTTTCGCTCATGCTTTTCAGATTCCTTACCTTCACTGCTCTGACCTTCGTGTCTCCCTGAATCTCTGTTATGATGCTATCAAGAACTAGCTCAATGTTATTCTTTGACTTTACTTCTTCGACTAGGATTGGCTGGGCTCTGAACTCGCTTCTCCTATGTATAAGGTAAACCTTCTTCGCAAAGCTGCTGAGAATGGATGCTCCCTCCATAGCAGAGTCTCCTCCTCCTACAATTGCCACAGCATCAGCGTCTTTGAAGAAAGCAGCATCGCATATGCTGCAGTAGCTTACTCCCCTTCCTACAAATTCTTTTTCTCCGGGGACTCCAAGCGTTCTCCTCTTAAGTCCTATGGCTACAATAACTGTCTTGGCGGTTATCCTAGTTCCCCCCTTCGTAAAAGCAATGAAGCTATCGCCTTCTTTCTTCAAATCAATGATGCGATCACTCAGGATTCTGGTTCCATAAATTTCGACATGCTTTCTGAATTTGTTTATCAGCTCACTAGCCGAGATCCTCTCAAAGCCCAAGTAGTTTTCTATGTCTCCGGTATTGTTCAGCTGTCCTCCAAGAGATTCACCAACTACTAGACCCCTTAGCCTATAACGTGCTGTGTAAAGTGCTGCTCCAAATGCAGCAGGACCTCCTCCTATGATTAATACATCAGTATCAATTTTTTCTTCTTTTGGCTTCGGTGCTCCTAATCTGAGCGACATGCCAAACCCCGTTTTTTCTTTTTGCTTGGAAGTTTAAAGATTGTTGTTTATATATGGAATTTTTGCCGCTTTTCACTCCATAATAAATCCTGATCTTGAAATTTTATTCCAAAAATCGAAGGTTGCTATTCTCATTGAAAAGGCATTATTTTCTCTTTGCTTCTCTCTCCATCAGTAGTTCCAAGTATGTCTTCCTCTCTATTGTTCCTTTTATTCCAAGCGAGTCCCTTGCTCGCATGACGCAGTCAGGACCGCACCCCTCTTTTCCCTCGATCTCTATGAATGTTCCCAGACCAGATACCTCATCTAGAGAAACAATGTATGAAGAGCAGTCGAATTCCGTTCTTTTCTTTCTGACCACAATTGCCTCTTTGAAGCCCAGAGCTCTAAGCAATTGCAGAATTGTGCTGTCATTCTCCACGTTAACTGTTATTTCATTTCTTGTCTTCACATATCCAGCCTCCATTCTTTTTCCTTTATATGTGAGCTCCGAGATAACTTTTCCGCTAACAGTAGATGTTCTTCTCAATCTGATTGCTTCATCTCTCTCTGCAAGATCATAGCAAGGATGGGAAAAGTAGGTGTCGCTCATTTCAGTTTCATTTATTTCTTTACAAATGCTACTGAGCTTTTTCTTCAATTCTTCATATTCCTCCAGTGATATTTTTATTTTCACTTCAACTTCCAAAATATCATCACCTTGAGATATCCATTGGCAATTCGTTGCCTGCCCAAACAGCTTTAACCCTCGTGTAGTTTGAGAGACCGCTTCCTCTTATTTTTGGGGCAAGAACCTGCTCTATCTGGAAAACTCCTGCTCTCTCCTTCATGTAGACAGTGATTAAAACTGGAAATTCATTTGAGCTGCTGATCGTTACCTTTTCTATGCTTAGAGCTGAGATAGCATGAATGTCGTTCTTTCCCATTCTATAGGGGATCCTTGCCCTCCCCTCCGACATATCTGTTCCATCCGCTATTTTAACGCAACCAGCTTCAATTGTCAAAGAATGCACATCGAAGCTAGTTGAATATATAGCATGCATTATCTCCTGCCTAATCATGAACCTCTTTCTCGCATCATCGGGAATGAGAGAGGAAAGAACTCTATCCAAGATTTCTTTGGAGATTATAGCACCAATAAGCTCGTGGTTTGTTCTGTGGATGCTGTTCCCGATGTCGTGAAGAAGAGCTGCTAGAAGAACTATGAGCTCAGCCTCATCAATGCTCGATGTTGTTCCATCGGAGACGGTTGTGGGCAATATTCCTCTTGCTATTATTCTCCTGAAAATTTCCAGGCTAGAACCTGCAACTACTTTGGCATGGACCGGGCCGTGATCATTATATCTAAGTCTCTTGACAGCAATTATGTTGCTCATTTCGACCAATGCTGAGAACTCGGGATCCTCCCATATTATATTGAGAGCTCTCTCCAGCAATGGATTCCTCTGTAAATGCTTGTTTATGAGTGATGGACCCACAGTTACCTCCTTTTCCAGTGATTCCAATGCATTCACCCCCCATTACCTGGATAGTGCTCCAGATATATCAAAGCAATATTAATAGGTTTACTTATCTAATCTAATTAACACTCTCAAAATTCAAACAATAGCATGGGGGCCGAAATTGGGAACAAGCGAGAAGTTTGAGGCAAAGATTAAGGAAAAAAGATGGGACAAATCTAGAGAAAACGAAGTGCTTCTTAGATGGGAAAAAGAAGGTGATTTACCAAAATTTGACAGAAATGCTCTTGATTTTTCCAATGTGCTAATAATAGATACTCCTCCACCATATCCAAGCGGAAAATGGCATGTAGCTGGTGCTGCTCACTATGTGCAGCATGACATAATTGCCAGGTACTTCAGAATGAGAGGTTACAATGTTCTCCTTCCATTCTATGCTGATAGAAATGGGCTTCCAGTTGAAGTTAGTGTGGAGAAAAAGACTGGCTTGAACCCTCATGAGCTCTCCTCAACGCCCTCTGGAAGGGAGAAGTTCCTAGAGCTCTGCAGAAAGGAGCTTGATGGTGTGGAAAAAGAGCTCGTTGAAATTCTAAAGAGGCTGGGATGCAGCTATGAATATTGGAAAGATGGGACTGATAGCGAAGAATATAGAAAGCTAACTCAAGCAACATTTGTAGATCTCTGGAAGAGGGGGTTGGTCTACTTTGCTGAGAGGGCAGTCAATTGGTGTCCCAGATGCAGAACAACTCTCAGCGATGCAGAGCTCGAGTACTCCACAAAGGAAACCTTTCTCTATTATATAAAATTCGGCCTCAGGGAAGGAGGAGAAATCACTGTAGCAACGACCAGACCTGAGCTACTGGCAGGATGCAGTGCTGTGATATACAATCCAAAGGATGAAAGATATGTTGGCTTGAAGGGCAAGAAAGCCGTTGTCCCCATTTATAAGAAGGAAATCCCCATACTGGAGAGCGAGGCCGCAGATCCCTCATTTGGTACAGGTTTAGTCATGGTTTGTAGCTATGGAGACACTACAGACGTTAGGCTATTCCGAGAGCTTAACTTAGAACCAACAGTACTCATAGATAGGAATGGAAGAATGAATGAATTATCCGGCTTTCTTAAGGGTCTGAGCATATCTGAGGCAAGAGAGAGAATTGCTAGGGAGTTGGAGCAGGCTGGTCTCTTGGAAAAGAAGGAGAAAATTGTCCATAAGATTCCTATTTGCTGGAGATGCGGAACCCCAGTTGAGTTCATTCATGTCAAGGAGTACTTCTTGAAGCAGGTAGAATACAAGGAAAAGCTGCTCACTGAAATAAGCAAGATGAAGTTCTTTCCTGAAATGCACAGACAGAAGCTAATAGATTGGATAAAGTCAATATCGACTGATTGGCCAATCTCGAGAGATAGATATTATGCTACAGAAATTCCAGTATGGAAGTGCAGGAAGTGTGGGGCCCTTCTTGTTCCAGAGGAGTTCAGGTATTATAGACCATGGAAGGAGGATCCTCCTTTCGAGAGATGTCCAGTATGTGGGGCAGGAAAGGAAAATCTGGAAGGTGAGAGAAAAGTTTTCGATACTTGGTTTGACTCGAGCATCTCAATGCTGTATGTTACAGGCTTCAAGAGAGATAATAACTTCTATGAGAAGGTGAAATCCTCTGTAATGAGACCTCAGGGATACGAAATTATAAGAACTTGGCTATATTATAGCGTGCTGAGAGTTTATCAACTGACAGGTAGAATGCCTTTCCAGTGGGTTAGAATAACGGGAATGGGCTTGGATGAGAAGGGAGAAGCAATGCACAAGTCTAAGGGAAACGTCATAGATCCCATTCCTGTTATTGAGCAGTATGGGGCTGATGCTTTCAGGTTCTGGTCGGCTGCTTCAGCAAAAGTTGGCTATGATTATCGCTTCAGTCCCCAGCTCTTGAGAACTGGGCAGCTTTTTGCAACAAAGCTCTGGAACATTGCCAGATTTGTCTCTCAGTTTCCAGAGCAGATCGATGATGTTGATAACATTCTTCCCATCGATGCTTCAGCAATAGCTCTGATGAAGAAATATCTGAGAAAGTACATTAAGGGATTCGATGAGATGGATACGTTTGAACCTACTACTACTGCCTATGAATTCATCTGGAACATTTTTGCTAGTCACTACATAGAGCTTGTAAAGAGGAGGGCATATAACGATGGGGGGGCATTTAGTGAAAGCGAGCAAAAATCAGCATGGAAGAGCCTGCATACTATATTGAAGGTCTCTCTGAAGATGATGGCACCAATCATGCCAATAGTAACAGATGAGATCTGGAGGAGTATGGGATATGGGAACAGCATCCATAGAGAGAAATTTACTCAAGAGGAACTTTCTGGTGAAAGGGTAGATGAGGAGGCAGAGCTGATGGAACTTGCTATAAAGGTGAACAATGATATTTGGAAGTACAAGATAGATAGAGGGATGAAACTTACAGAGCCATTGGATTTAGAGGTATATTTGCCTCCTCCTCTTATCAAAGCATCTAAGGACATAGAAGGTTTTCATCGACTTCAGAAGGCAATTTATTCTGAGCCACCAAGCGATGCCAGCAAAATAGGAGAGGTTGTTTGGATAAAGGAGAGGAGGTGAAATTTTTGCTTGATCCGTATATAATAAGGAAAGATTTTCCAATTTTCGCAAAAGGAGAGGAAAGGCCTCTAGTATACTTGGATAACGCAGCAACTACTCAGAGACCAAGAGTAGTAATAGAATCGATAAAGGAATTCTACGAAAATAGCAATGCAAATGTTCACAGAGGTCACTATCCTTTGAGTGAAAAAGCAGATAGGCTATACGAAGAAGCCCATGAAGTGGTAGCTAAACACGTTGGTGCTGAGAGTTGGGAAGAAATTTCCTTCTTCTATAATACAACCCATGCGATATCATCAATTGCTATACCTATTGTTGAATGGGGGATAAAAAGAGGGAGAAGGAGGATCCTTGTGACAGAAATGGATCATCACAGCAACATGCTACCTTGGAGGAGAGCTGCTGATCTCCTGAAGGCTAAAATCGACTATGTTAAGGTTAGCAGAGAGGGTTATTTGGATTTGAAAGATCTTGAGAGTAAGCTGGATGAAGACTTGATTGCTATAGCTCTTCCACATGCTAGCAACGTTACGGGAATTGTGAATCCTGTTGAGGAAATAGTAAGGAAAGCAAAAAAATATGGAGCTTTGGTTGTTTTGGATGCCGCCCAGAGCATCCCACACATGGAAATAAACGTTAAGAATTTGGGCGTTGATTTCCTTGCCTTCAGCGGACATAAAATGTTGGGACCATTTGGAATTGGCGCCCTCTATGGAAAAAAAGAAATTCTGGAAGAATTGAATCCCGTATTTACAGGAGGAGGCACAATTAAGGATGTTACTTTGGAAAATGTTCTATATGCAAGACCTCCATACAAGCTAGAAGCTGGAACTCCAAATGTGGCAGGAGCTGTTGGGCTCAGGGCTGCTGTTGAATATATAGAGAATGTTGGGAAGGAAAACATTGCAGCACATGAGAAGATACTCGTTAGTGAGCTTAGAAAGAGACTAACAGAAATCGAGTGGGTAGATGTTTATCCAAAAAAGCTGGAAAGCTCCTTCGTCGGCACCGTAGCATTCAACGTAAAGGGACAGAACCCACATGTTGTGGGAAAAGTTCTGGGAGATTTTTACCATATAGCAGTCAGAACTGGGCTTCACTGTGCACATCCTTATCATTATGCTATGGGAGCAGAAGAAGGTACTGTTAGAGCCAGCTTCTATATTTATAATACTGTCGAGGAAGTTGATTATCTTACAACTTCACTCATCGATGCTAGAAAGAAGTACTTGGGGTGATCTTCGTGGACATGGAGAGAAGACTTGAGCTAATAACTAGGAATGCGGAGGAAATTATAACGGAGGAAGAGCTCAGGGAGATGCTGGAGACTGGAGAGAGGCTTGATGGATATCTGGGCTATGAGCCAAGCGGGCTGTTCCATATAGGATGGGTCATCTGGGCATATAAGGTAAAGGACATGATAGAAGCTGGGGTAAACTTCAGGTTGCTAGAAGCGACTTGGCATGCTATGATAAACGATAAATTCGGAGGTAACTTGAATCTAATAAGAGAGGCTGCAGCATATATAAAGCATGGGCTTAGAGCACTAGGCATACCTGTAGATAAAATAACCTTTATCGATGCGGAGAAGCTCGTCAGTGATAAGTCGTATTGGGAACTTGTCATAAGAGTGGCAAAGGGAACATCTCTGGCCAGAGCAAAGAGGGCTCTCACGATTATGGGAAGAAAAGAGGATGAGGCAGAACTAGATTCCAGCAAGATCATCTATCCCTTCATGCAAGTTTCAGACATTTTCTATATGGATCTAAATATTGCGCTGGGCGGTATGGATCAGAGGAAAGCGCATATGCTTGCTAGAGAATTAGCAGAGAAGCTCAAAAGGAGGAAAATTGTGGCTGTTCATACACCCATTTTAACCGGCCTTATGGGGAGGGGAAGAGCTGGGGGAGAAGGATCAAGAGATGAAGTTCTTTCCCAAACAAAGATGAGCAAATCCTCGCCTGAATCCACGATTTTGATTCACGATGCTGAGGAGGAGATCGAGAGAAAGATACTATCAGCATATTGTCCCCGGGGAATTAAAGAGTTCAATCCTATACTTGAGATAAACAAATACATCCTATTCTATGAGAGAGACTTCACCTTAGTCATAGATAGACCTCAAGAGTATGGAGGTAGCCTTGAGATCAATAGCTATGAGGAGCTTGAGAGAATGTTCATTGAGGGAAAAATACATCCGCTAGACTTGAAAAGAGCAACAGCAAGAGAATTAGCTAGAAGGCTCAAGCCCGTCAGGGATTACTTTAGGGACAATGCAGAGGCAAAGAGATTAGCGGAGGACATAGCCGGCTACTTCAATATGAAGATATCTATTTAGCTTTTCTAAAAGAGAGAAAACTTAATTTTTGTTTATTTTGAGCTTATAGTGAGGCCCCATATACTCGGAAACGTAAATGCTAAAGTTCCGAGTAAAGGGGGTTCCTCGAGCATCACGCTTACATCATCAAGCACACCTGCTTTTTGGTGTGGAGGATGATTACAAATGAAATATCTGGTAAGAGCAAGAATAGAAGTGGACGGTATAGTTGATAAAAATGATGTAATTGGAGCTCTATTTGGACAGACAGAGGGTCTACTTTCTCCTGAGCTGGATCTAAGAGAGCTTCAGGACAAGGGAAGGATAGGAAGAATACAGGTGGATCTAAAGCCAAGCAACGGGAAAATAAAGGGAGAAATAAAGATTCCATCAAACCTTGACAAGGCAGAGACTGCCCTGATAGCTGCGCTCCTCGAAACCATAGACAAAGTTGGTCCATATACAGCAAAAATACAAATTGTCAGGATTGTTGATCTGAGAGTAGAGAAGCTGAAGAAGGCCGTGGAGAGAGCAAAAGAGCTTCTTAGAACATGGCAGGCCACAGAAATGCCAGATATCAGGGATTTGTTGAGAGAAATACAGAGCGCCATTAGACCAGCTGAAATAATAGAATATGGCCCCGAGAAGCTTCCAGCAGGAAGCGATGTTGAAAGGAGTGATGAGCTCATAATAGTCGAGGGGAGGGCCGATGTGCTCAACCTAGCTCGCTATGGTTACAACAATACTATAGCGGTTGAGGGTGCTAAGGAGAGCATACCTGATACTGTGAAACAGCTGGCCGCCAAGAAAAAGAGAGTAATCGCATTTGTTGATGGTGATCATGGCGGGGAGCTTATACTGAGAACTCTTCTCAATTCCACAAAAGTGGATTTTGTGGCGAGAGCTCCTCCGGGAAAGGAGGTTGAGGATCTTGTTGGAAGGGAAATTGAGCAAGCGCTCCAGAATATTGTCCCAGCTGAACAATATAGGGCAGAAATTGAGCGCAAAGTTGAGAAAAAGGCAGCAGAGCAAATAAAGGCTGAAGCCCCGCAGGCCTCAGTGGAGACTCAAGAGCTATCTCCTCCCCCCCAGGAAGCTGAGCTTGCTCCCCCTCAGCCTCTCCCAGTCTCAATCGAAATTCCAGAGAACGCCATGAAGATGATAACAGAATTGAGGGGGACGCTTGAAGCAATAATCTTTGATGAGAATTGGAACCAACTCAAAAGGATACCAGTGCGAGATCTATACAATGAACTTGAAAAGATGGAGCCGGGAAAGGCAGGAGCAGTTGTATTTGATGGAATAGTAACGCAGAGAATAATGGATGCTGCTTCTGAAAAGAAGGTGAAGCTACTTATTGCCTCCAGAATAGGAAACATTGCCAAGAGGGGGGATGGAATAACCCTGCTAACAATGGGGGATCTGCTAGGGTAGAACAGTAATCGCAACATAAGCAAGGGTGCATGCTATCTTGGGCGTAGATGAGCTGTTCAGAAAAGAGAGGATTCTGAAGCCTGGAACTGTTTTGAGAGGGAAGAAAACAATTGATGAAAAAGATATACTGGAGCCTTCGGTGACATTGATACCGAAGGAAGAGAGACGGGGTAAATATGTGGCAATAGAGGGCATTGATGGCTCAGGAAAGACCACTCTCTCAAACCTAATATGTAGAAAAATGAGTGAGGCCGGAGAAAAATGTGAGATAGTTAGAGAGCCATTCTATGAGGAAATAAAGGCACTTCTCCACAAAATGCCAAACATGAATCCAATTGCTGAGGCATATCTTTTCGCAGCAGATAGGCTAATAATGCATACAGAAAAGCTAATTCGATTGCTCAGGGAAGATGAGATAATAGTGATCGGAGACAGGAGCTATCTGGCAAGCCTTGTCTATCAGAGCACAAGGGGGGCACCACTTGAGATAATTCTATCAATTAATTCATTTGCTGTGGAACCTGATGCTATTATATTGCTAGATGTGGATCCCGGAATTGCCTGGGAAAGGCTGAAAAAGAAGGGGGACAGACAGCTTCAGCATCTAGAAGCCAGAGAGATATTGGGAAAGCTCAGAGAAACTTATCTAAAGCTATCATCGAAGATAGAGAGCCCACCAATTGACATAATAGATGCATCTCTCCCCCCCGAAGAAGTTCTGGAGAGAGCCTTGGAGATCTTAAGGAAGAGAAAGTTGATTTAAGAAAAGTTCAACCAAGCTCAATCATTCCATGTATTATTTTTATTTTACCCATTCTCACCAATTCATCCAATATCCTTCTTGCTTCTTCCTTCTCTATCTTCAGTCGTCCCTGGAGGATAAAAATGGCATCCTTGGTTCTCAATGAACCATATTCGAACATTGAGTCCTCTAGCGCTCTGAGTCCTTCAAAAGCCATTTTATTTTCCTTCCTTTCAACCAATTTTACTTCCATATTGTTCATTTCGAGATATAGCTTATCTCCTCCTCTTTTTTCCTCTAATAGAAATATGTCCTCCTCGATTTTCCTCAGCGAAAATGCTCTAGCTCTTAGAATATTCCCAATGAAGCTACCCACATGAGTGACAACTAAAGTTATATCATGCTGTTTTTTTCGGAGCAACTCCATGTGCTGCCTCAAATCATATCCGACTGCATATATGATTGTTGGAAATGAGAACTCGTTATGAAGGTCAGTTGATATAGATATTTTCTCAAACGAAAGGCTCCTTCTTTCTAGAAATTCTTCAAACAATCTCCTATTGATGGGTGAAAGCTCGATCAAAAGTGGTGTTCTGCTGCTTTTCAACGCATTAGCGCATGCAAGTGCTGCTAGGTAAGATCCAGCTGTAGCATGATGCGTCAATACTAATGCTCTCTCCCAGATCCCCAAATCTTCCAGTTTAAGCACTGTTCCCACCTAGTTGATTTTTTCTTCGATATCCTAAGAAAAAATTCTTTATTATGCCTCCCAGCTCCTCGAATGATTTGTAGCGATCAGAGAGAATAAGAATAGATTGTGGAAAAGAAGCATAGAAAGCTGGTACTATCTGCGTGAAATAAAAGCTGTATAATGTTCTGTTTCCAATTGCGTAGAGAATACAGTACATCAGCAAAAAAATGTCAATTGAGAACATGACTCCGTAGCTCTTTAGCTCATAGCCAGGTCTCTCTTTTTCAACTAAATAGAGAAATGGAGCTATGAGTGAAACAACAAAAACAGGAACGTAGATAATTGGAGAGCCAGATGCTGATATGTCCGGGTTGTAAGAAAGATAGAATGGACTATATCCCAGAATCCACTCTATAGGTGTGCTCGTTGGGGGTCCTGGAGGTCTGCTCTCCATGTGCCACGCGAGAGCAGATCTGATCTGCATGAAGACCCATCCAATGCTGTAGTGGTAGGCCAGAGGTAAGAATGCAATTATCGCTAGAAGCAGAGAAAATAGAGATGGATATAATATAGCTCCAAAGAAGTCCCTCTTCTCTCTCGAGATATAGAGCATGATGAACGGAAGGAGAAAGAATCCGCTGTACTTGACAAGTCCTGAAAGTGATATGAAAAGTGCCGACAGAAGGGGTCTGTTGTAAACATAGAAGAGGAGCCCGAGAGCTGTGAAGAATGCAAGATGTATGTCAAGCATAGCTACACTTCCCATGTTTTTTGTAAGGGGATCGAGCGATGCCGCAAGAGATGCGAGGATAGAGCCGAATGCTCCCGATAACTTCCACCCAATCAAGCCAGCTATTAATACAATGAATCCGGCCTCTATTACTCCTGGGATCCTCCATGCTGTCGGATAGTCTCCTAGGACATACATGGAGAGGGCTATTATATATTTCCCCAATGGAGGATGTTCAGGATTCACATATTCGAAAACTCCCTCATTGTCTGGCATTGGATAGCCTGGAACAATCTTCAAAGTTCCCTCACATAGATCACTGGGGGATGTTCCTTTTGGAAGGGCGATGGCTATAGCATTGTTCTTCACATAGTCGTCCTTCAGTATTATTCCCCCAGTTTCTAGGGCTTTCAATTTACATGAGGCAACAGCTTCTGAGGAGTTCAATTGTATTGTATAGCCATACATGCCATTGTAGACATATGATGTATGAATTCCGAGGACAAAATTAGCGATTAATCTAGCACTTGGCACATACCATATTTCATCGCTAATATATCCAGAAAGAGCTGAAGCCTGAGAGAATGTTAAATAGATCTTTGAAAAAGATAGGAAGGTTATCACAACGAGGGAAATTACTAGAGCTTTCTTTCCCCTATTGTTGAGGGCCTGCCATAGCTTCTTTTCCGGCAAAGTACCAACTACCCCTCACATTGAAAAGTATATTTTTTATAATGGTATTGAATTAAAATTTTTATCCATTCCCTTCCAAGGAATTAATAAATAATTTCAGGTGCCAGCAATGCCAAGGAAAAAAGAAGTTGAAGAGCTCGTATTGGAAGAAGTTGATCTCAAGATCCTTGAAGCCCTTGCAAGAAATGCAAGAGGAAGTCTCAAGGAAATTTCCGAGGTAGCCGGAATACCAATATCGACAGCATTCTCTAGAATAAGAAGGCTAGAGCAGCTCGGGATAATTAGGGGATACACTTTGGACTTAGACCACGAGAAGCTTGGCTATAAAATAACTGCCATTATACACTTCAGCGTTGAAGGTCCCTATTTAGAAGAAATAGAGAAGCAGCTTTCCTCCAAGCAAAATGTCATATTCCTTTATGACATTACTGGGGAATTCGATATTCTGGCTGTTGCCAGATTCAGAAGCATAGAGGAGCTGGATAAATTTGTCAAAGATACATTGAGAAATCCACATGTGAAGAAAACCACGACGAGCATAGCATTGAGGGTTGTGAAGGAAATGCACCCCCATGTACCACTATAGCTTGTTCTTGAATATTTTTGATTTTGAATTTGAATAAAAAATGAAATAAGTTCACAAATTGGAGAGTATCCCTATATGAGTTTGAGAAGAGCAGGAAGAGCGTTGAGCATGATAACAATTTTCTTCGTAATCGTTGCACTAGCTATGAGCATAATTGCATATGTGTTAACGAAAGATAGAAGACATTTTGTGGAAACCGCGATTTTGATTACTGCTCTTCTCCTTTCGCTGAAAATGAAAATATAGCGGTCCGGCACCAGCTTGGGGTCCCTGCGAGCCCTCTCGGCGCTCACTGGGAGCCCCAACGCGGCCGGCTTAACTTCCGGGATCTGACGAGACCGGGTGTTGCCCAGCCGCTATGGCCGGCCCGGACCGATAAATACATATTGCTTAAAGGTTTTTAAAGATTAGTGCTCTCTTGAAAATAGTTTCCTATTTATGAGGGAAACAGCGATGGTAGAGCGCATTACCAGGGGAATGAAGCTGGTTGAGAAGCTGTCATTTGCTAGGGGTCTCGCAACAGACCTGGATGGAACACTAACAGAGAACAGGAAAGGATATCGTATACCTCCTGAAGCAATAGAAGGTGCCTTCCTGGTAAAGAAGGCTGGTGTGAAGATATTTCTAGTATCTGCCAATGCTTTTCCAATAGTATTTGGAATAGCAAGATACCTTGGATTTGATGGAGTTGTTGCTGAGAATGGATGCATAGTTGCTAGAATCGATGAATCTGTGAAGAGGCCACAAATAAAGGAGATCTGCAGGGAGTCCTTCAGAGAAGCAGCCAAAATAGTGGCAGAGAAGCTCCCTGCCTTGTTCAGAGAATCTTGGCAGAATGATTTCAGAAAATTCGATTTTGCCCTCGAGGTTCTAAATAGTTCTTTGAGTAAAGAAGAAATTGTAAGCTATGTGAAGCAAATACTGGAAAAGGAAGGGTTCCATGACAAGGTGGATGTTAATTACAGCGGGTATGCTGTCCATCTAACACCAAGAGGTGCTGGAAAGCTAAATGGTCTGAAGATCCTGTTATCAATGTTCGATCTCGGCCTGGAGGAAATCGTTGGAATTGGAGATAGCATAATGGATTGGGACTTCATAAGAGAGGTTGGAATAAAGGTTTCAGTCGCTAATGGAGATCCTGAGCTCAGGGAGAGGGTAGAGATTGTCACTGATTACGATAGTGGATACGGTTTTGCTCAGCTTTGCAAGACTATTGCGGAGGCAAAGCTAGTCGGTAAATAATTAATTTCACTTTCTCTGATAGATCTTTTTGAAAATAGAGACTATCCTTTGCTTTATGCTCTCCTTATCTTCTAGAGGCTCTCTCAGAATAACTCCTGCTGCATATTTATGTCCTCCACCGCCCATTGCCTTTGCAAGGAGAGATACATCTACTGTTTTGCTTCTCAAGCTAATTCCCTTTTTATAAACAAAAACATAGACATCTGCTTTTGAACCGCTTCTTTCCTCAACAAATCTCTGCAGATCTCCAGGATGAATCTTTTCGCTTGGGTAGAGAAAGATTATTCTCTTTTCATCAAATAGTGAGTATTCTGCTGTTCCTATTGCCTTTTCCATGAGTTCTCTATACTCTCTGTGGGCCTTTTCATAGAACTCCTGCGCCCATTTAGGCCAAATATATCCATCTATCCAGCTCTCCAGGGTTTTATATCTAATTTCCCAATCGCCCCATCTCAAAATTATTCTCCATTTTGGAGTTAATTCGTACTTGTTTGAATATGTATCATCGTCCTCTGCTAGATTCATGAGGTCAAGCAAGTGGCTGGGAATATCATAGCCTCTAAGAACTGTTTGGCTTATAAGTTTCGATGTGCATTCAGCGCTAGGAGATAAAATGAGCTCTATGTTTGAGCAGAGCTTTAGTGTTTCTAGAGTATCGTCATCCCAAAGATGGTGATCTATCCAGTGAATTCTTGTCTGACATTTTTTAGTAGTTTCCTTGAGGATCAGTTCAGCTATATCCGGTCCGGGATTGAGATCTGCTATGTATATTTCCTTCGCTCTGGCTTTTTTGAGCTCCTTTAAATAATAATGCGTCTTAGTTGTACTTGAAAGCCTTATGTTGTCTTTCGATACTCCAAGAGTAGTGGCTAACATTGCTGCCGAAGCAATGCCATCTATATCCCAGTGCGATATTATTCCGATCAATACTTTCCGTCCTCAGGGATTCCTATTAATTAATTAAGTATAATGCTAACATATATATTTTACAACTAAATGGCAATACATGAGTCTATTTTTGAAATATTCGAGAAAAGCTGTTGTGCTTGTAGAAAAGATGGAATATCATTTAGGTCAGGGGCTACCATTTTCCACATCTTGTAATTCTAGCGCTGGTATCCCCCTTTCTCATCATCCCTGCTCATTTTCCTGATTAGAGTGTTCCTGATGTATAAAGTTGTTTTCCACCATAGAACGAGCCAAAGGAGAATGATGAGCCCAGAAGCCAGAAATCTGAGAATGACAATAATGAGCATTTCTGAGGAAAAAGCTAAATAGATGAGCTTAATGAGGGTGAAGGATAAAAGAACCCCAAAAAAGCCGAAAAATGAGATAAGACTACCTACTGCGAAAGCCCTCAAAATTCTCCTTGGTGATAGTCTGCACGGCAAGATACTATCTTCCTGCTTACTTCAATTTCATGACTTCATCTTCTGGATGGGGCTGCTTTCAATGTAGGCTTTATGACTCGTACAAAATATTCAATTCTATTTCTAACTTTCGGTGGTTTGTTCTTCTTTCCCTTTGGCTCAATTTTTGGAGTTTGGTTTCTAACCTTTCCAGCCTTAGTAAGCGATCCGTGGCTTGGCAATTTATATCCCCCAGGCTATTCATTTAAATATCTTTTCTATGAGGTTTATAATTCATTCTGTTGATATTTGCCTTTATTGCTTCTCCTTCTTTTTCCATCTTAAATAGAGCAGTAGAAATATGTAGAAAAAGATTATTATTAATTTTATAGTAAAAAAAGAGCATAGGCGATGGAAATGAACTTAGAAGGAAAGGTTTCAGTTGTGACAGGAGGGGGGAGCGGCATTGGAAGGGCAATATCGATAAAGCTCGCTTCTCTGGGATCTGCAGTCGCTGTGCTTGATATTTCTGAAAAAGGCGGAAAAGAAACTGTTGATTATATAAAATCTCTTGGTAAAAAGGCAGAGTTCATAAAACTAGATGTCTCGGATGAGTCAAGTGTAAAGCAAGTAGTAAATTCCGTGGTGGAAAAATTTGGAGGAATTGATGTACTCATAAACAATGCAGGTATTGAGCCTCCACCAGCTTCAATCCTGGAAACTTCCACTGAATGGTTCGACAAAGTGATGAATGTTAATTTGAAGGGCATTTGGTTTATGATAAAATATGTTGCCCCACATATGATATCAAGGGGTGGGGGTTCTATAGTCAACATAGCTTCTGTGGCAGGCATAAAGCCTCTGGCTGGAGCTTTTCCTTACTCAGTATCCAAGGCAGGAGTAATAATGCTCACGAAGTTGTCGGCATTGGAGCTTGGCAAGTACAAAATAAGGGTTAATGCAGTTGCTCCTGGTTGGGTTAGAACACCCATGGTTGAGAGAGCAGCAAAAGCATCTAATCTGACGCTTGAGCAATTTGAGAAGGTTAATTCGCAGAGAATCCCCCTTGGTAGATTTGCTGAGCCGAACGAGATAGCGAACTTAGTTGCTTTCTTGGCATCTGAAGACTCATCTTACATGAACGGAAGCGTTGTTGTGATTGATGGAGGAATAGTTCTTTCCTAATTTTTTTAATAACCTGAAAGCCTCTTCCTTTAGAGCGGGAAAGAGGCCAGAAAGGAAGCAAGGGGTTTTTATGGAGAGCTCTCTTGAAGAGTCAGTGAAGAAGCTGCTCGAAGATGAAAGTGTGAAGAGATTGGTTCAGAGCAGGCTAGAGGAATTCAAGAAGCTCGGCGAGGAGGGGAGCTGTGAGGATATTTTCTCTGAGCTATCCTTCTGCATTCTCACAGCGAATTTTTCAGCAGAGAGAAGCATATATATTCAAAGAGTCTTGGGGCGGGGTTTTTTAACCCTCTCTTATTCCCAACTGACCAAGACTCTCAGAGAGCTTGGTCATAGATTCCCTGAAAAGAGAGCAGAATTCATAGTTAGAAATAGGCCTCTCCTCAATGAGATTTGCAAGTTAGTTAAGTTAAAGGGATCGGGGAAGGCTAAAAGGAATTGGTTGGTTGAGAGGGTGAATGGAATCGGGCTAAAAGAAGCAAGTCACTTTCTTAGAAACGTGGGTTTTTCTGATGTTGCGATAATAGATTTCCATATCCTCGACCTTCTTGAGAGATATAGAATATATGAAAGACCAAAAACGCTAACCAAGAAAAAATATCTAGAGATAGAGACAATTTTAGAAGGTATTGCCTCCAGAATGAAGATAGGCCTCGACGCGCTCGACTTATATTTATGGTATTTGGAAACAGGAAAAGTGTTGAAATGAAAATTTTATTTCAACTCTGCAGAGGAAATTGTTAAATGGTAAAAATCTTCAAATATGCAGAGAGTGAAGAGATTGTCAGAGAAAAAGATACTGCTTCTGGTGATTGATAGAGATAATGATATTGAGAAGTACACAGGGCTGAAGGCACCCATCATAGGAAAAGAGGAGCTTCTTAAAGCAGCAATAGAATTTGCAAAACATTCACCTGAGGATAGCGACCTGAATGTGATGTTTTCAGGACTTCAGCTCCTAGAAAAAATGATCAAAGAAGGATACAATACAGAAATAGCCCTTGTTGCTGGAGATGAGAGTGATCCTGTGAAGGGAGATCTCAGAATAAGAAATGATGTTGAGAGGCTCAAGCGCGAACTGTCGGTAGATGGAGCTATAGTAATAAGTGATGGTACAGAAGATGAAGTAATTATACCTGTCCTTCAGTCAATTATTCCAATTATCTCTGTACGAAGGGTTGTTGTAGAGCAACTGAGAGGAGTGGAAGAAACATATATACTTTTGGGCAAATATATAAGAAAAGCCATATTTGAGCCGAGATTTTCTAGAATTTTTCTGGGAGTTCCCGGAATTTTACTGCTCTCATTAGTTATATTGAGCTTCATCGGATATTTGCAGTATGCCACTCTTGTAATTGGTATTATTTTGAGCGGAGCGATGATTGTGAGAGGTTTCAATTTGGAGGAAAAAATATACGAATATTGGGCAAGCAGCCCTATCATGTTTGTATCTTCAAGTGTGGCAACAATCTTGATAGTTACTGGAACAGTCCTATTCTTCTATACTGTATCTTCTTCCCCATCAATATATTCTGTGGGCTCTGCCATAGAGAATTCATCTCCAATCTTTGGTCTGAGCATATTCGCCATTCTAGTAGGAAGAGGCATCATTAAGTTGATAAACAGAAGCATAAAAGTATGGAGGGATATAATAGGAATGATTCTCACGCTGATATTTGTCTTTGCATTTATGAGATTCGGTGATGCTCTATCATCGAGAACAGAAAAGACCACACTTGATGCTCTCCATACAGCAATATTCAGCTCTGGTTTTCTCGATATCCTCGTTATAGGTATTGGAGCAGCAGGATTGCTAACTGTGGCAATAACTTATATTGAGAAAAAGTACTTCGAGAAATAGCTTCTCAGAAATTCTTGCTATAGGATAACTTCTATATAGAGGTTGTCTACAATGTCTCTGTATCTATTTCTCACGGCCACATCTGTGAATGTTCCAAAGGCTGAAGCAATATCTCTCTGATTTCTCTTTTCTCCCATTATAGCAGAAGATATGTATGCTATGGCAGCTGCCACAGCAATTGGAGATTTGCCTTGAAGCATGTTCGTCCTCTCGACAGCATTAGAGAGCCTATACATGAGCTTTTCTGTACCCTTGCTTAGGGAAAGGACTTTCACGAAAGATGGGACATATTCTATCGGCTTTGAGACCTTGGCATTTATTTTCCCTCCGCTGAGCTCCACTATTTTTCTATATGCATATCTAACACTTTCTTCATCGACTTCCATGACACTGGCAAGATGGGCGAAAGATCTTGGAATTTTGGCTAACTTGCATGAGATATATAAGGCAGCTGCAGCGTATGCTCTTATCTTTTCTCCTCTTCCTAATCCTGCTTCAACAACTTTCCTCATTAACAATGAAGCTGTTTCTATGACTACTTGAGGCAACTGAAGTCTTGATGCTTCTTCTTTCAATAGGGTCAGTGCCGAGATCATTCTTTTGTTCTCTCTCATGCGCGTAGATGCTATTCTTCTTCTTAGCATGTACATTTTCTTTCTCTGAGAAAAATTCAACTTTCTTATATCCTGCTCACTTATTGTAGTTGAAATCCCATAGTCATGCATGGAATTAGTTAAAGGAGAACCAACTCTCGATCTACGCTTTCCCTCTCCACTCTCGAATTCCCTCCACTCAGGACCTGAATCTAATATGCTACCGAGAACTTCACCTGTTGACAAGCAAATTATTTCTCCTCTCTCTTGATCCACAATTATATCTGGGCAATTATTACTGCTAGTGGACATGCTTGACAAGCTTATTTTCTCCTCCGGGGTGGCCTTCCAACCGATTTCTTTACTATCAGCACATCCCTTCCAATCAATTTGCCTGGATCTATATCTGGCCTTATTGTAACAGCTAGAACATGGGGGGATGTAACCTTCCCCAGAACATCTACTACTTTTCCTATGAGCATCATATCTGGAGAAAGAACAGCGTCTCCCAGCTCGGGGATCTTTTCATTTTCGAGTGCAATTAGAAATCTTTTTCCGTTAATAGCCTTCTCAACCCTTCCCTTTAACTTCATTGAAGGCCACGCCCGTATTCGAATTATAGAATTTTTGGTTTAAAACTAGTTTGATGGGTATTACCGATTTACCGAGAGTTAGACAATTTTCCTAATTATTGAGCAAAAATCGGTAATTCCTATTTGGGTTCAAAGTATTACAAAAAGATAAATTTAAATAGTAGAGGGCAAAGGCTTAGGCAATAGGACTTTGATAATGAGGTTTCCCAGAGCCCGAACAGAAGGAACCATTACTGGGAAGATAATGACTTTTCTTCTCTTATTCTCTTCAGCTCAGCTGAAATTCTTTTCAATATATCTCTCTTGCTTCCAGCCTTGTTAACAACAACTCTCTCAGTTTCTTCCCACCACTTCCTTGGATATTTTTTCTGCTCAAGAATGGGCTCCAATCCAAGCCTCTCGGCTGCCATAATAATTTCCTTCACGGAAGGTTTTGAAACTGCATTCGAAATAGAAATCTTTCTTCCCTTACCTTTGGATTGAGAGGAGTCCAAATTTGAGGGGTAAATAATCACTTTTTTCCCAATGAATTTTCTAGAGCTGCTCATAGGAGCGTATCCTTGGAGGTCTTTTTGCAGTTTGATTACTTCATTAAAATGGCATTGATTACTCCATCCTGACCAGGTCTTGAAACTACGATAGCTTTCCCAGACTCAACTTCTATTATGGATCCTTTTGTTATGATCCCTCTCCTAGCATATTCCTTATTGCTCGGAGTTTCAATAACCCTCAGAATTTTTTCAACTTTCACTCTGTTTTCCTTTTTATCAACGACTACTGCCTTGCTAGCTTTCTTCAGCCTTATCTTGAAACCGCCTCCTCTTACTCTTTCTCTAATCCTATCATCCTCTTGGGCAAGCTTGGTTTCTGTGGGGTTTCTCCCTAGTAGGGCCTTCCTTTTAACTTTATAATTTCTTCTCCTTCTTCCTCCGCTGGGTTTCTTTAGGTCATTTTCCTGATATATCCCCATAACTGCTTCCCTCCAGCTACTCATAAATAAACCAGGTTTTTAAGGATTCCTCATCTTAAAAGCTTATTTGGATAGAATACTGAAAAGGATTTGAAAGCAAGCAACAGAGCGTGCCCTGCTTTGTCAAAGATGGAGAAAATAGTAGAGAAAGCAATTAAGCCGATCTATCGTATATATGAGAAGTACTTGTGGAGTCAAATAAAGAACAAGGACATGCCTCAACACATCGCAATAATACCAGATGGAAACAGGAGATGGGCAAGAAGGCAGGGACTTGAAGAGTTCATAGGTCATAGAGTAGGATATGAGAGGGCTCAGGATGTTCTGCAGTGGATATGGGATCTTGGAGTAAAAGTTGTCACGATCTATGTTCTTTCTACGGAAAATTGCATAAAAAGGAGCAAAGAAGAAAGAGAGCATATTTTTTTCCTCCTCACTGAAGCCTTGAAAAAGATAAAGGAGGAAAGAAGAATTTATGATTCCAAAGTTAAAGTCAGGGTAATAGGGAATGAATCTTTGATTCCGGATGATGTGAAGCGGCTCGCCAGGGAGGTGGAGATAGCTACGGCTAATCATGGAGAAAGGTTGCTCAACATAGCTGTTTGCTATGGAGGAAGATATGAAATTATTGAAGCAATCAAGTCAATTGCCAGAGACTTCAGCAGTGGAAAATTGCGAATTGATGAAATAGATGAGAAGCTGGTCAGCAGTTATCTTTTTACAAAAGATTCGCCTGATCCTGATCTTATTATAAGGACAAGCGGGGAGGAAAGGATAAGCAATTTTCTTCTTTGGCAGAGCGCTTACTCGGAACTCTATTTTACCGATGTTTATTGGCCTGAATTCAGAAAGATTGATCTTTGGAGAGCGATTAGGTCCTACCAAAAGAGGAGGAGAAATTTTGGTTCCTAGATTCTTACAACTCACAAATTTAATAGTCCTAACTTTTCTAATATTATATTGCTGCTGAGGAATTTCAGATTGATTCCTGTTTAGCAAAAAGGTGAAAGAAATTTGAAAAATATTTCAGAGGAGAAGACCTTCCAAAAGGAGCTATTGAAAATAGTTGAGGCATCTGGAACAAGTGGAATATCGTTGAAGAGCTTAGTCAAATATTTTAAAGTTGATAGCGATGAATTGAACGAGACTTTAACGATGCTGAGCAAGCGAAAGCTGGTTAAAGTTGTTAAGGTGAAGCAAGGAAGCAAGGAGGAATTCATTATTTATCCTGCTAGGATAAAAATACCTACAATTCCGATATCCTTGAACACTGTTTCTGAAGTCCCTTGCTTCATATGTAAATATCTAAAAGAATGTGAAGTTGATAAGAATCCTTCTCCACAAACTTGCGAGATACTCAAGATTTGGCTGGAAAGAAAGAGAGGCAGCGATCTGTCTTGAAAATTCTTCGCTGCTTTCATGCAGCATGAGCTTAAAATTACCGTGCGCGCGAACAATAATATCAGGCTGTAAATTCATGACATAGCATATATTCCAATGAAGAAAGGGGCTTCCTACTTGAAATTTTCCCATATTCATAAAATCAAGTAATTTGAGTTCCTAACATTCTCTATTCTTTTTTGCAGACGAAAAATCATTCTTCACTAAAGTAGAAAATTTAGACAACAAATTCTAAGTTCTTTGACTCAATATAGCAATAGATATCTTCCAGAAGTACTTCAAAGTATCTAAGTGAGTTGAGTATTGTTACTAATATTCCCATAATAGCGGGGTTCTTGATATTTTCATTTTTGAATATAGTCCTGTAATAAGAAGCTAGATTTGTCAGAATTTCCCTTGCATTGTCTATTCTTTTTAGGCTCTCATTTGTCAATGCTCCAATTGTCTCCCAGAGAGCATTCAAATACATCGAAATTATCTTTTTTATTAGCTCAGCATTTTCTCTGCTAACTATTCCCTCTGGTCCAATTTCCTTGACAATCTCAATTAGTGATCTGTGAAGACTGTTGAATCCCATGCACACGTTATAAGATGAGTAGACAAAGGAGCATACTCTTCTTTCTTCAATGAGGTCTCCCCTACTGCCCTCAATTATCCTTGCCACATGCTTTCTATTGAATCTCCTTTGCTCTAATAGCTTCTGCGTTCTCTCCAGATCTTCGAGAATTTTTGGAGAGAGAGATTCAACCGCCTCTGCTAGCTGCATAAGAGATTTTTCTAATAACGAGAGCGTTTCTCTAATCATAGCGCCAACTTCCTCGATACCTATCCTATTTACTAGGTTCACATCGTAGGTAAATGGATCTACAACTTTCCCTTCATAGTCTCTGTCGAGAGAAACAACTGAGCTGATGATATTTTCCTCATTTTTTGTTATGGGAGATTCAAACTTTATCCTTATCTTTGAGAAGCCCATCATCATAGCACATCTCAATATTTTTGTAACATCCTTTTCCTTTACTGCTTCATTTTTCAGTAAGACTGTAAATTCTCCTTCTCCTTGAAATGGAATTATTCTTAGCTCTCTTTCTTTTTCAACTAAGTAGACGGAATCTCCAGGTCTTATACCTAGTCTGTTAACCCAAGTTTTCGGCAAAGTTATTATAAGAGATGAAGTTCCTAATTTCTGTACTTTCCTTATCTCGACCATTTAACCTCACTTACTTTGTTCTTCCTTGGGATGGCAAAGGTATTATTCTTAGCTCACCATTTGAGTCGACTACATAAACAGTGTCTCCAGGCGATAGATTATTTCTCGAAGTCCATTCGATGGGGAGCTCCAAGTAAAGATGCTTTCCGATCATTGCAATTTTTTTAACTTTTAGCTTTTTCATTCCGAACACCGTAATTAGGTTTTTCTTTTGTTCTTATAAAACATTATGATAGTTATAGATAAAAACAAAAAATTTAAATATTAATTAAAACTGTCCTGAACAAATATTCTTTCTGCCTGTGATAAAGTAATAAAAAGGTATTAACAAGACTGCAAAGATATAGTTATTTATAGCAAATATTGAAAACTTCTAAAAATCATGAAACATCTTCTGCTGCTTCAGAATTCAACTCAAGATGGAATCCACAGTATGGACAGAATTTTGAACCAGGTATTATTCTGCTTCCACAATTTGGGCAATAGTTGATTTTCTTCTTTTCTGCTGGGTTGGAGTTAATTTTTTCTGAGATCATGGTTTCTTTAAAGAATTTTTCTCTGTATTCTCTCTTCAAATCATCCTTTACGAGGTGCATGTAGACTTGAGTGATCTTTATATCAGAATGACCAAGTATTCTCTGCAGAGCAGGAAGGCTCATACCTCTTCGTATAGCAACGGTAGCAAAAGTATGTCTGAGAATGTGTGGATGAACCTTCTCTTCGTCCAATCCAGATCTTCTTGCCAAGCTCTTCAATCTCTTGTATAGCCCATTATATGATAAGCTCACAATTCTTCCTCCGCCAATCTTTCTCAGTTCTTCAAGCCTCATCTCCACAGCTTTTTTGGATATCTCTCCCAAAAAAACAACCCTTTCTTTGCCATACTTAGCATTTCTAATTACAACCTCTCCCTTCTGGATATCTATATCATCATCTGTAATAGAAAGAAGCTCATTCGCTCTCATTCCTGTTTCAAAGAGGAGGGAAACAATAAGCAAATCCGTAAGATCTCTGCATGAGTTCATGAGTCTTTCTACTTCTTCCTCTGTAAGGGCTGTTACCTCTGATGAGCTGGGCTTCTTTACAACTGGAATAATATCCTTGGAGAAACCTAGCCAAACTAGCCATCTCCGAACAAACAATGTATAATAATGCATTGTAGCCTGAACTTTCTTTCTCTCTCTTCCTCCTTTTTTCAGCTTTGAATTTATCCATGAAACAATAATCTCCTGCTTTATGTCTTCAGCTTTCTGCAATCCTGTTGAATTTAGAAAGTCCTCTATTGCTGCGCGGTAGCTCAAGATAGTTTTTTCGCTGGAGCCTCCTGCCCTCAGTAAATTCAGAAAAAGTTCCATCGCCTCTCTCAAATTCCCTTTTTTTAAGCTTTCGGGCGGAGGAGATAACAATTTCTCCATCTCCAGAATACAATACAGATTTGATTGAGATTTTAAGGGAGATAACTTGGATCTTTTCATTAAAAATTTAAAAGGGGGATGATACAAAAACATCTAAGGGGGTTGAGGAGGCTGGGGAGATCCCCCGCGACCGGGGTTCGAATCCCCGCCCGGCTACCATTATCTTTCCTCTCCCCTGGCCTCCGCATTGTTTTTCTCTTCATAGGACAGATTGAAAAGTGTGAAAATCTTTCTGGCTCTCGTTTCTCCAATTCCCTCTATGCTCATTAGATCTTCTATGGTGCATGAATACACGTTCTTCAGTGTCCTATATTTTAATAGAAGTTTCCTAGCAGTTTCGTATCCTGTCAATATGGCTAAAGAATTCAAAATCCTTTCGCTATCGCTTCTCGCTTTTTTTCTGACATACGGCAGGAATTTTTCTTTTCCTCTTTTTCTATTGATCGATTTTATTTTCGCTGCAATCCACGAGGCAGTAGATTTCGGACCAGAAGTATAGATGATGGGAATTCTAAAATCAATTGCTATTTCATCTATAGATCTAATGACAGCAGTTTCCGAAATTCCCCTTTCCTTAATGGCTTTCCAAAGATCTCCTTCAATTAGCAAAACAGAAATTAAGCCTTTTTCTTTTGAAGCTTTAGAAAGGAGCTCAGCTTGGCTCCATAATCTAGAGTCAATTATGCTTGAAATGAAATCTTCGTCTCTTTTTCTCTCAATCAGAATCCCTGCTCCATTTTCTGCTGGAATCAGGTAGTCGCCCGCTTCCAACTTCAAAACAGCTATCTTTATTCCCAATCTTTTCAGCTCCTCAAATAGATTCTTGGAATGAATTTCTTCGTTTACATCGACAATTAGATCAACAGGAAAGAGAGTTGAAATTTTGAAAGACTTGCTCATAGTTCATTACCTCTCGAGAAAAATAATTCTATAAATCTTATTATATCAAAACATTACAATTATCGAATATAATTGCATCCGAAAAAAGGGAATGATAGAAAGTTAGAAAGAAAATATTGGAGGTTTAATAGATGATTGAAGCTGCTATATCTGTAGCAGACTTGGTTAAAACATTCGGAAAAAAAGAGGCTATCAAATCTATTTCATTTGAAGTGAAAGAGGGGGAAATATTTGGATTGGTCGGTCCAAATGGGGCAGGAAAGACAACAACGCTGAGGATAATCGCTACACTTTTAAAGCCAAGCGGAGGAAAAGTACAGGTTTATGGAAAAGATGTTGTTAGTCAAGCAGAGGAAGTGAGAAAAATAATTAGCTATCTTCCTGAAGATGCAGGTGCATATCCGTATATGACGGGAATAGAGTACCTTCGATTTGTCGCTTCGCTATATAATGTTGGAGAAGATGCAGTCAGTGAAGGCATTGAGATAACTGGCTTAGGAGAAGCCCTGAATGAAAGAATAAAGACTTACAGCAAAGGAATGAAAAGGAGACTTCAATTGGCTAGAGCTCTAATGATTAGACCAAAAGTTGCTATACTTGATGAGCCTACAAGCGGTATAGATGTATTGTACTCACTCCAGCTCAGAGACGAAATAAAGAAAAGGGCGAAGAAATTTCACATCACAGTTCTTCTCAGTAGCCACAATATGCTAGAAGTAGAGTTCCTCTGCGACAGAGTTGCGTTCATTCATAATGGAAATATAATCGATATGGGGAGCCCTAGAGAGCTCATTGAAAGATACAGATCCTCAAACCTAGAGGAGGCTTTCATGGAGGCGATAAGAGCTTGAGAAGCCCTCTTGTTACTCTGATTTCCAAGGAAACGAAGGAGTTGCTTAGGGATCCTAGGATATTTGTTTTGATGATCCTTGCTCCAATAGTAATTTTCATACTCCTTGGTCAGGTAATAGGATATGCGACATCTAATACGGCACGGGCAGCTACTTCAGGACTAAATTTAGCTGTAATAAATGAGGATGGTGGAGATCTCTCAAAACTTCTCGTAGAGTTTATAAAGACATCTACTAATTCGAAGATTGAGGTCTTTCCAGCAAATTCAGATCCTAAATCAATTCTTGCAAGCGGAAAATTTGATGCACTTTTACTGATTCCAGAAAACTTCACGAAGCTGATCAGCTCAGGCACCGGAACTACACTGCAATCTTATGAAGTCGTTAGAGACATAAGCATTTCATCCATTGCTAAATTCTCCGCAATTTCCTCATCCATCAATGCTTTCCAGCAGCAGATACTTTTAGGTCTAATATCCCAGGCATATCCGAATTTGAACGCCTCTTCTCTCCTTCATCTAATATCACTGAATGAAACAGCATTTATAGGAGGTAGGGAATTTAATGTCAAAACCATAAATTCTCTTCTCAGCGGAGCAATAATGCTGATCGTTGCCCCTCTGATGATCTTTTCAATAGCTACCAGCCTGGCAGCATCCAGCATGGGAATTGAGAAAGAGGAGAAAACCCTAGAGATCTTGCTTTCGTTTCCTGTGAAGAGATCTCAAATATTAATTAGCAAAATAGTTGGGGCGTTCTTGATATCCCTTGCCGGTATGGTAGGAATGGTTATTGGATTCTACTATTACATAAGTTCTATAACATCAAATATTCCCGGAGGAAGTGTTAGCATTGCTGAATCGGTGGAGCTCCTTTCTCCAGCATCTCTTGTTGAAGCAGCGCTAGGACTTCTTCTATCGCTTCTCTTCCTTCTAGCAGCTTCCATTCTCATAGCTTCCTTGGCTAATAATGTTAGGGAAGCACAAGCAATGGCTTCCTATGCATGGCTTCCTATGTTGATTCCATATATTCTGCTGATGTATATAGATCTCTCTCAGCTAAGCACTGCGCAAGTTCTAGCTATTTCTGCCATACCAGCATCAACACCGCTAATAGCAATAAAGGCCTCAATACAGGGATGGTCTGAGCCAGTGATTCTTAGCTTTTTGGCAAACATTCTCTACTTTGCTATAGTGCTATATTTAGGAGCTAGGTGGTTCCAAGGAGAGAGAATACTGTCAAGCAAAATTTCGGGAAAGAAGCTCTTTAGAAGGAAAACGTAGATAGTGCCATTTTATTTTTAAATGCCAGATAACAATATATGCATGTAGAGGCAATTGTATCTGTTTTTCCCTCTGGTGCTCAAAGTTGTTTGGTAAGAAAAAGATCGATAGAACGAAGCTTGCCAGGACAGTCTCTACTCTTAGAGTTATGGAGAACAAGCTAAGGTTCATTGAAGGAAAGCTAGAGAGAGGAATTGAAGAGAAAATGCAGGAAATATTGAAGGTCAATGATCTCTATGGAAAAGATATGGCTCTTCAAATAGCTTCTGAACTGGCAGAGAGAAAGAAGGTGCTGGGAAATATAAAGGCCATGAGATTTTCCGTGGAGAGGCTCAGAGTAAAATTTGAGACGATGCTTGATATGAATGCCACCATAGATATTGCAAAGGAAGTAATCCCTTTGGTAGCAGACCTGAAAAAGAGCTTTATTAAGGCTGCTCCAGAGCTCTCGCTTATGTTTTCAGACCTTGAGGAAAAGCTTAATGATATGGGAATAGAAATCAGCTCATTCGCTCAGATAGAGGGAAGCTTCACATACAATAATGAGGTAAGCAATGAGGTAGAGTCAATATTGAGAGAAGCTGCAGAAGTAGCTAAGAGCAGAGAGAGGGGAAAGCTTCCCTCACCTCCCTAGCGGTGAAGACTCTTGCCTATAGTAACAATAAAATTTACTGATGAAGAGTTCAACCAGCTTAGAACAAAGGCTGCCTCAAAAGGATTTGAGAGCATCTCAGATTATATAAAGAGCATCATCTTTGCTGAACAAAAATCTCTACAGCCTCTTCAACCACAAAAAGAGGCTATAAGTCAGGAGTCTGTTCAGAAGGAAAAAGAGATTGCTCAAAGTGTGGCTAGAGCAGTTCAGGACATTGTGAATCCATTTACAGGGAAGATTGACGAGCTAGCTCGCTCTATTGCTGAGCTGAGAGAAAGAATAGACAAGCTTGAGGAGACTATCCAGAAACAGTCTGAACACCCTTTGCCCGAAATTGAAGAGAGGCGAACGGCAAGAACAGCAAGGGGAGGGACAGCAATAGAGAGACTGAGCATTGAGGGGGTTGTGTTTCAAAGCGAGCTCACATGGTTGAAGAATCCAAGAGCATTCTTCGATAAGCTGAGGAGAGAAGGAGCAATAGTATTGGAATTAGAAAAGGAATATGTTGCTGTTGATCCGGAATTTTGGGATAAGTTCCAAGCGAAGATGGCATCGGTTAAAGAAAAAGATCCAGCCAAAGTAGTAAAACTTTTACCAGAAAAGATGGCCACTCTATATAAGAAGCTGCTTTCTGAGGGAAGAATATCATTCGACCCTAATGAAAATGCTTGGAGAGTTTCATTTTAATATATGGTTCTAGAAAAATGCTGGAAAAGACGCTTTCCATAATTTTCCTTTCTTGGTTTTCCGCACTCTATGAAGTGATTCTGAGTTTATTTGAAAGGAAATTTCGTTTATCTCTCTGCTCTCTGCGGAGTTTTTGGAATATATTCCACTCCGCTCCTCTGCATTAGAGGAGCTTTGTAGAGAGACATTAGATCGTAGATCTCTGAGGGCACAGTATCCTTGACGGGAAGCCCTAGCTTCAATGCCTCTTCAAAAGTTATCGGATAATCATGCGTCCATTGACCTCCGGTCAATTTCTCAGCCAGTTCCTTCGCCTTTTCTTCCCCTATCTTATCCTTGAGCAGTTCAACTACTATACCTTGTACTCCACTGATAGCTTTTTCTGCTACATCGGCCATTATTAGAGTTATGTCATCTGCCTTCTCTCCCTTCATCTTTGCAAGCTTTATTATGCTTGGAGCAGGAAGGGATCCGTATTGTTGGAAGGGAATTTGAGGATCAATTGGACCTAGAATAGCATTTCTGTCCATCCAAATTTCATCGGCAGCCAAGGAAATGAGAGTGCCTCCGCTCATAGCATAGTGAGGAACTATAACTACTTTCTTTCCTGGATGTCTCTTTAGGGCTAAAGCTATCTGAGAAGCAGCAACCACTAAGCCTCCTGGGGTATGCAGAACAATAGCAATACCTGTGTCTTCTGGAACTTCTCTTATAGCTCTCAGAACTTCCTCGCTATCCTCTATGTCTATGTATCTGTATACGGGGATTCCCAGTATTCCTACTCTCTCCTGCCTGTGTATGAGAGTTATGAATTTCATCCCAGTTTTTTCCTCAAGAGAGGACAGAATTTTAGCGCGAGCGGCCCTTATTCTCGCCTGAGAGGTAGTTGGAGATAATATGAGTATAAAGAGAATGAGCCAAAACAGGATGCTTGCCAGATCAGTTAGCGTCATGGAACCACGCTCAAAGTAAATAGTTTTCCATTGGATTTAAGTTTTATTTCCCAATGCATTTTAAGAAAAGAAGGAACGCAGAATCGAAAAGATGGCATCTTGTAAACTTCAAGTATTCAGATAGAAGTAAATTTCTGCAGGTGATATCAAGGAACTCAGCTTCCTAGCCTCCTCTCTCTTAACTTCTATGTATTTCTCTATTAGGCTCTTCGAAAATGCTGGGAGGAGAAATTCATGATCTGATTCAAGCTCGTCAAGAGCTTCATCCAATGATGATGGGAGCTTCAAGATACCTTTCTCTCTGATTTTATCAGGAGGCATATGATAGATGTTCTCATCAACAGGATCTCCTGGATCGATTTTCTTTTTAAGGCCATCAAGGCCTGCAAGAAGTACCGCCGAAACTGCTAAATATGGGTTGGAAGAGGGATCTGGAGGTCTGTATTCAATCCTCTTTGATGATTTTGTGTCTTTATGATAAGAAGGTATTCTAATTGCTGCACTTCTGTTCCCCTTGCTCCAAGCAAGAAATATTGGAGCCTCGTAGCCTGGAAGAAGCCTCTTATAGCTATTGACGGTTGGAGATACTATAGCTGAAATAGCTCTTCCGTGCTCAATCAGCCCTCCAATAAAATACCTAGCTATTTGGCTGAGGCTAGCATAGCTGTCTGACTCATCATAGAACAAGTTGCTGCTACCTTTCCACAAGCTTACATGCACATGCATTCCGCTTCCATTGTCTCCATAAATTGGTTTTGGCATAAATGTTATAATTTTACCGTATTTCCTTGCAACCAATCTGGACACATACTTCACTATCTGAACTGAGTCTCCTATTTTTGGAGGGGTCGATGATTGAAAATTTATCTCACCTTGTCCTGCTGCACCGACTTCATGGTGGTGAGCCTCAACGGATATTTTGAAGCTGTTCTCAAGTATTTCCCCTATTTCTTTCCTTATTTCCAGGGAGTCATCAAAAGGAGGAGGAACGTAATATCCTCCCTTTGGAGATAGAGAGTAGTTCCTTTTCTTCTCAAATCCAGCAACTGAGGAGCGTATTCTATATCCAGAGGATTTACTTGAAAGCCAGGCCTTAACATCATCAAATATGTGGAACTCCAGCTCTGTTCCAACTAGAGGAGAATATCCTTCAGAGTTCAAAGCTGACTCAGCTTTTTCTGCCACGAATCTCGGATCCTTTTCAAGTCTATTAGTGCCAAAACTATCAAAAACTGCAACGAAGGCATCCCCAGTCATTTGAAAGAAGGGATCGGTTCTAAATGTATCTGCTATGATTCGGAGAACCAGGTCGCTTTCAAATATTTCTTTGAAGCCAGCTATGCTGCTTCCATCCAGCTTCCCAAAACCGTCTTTAATTGTTTCCTCATTAACTAGCGTTGAAGATATTGTTACCTGGTGGAGCTGGCCAACAAGATCTGTGAGAAATAGGTTTATCCATCTTAGCTTGTTTTTTCTTATCTCTTCAAGCACGTTTTCGCTCATATCAATAACCTTTTTTTATGAAATAAGAGGTATGTCTTAATAAATAAAAGCTTTTTGTATTTTATTTTGAAAATTATTCCTGTAATTTGTCATTTATCAAAAAAAATTTCAATATAAATTGAATCAAGATGCCTTTAACAGAAATGTTTTTATGAGCACAGAGTGATAATTGCGAGTAATACTTTTAAGAGGATAGATGAGCCTTTTCCATTGGAAGGATGAGAAGGTGTGCCATCAGAGGATGTTGAAAAAGTAATGAGAGAATTGAAAAAAGAAATTGGAGAGGAGTTTCTGAATAGACATCTTGATATAGTTTTGAAAAGTAGAGAAATGAAAATACTCCTTGAAACCTTGTCTAGAGGAAAATCCTCCGAAGATTTAAGAAGACTTAAGGAATTCAAGGCTCTCGTGAAAAAGTGCAGAATGATAGGATATTATGAAGAAAGGAGATTTAGAGGTAGTAAAGGAGAGGAAATCAGCATAGAGGAAAGAGGAAGCGATCTGGAAAAAATAACCGACAGAATAGCATCGATATTCACACATATGAATGGAAGGACAATTCTTGATATTGGCAGTGGGACTTTTCCCATATATCTAGCAAAAAAGCTTCCGGCTGGTACTGTATATATAGCTATTGACTCAAGAAGAGAAGTCATTGATGATCTAAGAAGATTTACTTATCAAGGGATAAATTTGATTCCTGTTTTATGTGATGCCTCGAAGGCAGACTTCAGAAGCATCTTGAAAGATAATGGATTTTTAAGGGCCGATCTTGCTCTTCTTCTGAGAGTTCTCAGAGTGCTTATGAGAACTAGAAAAATAGATCCCTTAGAATTCATAGAATCAATTCCAGCCAGTTCGATACTTATAAGCGAACCAACAATAAGCTTAGTGAAAAAGAGAGAGATCAGAAGGAGGGAAAGGAATTTTCTCCTAACTTTAGCGAGGAAAATTGAAGAGAGGGGCATCTATGCCAATTATGAAATATGGAGCTTTGGAAATGAGATTTTTCTATTTCTAAAATAAAATTCCTAGGCTAAAATATCTGTTTTAGAAAATGAAGCTAATTGTTGGGCGAAATGGTATTGGTCTCCTTCTTCTTATCAATTCTTGAGCTTCGATTTCGGTCTCTCTTATTATTCTGACCTTCAATCCAAGCTCTTTCTCCAGTATATAGGAAGCAGATTTTAGAGTTTCTGCTTCGTCTATGTTAGAATGCATGAGGAATTTTCTCAGATCTTCTGGAAGGCTCTGGAAGAGCTCATATATATATTCTGAAGTTTCCTGAGGCCTTGCTCCGAGATTAAGCCTTGCAATTTCTTTCATGAGATCTCTCATCTGAGCTCCTGAATGAAGCATTGCGAACAGCTTCTGAATCACTGCCCATTTATCTGAAGAAGACACTACTACCACAACTTCACTCGGCTCCTTCTTGAGGGCTTTTCTAATGTTCTCAACATCATTTTCTATTCTGTTTATCATGGTGAAGAGTACCTCTTCTTGTGGATGGTAATCCATTTTCTCTGGAGAGGGCCATTCTTCAACAGTTACGGAACTATTCTTTCCAAGGAGATGCCACATCTCTTCAGCAAATGCTGGTGTAATGGGAGACATCATTTTTACCCATTCCTCAGCAATGCTCTTGAGAACTCTCCAATTGGGGGAGCTTTTTATTGAGATGTATCGGCGTATATCCTGTTCCAGCTTGAAATATATTTCTATGGAAGCGTCTCTGAACGCATATTTTTCCATACTTTCTGTGGCATTAATGATTCTCCTTCTCATCATACTCTTTAGCCATTTATCTGCGATGTCCTCTTCCTCTTCCTCAGCATTGTTTGAACTGATTACTTCTATTAGCTCAGATATCCTTCTGAGCCTATCTTGAACTATGGGAATAAGCTCTCTGCTGTAATTCGCATCATTACCAATTTCAGCAGAATATGTTAATATGAGGCGCAGCGAGTTTGGCCCGACTTCTCTAATTGCCCTAAAAAGGGGTATGAAGTTCCCCAAGCTCTTGCTCATTTTTTCTCCTTCGACCATTATATGGCCATTCACTATAATTCTCTTTGGCCATAGTTTTTCTGGAAATATGGCTGCGTGGTTGAATATCATGAAAGTTAAATGGTTCGGAACAAGATCCTTTCCACTGTGTCTATTGTCAAGGGGATACCAGTAAAGAAACTCATTCCTAATACTCTGCAGAGCATTTAAGCTGATTCCCAGTTTCTCAGAGAGCTTCTCTGAATTTCCCTTTCCAAGAAAGACATAGTCCCAGAACTCTCCATCCAGCAATTCTGGGCGAATCCCCAAGCCCCTTATTTTTGAAATAACTGTATAGAAAGCCATATAAATTGTAGAATCGCTCAAACTCTCAATTATCCATTTATCATCCCAAGGCAAAGGGGTTCCCATTCCTCTGCTCCTAGCACAGGCCCTCTTTTTCAGCCAATCGACTACATTTAGGAACCAGCTCTTGTATTCAGGAGGAATTATTTCGACCATTTCATTCAAGGCCCTTCTCACGATGCTTTTCCATTCCTCGTTCTCATAGTCTATGAACCATTGGTTCTCGAGAATCTTTACGACAATTTCTGTACCGCACCTGCAATAGACTGGTCTATTAGCAATCTCATAAAAAGTGTCAGCGCTGCCTCTCTTTTTTAGGAATTCCACAACGATCCTTCTCGCTTCCTTTACAGGCATTCCAGCAATGCTTGAGGCAAACCTTTTTGATTCTTCGTCCTCTGGAATTTTGCCTATTGATGGATCCATTATCCCTTCATTGAATTCTTTCAAATATAATTCCTTAGTTGCTTTGTCAAGAAGTTCTTTCTGATTTGTGCTCTCAATATTCATTGATACCACTATATCCCTGGCAGGAATATCAGAATATCCTCTCAGATGGATTACCTTTATTGGCTCTATATTTGAGAAATCACTATTTGCTTCGCTTCTAACTGCTTCCTTTTTCAATTCAAGGAGTGAGACAAAGTCGTATGGCGCATGAGCAGGAACGCTCATAACAACTCCAGTGCCGAAGCCCTCATCTACAAATGATGCTGGAATAACTGGTATTCTCTTCCCTGTCATTGGATTCTTTACATAAGTACCGGCAAGCTCTTTTCCCTTCAATTCTCTTTCAGGAGGATTAACATTTTTCTTCTGGAATGATATCTTTCTATAAGCTTCCTTGGAAAGAAGCATTTTCCTCTCATCAATAGCTGCGATTACGTACGTCGAATTTGGGTTTACCCAAATGTTAACGGCACCAAAAACTGTTTCAGGTCTAAGCGTTGCAGCTGGAAAAATCGTTCCGTCAACTGCTTGAAAGTGTATAAGAAAGAGCTCCTCAATTTCTGGCTCAACATCGCCCTTGGTGTCATGCATCCCCACAGGCATCTGATGAAGGGGACACCATCCTACGGGATGCGTTCCCCTGACTATGTAGTTCTTTTCTCTGAGCTTGGAGAACTGCCATCTAATGAATGATTTGTACTCCTCATCTACTGTAGTGAACTCTCTTCTCCAATCAATGGAGAGAAGATAATCTTTCATATCGTTTTCTGCTCTTCTTTTGAAGTAGGTAGCTAGGTCAAGTGGAGTCTTAATCTTCTCAATTTCCTCATCGCTAACTTCATATAGCTCTCTGTACTCCCTGAGCAATCCCTCATCACGCTTGAGAAGGGACTCTGTCGCGGTAAGTATTGGAGTTCCAGTAAAGTGAAATCCCATGGGAAAGAGTACGTTATATCCCCTCATTCTCTTGTACCTTGCTACTATGTCCGGAATAAGGTATGTTCTGGCATGTCCAAGATGTAGAGGAGCATTGGGATAAGGATATGCTGCTGTAAGAAAGAATTTTTTCTTGCTAGAATCTGGTTCAGGTTCATATAGCCTTTCATCTTCCCAAAGTTTTCTCCACTTTCTTGAGATTTCCAGATCATAGTCGCTGAAGCTCTTCTGTTCCTTCAGATCGAATCACCATCTTTTATGAAATAGGAAAGGTAACGAATTAATAAACTATTTGAGCTAGGCCTGAATTTTCAATTCTGTAGATCTCTACAATAAATAAGTTCCTCTTTGCCTTACTAATAGATTATAAGTTAAAACAGAACAAAGAATTATTTTTGATGGCGCGCGAAAGTTGCGATAAGGTTACAAGAGGTAGATCCCAATAGTAACTCAACAGGAGTCAAAAAATCGTCGCTCGAGGAAAGGACCTCTCTCCATTCATGTAATAGACACTAGTGCATTCAGCGATCCTAGGCTAAAGAATTTGCTTGAATCCAGCGATCTTGACTCGACAATGAAGGCCATTTCTGCTCTTATAGCTGAGCTCAGGTTCAAGCTTGACTTGCTTTTCTATACAACCCCTTCAATGGCAAACGAGATGAGAAAGTATTTGCTATCAAATGGAGTGAGCATCAACACTGTTAATGATCTTTTTGCCTGGATAATAGTAAAGGCTCCAGATATGCTTACTACAAAGATTCCTGCAGTAATTATGAATGAATACATTTCATCTATTAGACTCAGAACGTTTAGAGGACTCAGGCTCCTGGAAGATTTGATAAAGAGAGCAATAGCAAGTAATCTAGATAAATTAGATAAAAATAAAGTGTATGCTGAGCTCATACATGAAGCAAGAGAAAAGTATCGTGAAATCATGAGGAAGGGAATTGTCGATAGTCCTGAGGACTTCGATGTTATAATATTAGCATACGAGCTCAAAGGAACTCTCGTCACCAACGATGAAGGAATCAAGAGGTTGGCAGAGAAGATGGGAATTATTGTAATTGATCCAATAACATTTATAGAAGGATTAAAGAAGCTAAAAATAATGCTATCAGGATAATAGCTCTTCTTTTAAAAAACGTAATTGATTTATTTGAGTATTTTACCTTTTTTAATTAGAATGAAATCATGTTAAGAAATGATGATACGATGGTAAACTGAGCTCACCTGGTAATGAAGAAAAATCCCCTGACTGATCGGAAAGTGAGAAAAAATGATAACCTATAAATCGCTTGCAAAGGCTTTAAACATAACTGAGATAAGGGCAAGAAGACTCCTGAAATCTAAAAGCTTGAGAAGAGCATCCTACAACGATTTTGAATATTTAGTTTTTAGGAGGGATCTTGGTCCATATCCTGAGGGGACAACAGTTATATTTCACAACGATTACGAACCTGCTGTTATTCCAGGCTATCCGCAAATAGCTCGAATACTTATCCTAAATAAGGCAGTACCTCAGCACTTTAAGGACTTGGTAGTTGTTGAAGAAAAAATGAATGGATACAATGTGAGAGTAGTGGAGTATGCCGGTAAGCTATTGGCTCTTACGAGGGGGGGATTCATTTGCCCATATACAACTCATAGGCTCGAGAGGATTTTTAGGGAAAGAGAGGTGGATGAGCTGGATGGGCACATTGTCTTCGGAGAGGTTGTTGGCGAGGAAAATCCATATACGAGATACAGCTATCCAGAGTGCAGAGATTTCTGCTTCTATGTTATCGATATTATGAAAAATAGGTCTTTTCTCCCGGTAGATTCGAAAAAGGAGTTCTGTGAATCCAAAGGCCTAGACTGTGTTAGAGAATTAGCAAGGGTAAAAAAAGATGAAGTTGAGAAGATATGGGAAATAATCAAAAAGATGGAAGTTGAGCGGAGAGAGGGGGTTGTTCTCAAAGATCCCTTCAACAGAGTTCCACCTCTCAAATATACTACGTCTACAACAAACATTGGAGATATTGCTGAGGGAATGAAGTTCCTCTTTGATGAGGGAAAAACCTACATTTTTCCGAGGGTGCTCAGAGAAATTTTTAAGAACTTCGAGGAAAGCTCTCCTAAGGAAGTTCTAAGTGAAAGAGCGAGGATGTTGGGCGAGGCTCTCTTGCTGGAACCTATTGAGGCTATAAGAAAGGTTAATTTAGGAGAAGCAGTAGCTGAGGAATTTGTGCTGAAGTTCTATTCAGAGAATGTTATAGATGAATTCTTGAGCTTCATGCAGAAACAGGGAATTCTTCTAAACATAAAAAACATGGAAAGGGAAAACGATGAAATATTGATATGGTTCATGAAGCCAAAGAGGACAAATTTAGAGCTGAGGAACATAATGAGCACGGGCATCTCCCCAATTGATTGAGGGTGAAGGTTCTTGGAAAGCTTATAAGCTCTATATTTCAATGATCAGCCTGTCAGAGGCGCTCTGATAATGAAGCTTTCGCCCATAAACTTGTCTTCTTTACTTCTTATTATGCATAAAACTTACTTTTGCATGAGCTCTTATTCTCTGCCTTTCATGTTTTTTCATTCCTCCTTGAAAATATCATTCCGCTTCAAGTGATGAAAAATGAGCATAAAAATTCCAATTTCAAAACCCATAATAGAAAATGAAGAGATAGAGGCAGTTGTTAATGTCTTGAAATCGGGAATGCTGACAAGAGGGAAAGAGACCGAGAACTTCGAGAAGGAGTTTGCCTCATATGTTGGAGCAAAATATGCAGTCAGCGTAATGAATGGGACAATAGCCCTAGAAACAGCGCTTAGAGCTCTTGGGATTAGAAGTGGAGATGAAGTAATAGTACCTGATTTCACTTTTATAGCAACGGCAAACGCAGTTATCAATGTAGGAGCGAGACCTGTATTTGCTGATATAGATGAGAGAACCTACTGCATCGATCCAGACTCGATCAATGAGCTAATAACAAACAGAACAAAGGCGATAATACCTGTGCATTTGTTCGGCCATCCAGCTGATATGGATGCTATTAATGAAATAGCAGAAGACAATAGGCTGCTTGTTCTTGAGGACTCTGCTCAAGCACATGGAGCTGAAATAAAAGGAGAGAAAGTTGGATCCCTTGGCCATGCATCAGCATTCAGTTTCTATGCTACGAAGAACATGATGACAGGAGAAGGAGGAATGGTAACAACTAGCATAGATAGTGTTCACGAGCTTCTCTTGAAGTTGAGAAAGCATGGAGAGGCTAAGCGATATCTGAGCGATATGATTGGAAGCAATTTGTTCATGACTGAGATGCAGGCTGCATTGGGAAGGGTTCAGCTTAGAAAGCTGGACAAGTGGAACGATATCAGGAGGAATAATGCGAAATTCTACATAGAAAAGCTCTCCTCTGTCAAGGATATAGTTCTTCCAAGTGAGCTTCCTGGATACAAACATGTCTATCACCAATTTGTCATAAGGGTTCCAGCGGAGATTAGAGACAAGCTAATTGATTATCTAACTAAGAAGGGAATTGGGACAGCAATACATTACCCATATCCGCTCCACGACCATCCTGTATATAGAGCTCTTGGATACCCTGAAAGCCTCAATCCTGTTTCGAAGAAAGTAGCTAAGGAGGTTCTCAGCATTCCTGTTCATCCTCTCTTGAGCAAAGACGATCTCGAATATATTGCAATTTCTATATTGGAATTCTTCAACCAGGGGAAGTGAGGGTTAAGCAATTGAGCTACTTTCCCCTCTCAAATTTATTTAAAAATAATGTAATTCCAACATCCACCAGCCCTAAGTTCAAAAGACCAAGAGCTCCCTTCTATTTAGAGAGCTGGTGTCCTTGGATAAGGGGACAATCTGCATATGCTGTATATCTCTATTCTCCGCACAGTGTGGAAGGTGTCTCACCTAAGTACAGTGGAGAGATGATGAGCAGATTAAGAATGATGCTGGGAAAGGGGGGCTTCTACCATTCTTTTTTCATGAGAAAGTTCTGGAATTTTATTGGAAAGAGAGTTGCCACTATGAGCGGAAATCCTGATATTCCATCACATGATTCTATTGGCGGCGGGATAAAAGAAGAAGCCATATCTGGAGAATTCCTAGTAATTGCAGGTGAAGGTTCTGGAATAAAATTTGCCAATAGACTAGCTGAAATGTCTGGGAGCACTGTTTTGCTCATTCAAACAAAATCGCGTAATTTTTTGGAAAAAGAAGCTGGAGAGAGAGTTCGCAGTGGTGTTCTAACAATAAATGCGGTATATTTGGGGAAATTCGAAGACGGAATGTTTGCTGTTAACAGAGAAGAGAGGAAAATATATAGAATCTCCTCCCAAAAAGTAGTGTTCTTTCCAGCAATTAGGGACGCTTTTCCGATATTTGAAAACAATGATCTTCCAGGAATTGTGAGCTCTGACCTAGCCATTCAACTAATCTTTGAATATTCAGCACTGAAAGAAGTGGATAAGGTTTCTGTTCTAGCCGATGGCCAAAGAGGCATCAGCGTTGCTGAAGAAATATCAAAAAAGAAGGATGTGAGGATAATTGCTCCTCTTACTAAAAAAGATGGCCTGAGTGAAGTTGAGAGCAAGGATATCGTATTTGCAAGCGAAATAATGGCAAGGGGTTATCCAAACATAAGAGAGCTGGAGATTGTTCATCCAGGAAAGGAAAGAATTCATACAGATCTCCTTGTTTCTGCTATTACAGGCTTTCCGGACATAGAGTCCTTATTGCAGATGGGTGGAAGTGTTGTTTTTAGCGTATCGATAGGCAGACCAACGATTGCGACAAAAAGGGGTGCGGTTGATGGTATAGATGGAGTATACCTATTGGGCAGAGCTTCTGGAACTCCAAATAGCTTAGTAAACATGGAGATAGAAATATTTTCAAAATTCCTATCCGGCGAGAAGCTATCAGGCAATGAGGAAGAGGAGATGGAAAGGATAGACAGAGCAAAAGGCCTCGTTCCACTAAATGAAGCTACTATTAGAGAGCCGCCTGAATTCTTTTTAGCGAGGAATATCGAGGGGATGAAGTTCATTTGTCCGTGTCAAGATGTAACTCTCAGCGATGTAGTGAAGGCATACGATTTGGGATACAAGGATATAGAGAGAATAAAGAGATTCACAGCCCTGGGAACTGGGAGCTGCCAGGGAAGAATATGCAGATTTTCAACAGCAATGATACTCTCATATCTTAGGAGTGTTTCCTTAGAATCTCTAGGAACTTTTAGGCAAAGGCCTCCGCTCGAACCAATTGAGATAGAGTTTCTGTCATGAGGCAGATGAGCTATGAACTGCCAGACCTCTATTGTCGGGGGAGGAGTAGTTGGACTATCTGTAGCAATGAATTTAGCAATGATTGAAGGAAAGGGAGAAAAAATATGCATATTTGATGAGAAATATCTTGGCTACGGATCATCTCTCAGAAATGCTGGAAGATTCAGGGTTCACTTTGGAGATGAGAGAAATCTGGAATTCGCTATTAAATCAGCTGAATATCTGAGCACTCTGTCAAAAGTAACCAAGATGAATCCTTTGATTGTTAAAACAGGTTATTTGTGGATAGCGTCTGATGAAGCAGCATACAGAACGCTTAGAGATACTAATTCTCTATTTAAAAAACATGGAGTTCCCCTTGAAGAGATCCCTGACTCAGAGCTGTACAGATTGTACCCCTATCTAAGAGAAAGAAAGGAGATAATTGCTGGTTTCTTTGGAAAGGAAAACGGTTCGATTCATCCTGATTCCGTGATATTTGGTATGGAGAGAAAAGCCAGAGAGCTCGGAGTGAAGATTTTCGAAAATTCTAGGGTAGACAACGTATTGATTAAAGATAACAGAGTTTATTCAATCGTTTTAGGAAATAAAGAGATCAGTGTGGAGAGAGTCGTACTGGCGAATGGAGCTTGGATGAGAGAATTTTCAGATAAGTTAGGTTTGGGGCTTCTTATAGAGCCAGTTAGGAAGGAAATAGCAGTAACTGAGGCCTATTCTTTCAAAATTTCTCCGTTCATTGTGGACTCATCTCTGCACTTATACTTTTCCCAGACGCTGAAGGGAGAAATAATTGGATCAACTAGTACTGGGAATGAGCCGAAGGGTTTGGTAAAAATGGACAACACTTTCTCTTGGCTCAGAACGTATGCTAGGAGACTAATGACTGCTTTAAAGGGGGCTTCTTCTATCAGAATAATGAGGGTTTGGAGTGGATTCTATGAGATGACTCCTGATAGGTCTCATATAATGGGAAGATCCAAGAGGTGGCCAGAGGGTTTATACGTTGTTGGTGGATTCAGCGGTCATGGCTTCATGCTTGGACCTCTCGCAGGTAAGCTTATTGCCGAGTACATCTTCACAGGAAAGGAGCCCAAGCTCATGATTCCTTATAATCCTGATAGGTTTGAAGAGAAAAGAACCCTTGAGGAAAAGTTCGTCATTGGATAGCAAATTTTGTTATTTATCTATGTTCATCACTAAATTACTTCCTTATAATCACTTCGTCCTGTTTTGTCACAATTATGAGCCCCATACTTTCGAGTATTTTTACTGGAATGTAATAATGAGTATGATATGAGACTCTATCTCCGTAGAAAGTCTCCCAATAAAAGTAGCTTCCATCCCTGCTGAAGAATTTTGAAAATCCAATTTTTCTCAGAACTATTTCTACGAGCTCTTTTTTCTTTATTCGAGAAATACCCTGCTTTCTGAGCTCCTCGACTACCTCTCTATAAGCCTGAACTATTGAGGATGGAATTGTGTATTTCATTCCACTCGGGAGAGTGACTCTGTAGACAGATTCGTCATAGGCAATTTCCATATTTCTCGAGCTTTCCCCTTTTTCCTCAATTATGACCTCAGCTTCCTCGACGCTCCTCTGTAAAGATCTTACAATGCTTATATCATTGTCATCTAATTCGATTGCTGTTCCTGTAACTTCCTCAAATTCTTTTACTCTTTCTACAGGAATAAGCCATCCCATATCCCGCAGGTAAATAAAACGTCTCCTTCTCAACTCTGAATATATCGCCTGGGAATAACGTTTGTTAACTGCTAAAACTATTGTTGCCTTCAATCTCAATCCCTTTCTATTGTAATAAAGATAGGAGCATAGACAAGTATATATTATGATAAAGTTCTTCATTAAATAGCTAAGTGCGCTGAAAAGGGTGCTATAGATGGAGGAAGAATGCGAGTTTCCACCATGCCTTCACGTGGTAACTGATGATAGAAGGAAAAAATTTGCTATTTTCTTCGAGGATAGCGAGGGAGTAATAATATGGGTTCAGAAGGAAAAGCTGGATGAAGCCTTGAAAAAAATAGCAGAGCTGACTAGAAAGGGCTATACAGAAGAGGAGGATTTGGAGAGGATAGATGAACTAGCAAGAATTAAACTCAGTGCGGAACCAGAAGAAGAATAAAAGGGGGAAAGCTCAGTTGGTTTCCCTCATAGATTCCTCTGAAGCTAAAGAAGTTTCTCCTGGATACATTGTGGAGAGAAAGTTCGATGATTCTCTAGGCACTTCCATATTTCTCCTGGTTCTAACAAAAGCAAAGAAGAAAGAGATCGTTGGAATTCCGGCAAAGGTGGAGGAGGATTGGGAAAAGGCTGAAGTTCTATATTTCTTCAGCAAAAAAGGATACGAAATTTTCATGGACTCTATAGCTCACTTAATTGAGGCATCAATTAAAAGATTATTTCCCTCAGCAAAGCTGGCAGGGTATTACGTGAGAGAGGGAGAAGTCAGAGTAGATTTCTACATGGAAGGAGGAAAGATCAGCAGAGTTGATGCTGAAAGAATAGTAGATTTAGCAAGGAACATTGCTGAGAAGGCAGAAATAGTGACAGTTAATACATCTTCTTCGGAGGCTGAAGAAGAGCTGAAGAAGAGCGGGGAGGATTTCCTTGCAAGCTTGGTCAGAAGGATGGGTTCTCCTAAAATAATTGTAGTAGATGGAATAAAGACAGTTTGTGATTCCGATCTTCATCCAAAGATGTTGGGGAAGATAGAGGAGATCTCTCTCACAAATATAAGCACATCTCATTGGATGGGAAGGGAAGACTCTGTTCTACTCAATAGCATACATGTAGCAGCATTTCCTTCCAGTAGAGACAAAGCAATTTTTGAAGAAAGGAGAGAAGAGGCTGAGAAGAGGGATCATGTTCGGCTGGGAAAGGAGATGGACATATTCATGACTTCCCCTCTTGTGGGAGCTGGTCTAATTTTGTGGCTTCCTAATGGAGCTGCAATGAGGAGGGCACTAGATGAGTACATAGTGAAGCTTCATCAGAAAAAAGGATATCAGCTTGTAGCTACTCCTCATGTTGCT
Organism: Fervidicoccaceae archaeon; assembly: GCA_038734945.1. NCBI lineage: Archaea > Thermoproteati > Thermoproteota > Thermoprotei > Fervidicoccales > Fervidicoccaceae > Fervidicoccaceae archaeon. The sequence goes on along the minus strand of JAVYOA010000009.1, from coordinate 255,461 downwards.
ACAACTGATCTTTTTCAAATAAGTGGCCACCTATCATATTACAGGCAGAATATGTTTCTCTTCAATCTCGATGAAAAAGAGCATGCGCTGAAGCCGATGAATTGTCCATTTCACATATTGATACTAAAGAGGAAAAAATGGAGCTATAAGGATCTACCAATAAGATATTTCGAAATGGGAAATGTCTACAGATATGAAAGGGCTGGCACTTTGCATGGATTAACAAGGGTTAGAGGCTTCGTAATAGATGATGCTCACATATTTGTAAGGGAGGACCAAATAGAACAGGAAATATCACAGATTCTATCTCTCATTAGAGAAATTTACAGCGCCATGGGACTCAAGGACTACAAGTTCATATTGAGCCTCAGGGATCCCAGCGACAAGAAAAGCTATATGGGCAGCGACGAGATCTGGGATCATGCGGAGAGCTCACTCGAGAGAGCAATGAAGGAGATGGGGCTAAGCTTTACTAAATCTATTGGAGATGCAGCATTCTATGGACCAAAAATTGATGTAATATTCACAGATTCCCTCGGAAGAGAGTGGCAGGCAGCAACAATACAGCTCGATTTCAACTTGCCCGAGCGATTCGATCTATCATATGTAGACAAGGATAATTCTCTGAAGAGAATGGTTATTATACATAGGGCTATATTGGGAAGTCTCGAAAGATTCATTGGAATCATGCTGGAGCAATATGCGGGAAGGGTTCCTCTATGGCTAGCACCGGTTCAGGTAGCTGTTCTACCAGTTGAGGAAAGCAACAGCGAGCAAGTTAGGAGAGCTGAGGATATTTACAAGTTCTTGATCTCCAGCAGTGTAAGATCTGTTTTGCTGACCGAGGGAAGGCTTAATCCAAGATTGAGGGATGCTAGAGCTATGAGAGTGCCACTTATAGCAATTGTTGGGGAGCGGGAAATGAAAAGTGGAGGGATCTCTGCTAAATATATTACTTATTCTGAGGATGAAAGAAGAAGATTCGTTCCAAAAGAAGAGGAAATTGAGTTCAGCAGTGAAAAAAGCATGCTGGAATGGATAAAAGAAACTATATCAAAGCAGACAAATGGGGTCCTATAGAGAATGAGCGAAGGAATTTTTCAGAAATATGTTGATGCACATTCACATGCTCATGAATATGATGTGGATTTTTTAAAGTCGCTTGGGAACGAGTTTATCATAATTGCTGTTTCTGATGATATCCAGAGCTCAAGAAGAACCATTGACCTATCCGCAAGATTTGATTTTGTGAAACCATGCATTGGAATCCATCCCTGGAAAATTGAGATGGCAAACAAGGAAGCATTGAAAGAACTTGAGACACTGCTGAATGAAATGGATCATCCATGCCTAGGCGAAATTGGCTTGGACAAAAAGTTTGTTCCTTCTACATATGAGCTTCAGCTGAGAGCCTTTGAGAGATTTTTACAGGCTGCAAGAGAGAATGATGCAGTTATTAACTTGCATGCTGCTGGGGCGTGGCAGGAAGTAGCAGAACTGGTAATTAAGAAAGATATTTCAAAAGCATTGTTCCACTGGTACACCGGCCCTCCAGATCTTATGTATAGGCTTCAAGATTTTGGGTATTTTATTTCATTCAACGTGGCAGCAGTAATTCAGAAAAAGCATGCAGAATTAATTAGAACGGCAAAATTAGATAATGTACTAACAGAAAGCGATGGTCCCTATACTTACAGAGGTCAGAAGCTAACTACTGATAGAATTCCAGTGCTCCTGGAATTTTTAGCTAAAGAAGTTGGTATTGATTTAGAAAAGATGAGAGAAATAGTATTGAAGAATGCTCTGAAGCTGCTGAGGTGAGTAGATTGAAGATCTTGGCCACTAGTGATGCACATATCCCAAAGGGAGAAGCTGAACTCCAAAAGGCTGTAGAGGCATCATGCGGACAGGGAGAGGAAGTAGATGTTCTCATACTGGCTGGAGATATGATAGAGAGAGGAAAAATCGCTCTATATCCAAGAGTGAAGGAGATATTGAGCAAATGCAAGGCAAGGATTACTATTGGTATTTTTGGAAACGAGGAATTTGATGATCTGAGAGATGAAATAGAGAAAAACAATGAATGGGTTTTGTGGCTCAATGACGATGTGAAGGATATCAGTATTAACGGCGAAAAAATTCTGGTGTTTGGCTCAACTGGGATTTTAGATGAGCCGACTATTTGGCAGAGAAAAAACATTCCCTCAATAGAAGAAAGGTATAACGCTAGGTTGAGAAAACTCGAAGAGTTTCTGAAAATCAAATTCAATGGGACAAAAATAGCTGTTTTCCATTACCCTCCAACATATAAAACTCTTTATGGAGAGCCCTCATTTGCTTGGCATGAAATGGGTTCAAGGAGAGCTGAAGAACTTATAAAAAAGCTTGGTGGAGTCGATTTGGTAATACATGGACATGCTCATAGAGGAAAGGTTCTTTCAGTAAAAATAGGGGAAGCTGAAGTCTACAATGTATCGCTTCCAGCAAGAAAGGACCTTTTTAAATATGAGTTCAAGAAAGGAAAGATTTCCCTAATGGACTTCCTGGATGAGAAAATATAGCAGAGAGAAAACGATCATGATATTCGGAGGAATTTGAACAAATAATCAACTGATTATAAACTCAATTTTTACAAATCGGAGATCCAGAGAAAATTGGGGATGTTTTTTCCTTTGATATCTAAAGGTGCAAGCTCGATAAATATTTTCCAAATTTTGACTCTACTATTGAAAAAATTTTAAAAAAGGAAGGGTGATAAATAATAATCCCATTATTAAATGAAGCCATACTGGAGATTGAGAGGAATGAATCATAAGAAAATCGAGCTGAACTACGAGCTAGTCGATAGGCTCGCATGGCTCACAAGAATAAAGCTGACAGAAGAAGAGAAAAAGAGATTGCTTGAAGAGATCGAAATAATTCTCAGCTACATAAATGATATTTTATCTTTGGATATTGGTGCAGAGGAGGTTACGCATCTCTCTCCTGGAACTCTAAGAGATGATGTTGTCCAGATAGATGTTGAAAATGGCATAGATCTTTTACATCAGTCTATTTTGGAAAACGGATATGTGAAAGGACCCAAGGTCTATAAGGGATGAAATATGGGGAGAGGGAAGGTTGTCGATTTTGTTGATGCGGTGAGGAGAGGAGATGCCGATCCACATAAATATGTAGAAAAGTCACTGGAAGAAATTGCGAGAAAGGATCCCCTATTCAATATGTTCATTACAATAAGAAGCGAAATTCCTGAAAAGATAAATTTGAAGGGAAGGTTGCCAGGAGTTCCCATAGCAGTAAAGGACAACATTGTTACAAGAGGTCTTAGAACTACCTGTGCTAGCAGAATATTGGAAAACTTCATTCCTCAATATTCAGCAACAGTAGTAAAGCTTCTTGAGAAAGAGGGTGCCATTATAATTGGAAAGACCAATATGGATGAATTTGCTATGGGGGCGCTTGGAACAACAAGCGCATTTGGTCCAACATTAAATCCTCTTGATCCAGACCTTTCCCCGGGAGGAAGTAGCTCTGGGAGCGCTGCAGCTGTGGCATCTGGAGTTGTTGATATTGCACTTGGTAGCGATACGGGAGGAAGTATAAGGCTTCCAGCAGCTTGGACAGGAATATTTGGATTGAAACCAACATATGGTGCTGTGAGCAGATTCGGACTGATATCATACGCTGATAGCATGGATCAAATTGGGCCAATGTCTTCCAGTGCTAGCGATTTGGCGCTTCTCTTCTCCATTATATCATCTTATGATTCCATGGATCCAACTAGCTCCCAAAACCCCTGGGGAAACAGTTTAGAAAAAATATCGCTAAGTCCACCAAATTTCGATCACCTACATGGGCTGAACATTGTTGTGCCAAGAGAGCTTGCAGAGCATCCAGAAGCTGATGAGAATATTGTCTCTAACTTCTGGAAAGGAATAAAAAAGCTCGAAGGTGAGGGGGCTCAAATAATTGAGATTTCTGAGCCCCTCTTTCTGAAAGTGCCTCAGATATATTATGTAATAGCATTCAGTGAAGCAAGCAGCAACCTTGCAAGGTTTGATGGAGTCAGATACGGTTCAAGAGTCGTTCCCCCAGATGATTTGGACTGGGACAGCTACTATATGGAGAATCGTTCGATGTTTGGATGGGAGGTCAAGCGAAGAATAGTTCTCGGCTCATTCATTCTGAGCAAGGGTTACTACGACATGTATTACTCTCAGGCATTGAAGGCAAGAGGTATGATTAAAAGGAAGGTTGAAGAGCTATTAGGGAAGGGGAGAGTAATAGCTACCCCGGGCTCACCAATAAGGCCTCTTCCCATAGATTATGATGCTACGGATCTCTCCAAGTTGAACTCAATCGATGCACCCTTGATGATTGCGAACCTAGCAGGTCTCCCGGCAATCACTGTTCCAATGGGAACAGCTTTCAATTCTCCTCTCTCTATTCAGCTAATAGGTCCACCATGGTCGGACGATCGCCTCATCGAATTGGCAAAAGTCATGGAGGAGATCTTTGGATGAGCGAGAATTTTATAGACGTAATGATTGGCCTGGAAATTCATGTGCAGATAACTTCTCTGAAGACAAAGCTCTTCTGTGGCTGCTCTTCTGACTACAGAAACCTGCCTCCAAATACCAATGTTTGTCCTGTCTGCCTTGGTCTCCCTGGAGCCCTTCCCAAGGTGAATAAGAAAGCTATTGAAAAGGCTCTGATGGTTGCCATTGCGCTGAACATGAAGATAGCTGAGAGCGTTTCCTGGGCTAGGAAGCATTACTTCTATCCGGATCTCCCAAAGAATTACCAAATAACCCAATATGAGGGGAAGGGTGTAGCAAGCATAGCCAAAGATGGCTATTTAGATTACTACTTAAATGGAAGCGTGAAGAGAGCAAGAATAAGAAGGATCAATTTAGAGGAAGATCCTGGAAAAATTTTATATCATAGTGGCTCAATGCTCACTAGCAAGTACAGCCTGATAGACTATAACAGAAGCGGAGTTGCACTTCTGGAAATTGTTACTGAGCCTGATTTCAGAAGTTCAAAGGAAGTTCTTGCTTTTCTGCGTGAGCTTAGAACCGTGCTTGAATATCTGGATATTACAGATCTCGATCTTGAAGGCGCTATGAGAGTTGATGTCAATATAAGTGTTGGGAAAGGAAAGAGAGTGGAAATTAAGAACATAGGAAGCCTCTCAGATATTGAAGCAGCGATTCTCTATGAAATAACTAGACAGAAATCGCTGGTAGAAAAAGGAATAGAAGTAGAAATGGAAACGAGGCACTGGGATCAGGATAAGAAGGCGACATTTGGAACAAGAGCTAAGGAAAGCGAAGAGGACTACAGATATTTTCCCGATCCAAACTTACCTCCAATTGAAATAGATAGAGATCTTCTAGGGAAAATTGCAATGGAGATGCCTGAATTACCTTCCGTTAAGAGGCGCAGATTCGTAGAAAAGTATGGGATTAGCGAATACTTGGCTCATGCAATCTCTTCTAACAGAAGATTGGCTGAATATTTTGAGGAGGTGATGAAGGGTACTACTATAAATGCTGAAAGAGCAGCAGCGCTTATAGCCAATGATCTAGTTGGGTGGATAGGTGCTGAGAGAATCAAGGAGATAGGAAATGTTGTTCCTCCGTCCGAAATGGCCAAACTGTTAGAGCTCTTAAGAACTGAAGCTATTTCCATAAAAATTGCTAAGGAAGTAATTCCTGAGTTAGTCTCTGGAAAGAGATTGGAGGATATTCTCAATGCAAGAGGTTGGATCGGGAAAGTTAGTGGTGAGGAGCTCTCCAAAGTTATTGAAAAGATAGTTTCCGAAAACAGAAAGGCTGTCGAAGATGCTATTAACAATCCAAGGGCTATCCAATTTTTGATTGGAAAGGTGATGGAAGCTACCAACAAGAAGGCTGATCCGAAGGAAACCTATGAGCTTTTAGCTAAAAGAATAGATGAATATAAACAAAAAAGGAGGGTTTAAGCCTCGAGGGGGCCGATAACTTCCTTTCCGGCTCTTCTGTTTATTTCCTCCACTTTTCTATCGATCTGCTGCTGAATGAGCTCTATTTCTAAATCGCTCAGGTGAGAGTATCTTCCTTGCAGCTTCAGATATTCTCTCACGTGCTTCCTCTTTCTCACTGGTACAGTTACGCTGAAGTTACCCCTATCATATTCCATGTTTATCCACACGGCAGTTTCTGTAGCTAGCTTCGCTATGGTTATTCCATATCTTGGCTCGAATCTCCAACCTGTGGTGCATGGCATGATCACGTGAACTAAGGAAGGGCCATCGGTGTTGAGACCCTTCTGGAACTTAACATCCATGTCCACTGGGTATGCTGGATTAGCTGTAGCAACATAATCCAGCCCATGTGCTATAGCTATATCGAACATGTCCTTCTTTGTCCTCCATTCACCCCTTATTCTCCTTGTCACAGGTGTTGTTGTTGTCCAAGCTCCAAATGGAGTGGCACCGCTTCTCTGAATCCCCGTGTTCATGTATGCCTCATTATCATAGATGACGAACATCACTTTGTGGCCTCTTTCCATGAGACCGCTCAGTGCCTGGAATCCAATATCAAAGCTGCCTCCATCCCCAGCAAGAGCTATAACGTTTATTTCCTTCTCGAAGGGAATCATTCCCTTGGCTTTCATCGCCTTTATTGCCGATTCAACTCCTGAGGCAACAGCTCCAGCATTTTCGAAAGCTACATGAAGCCACGGAACTCTCCAGGCTGTATATGGGAATGAAGTGGTTGAGACCTCTACACAGCCTGTGGCATTGACAACGATTGTGTTTCGTCCTGCTACTTTGAGAAGATGTCTTACTATTGTTGAAGCAGTGCATCCAGCACAGAGAGAATGCCCTCCAACGAAGTGCTCCTCTTTAGGTATGTCCCACAGTGTTTTTATTCTGGTTTCCTCAAAGCTCAACTCCCTTCACCCCATAGAATATGCTCTTCTCAGAAATTGAATTGGTTGCAGCTCTCTTCTCCAATATCTCGAATATTTTTACGAAATCCTCAATAAGCATCCTTCTCTGCCCAAGACCAGCTATGAAACTCTGAACGGGAGGAGCATCTCTGTATCTGTAGGAGGACATTATGTCCAGTGCAATTGGTCCACTCGGAGTCATGCCGAAGCTAACAGATCTATCAATTACTCCTAGTGCACTCAGCCCTTTGATCATTGAGTACAATTGCTCTCTTGGGAAAGGTCTGTAAACCCTCAGCTTTATTGCTCCCGCCTTTATTCCTCTCTTCCTTACCTCATCTACAGCATACTTTAGGTTGATATAGTATGAAGATGTTGCTAGAACTGCTATTTCAGCATCCTCTAATCTGTAGCTGTCCACAACTCCATAGCCTCTTCCATACAGTTTTCTGAAATCCTCGTCTGCTTTTATAATGTGAGGAAGTGATCCCTCTAGCGCTACTGCCTGCGAATATTTGAACTCGTAGTAGTAGTCAGGTGATGTTATTGTCCCCATGGTAATAGGTTTGTCTGGATCTAAGACATTCCACGTTTGTTTCTTTGGTATGTATTCCTCGCTCACATATTTGCCAAGAACTTCAACAGGCTCGATTGTATGGCTCATCAGGTACCCATCATATGTCACCATGACAGGCAAGAGTACCTCTGGATTCTCAGCTATTCTATATGCCTGTATTATTGAATCATAGGCTTCTTGAGCAGTGCTAGCAAAGATCATTATCCATCCACTATCTCTCTGGTTCATTACATCACTGTGGTCGTTGAAAATGCTTATCGGAGCAGAGAGAGATCTCATGGCAACACTCATTACAACTGGAAGTCTCAAGCCACTGGTTATATGAAGAACCTCATGCATGAGAGCTAGCCCTTGACTTGCTGTTGCTGTGAAGACCCTTGCTCCAACTGCAGATGCTCCGATAACGGCACTTAGGGCGCTATGCTCACTTTCTACATGAATGATCTCGGCTTCAAGCTGGCCTTCTCCTATTAGCTCAGCAATTCTCTCGACAACTGTTGTCTGAGGAGTTATAGGATATGCAGCAACAACATCTACATCTGAGTCCTTGACTGCTTCAGCTACTGCCTTGTTGGTTGACAGTGCCTTCATTTCTTTCCTTCTTTCGATAACCGCTGTCATTTCTCACACCTCCGGAATCATTTGTATAGCTTTGGCAGGGCACTCCTGAGCACATATACCACAGCCCTTGCAATGAACATAATCAACGCTGTATGTGAGCCTATAGCTCTTACCTGTTTTAGTCGTGTATGGCTTTTCTTCTTCTATAATAGCAGCATCTGGACAGAAAATCCAGCATATTCTGCACCTAATACATTTCTCCTGATCGATCTGCGGCCTCTCGTTTCTCCATCCACTAACGTCTAATTCAAGAGTGCTTCCTGGCTCACTAATGATTCCTCCGATGGGATAATCCTTCCAGCTCTTAAATTCCTTCAAATTCCACCACCTGCAGAAACTGTTCTCTTCACCATGTTTATACCTGAAGAGACGGCCTTCATGTTCAATTCAACGAGTTTTCCGGAAAAGTTCTTCTTTATGACGTTTTCAAGGTTCTCAATTTTAACAAGCGGGATTGAACCCACAAGTGCTCCTAGCATTATGGTGTTGTAAATGGGTCTTCCGAATATTTCTAGAGCAATCTTAGATGCATCAACTGTGAATATCTCCTTATTGGAGAGCCTCCCACCATAGAAGCGATTTAGATCCTCTCTGGACATGCTTGTATTGGAAACTACATAGCGCAATCTCTCAAAATTAACATACTGCTCTGCCTTTGTTACCAAGCTTGGATCTATGACTACCAGAATGTTTGGGGAAACTATGGGGGTTTTTGGAAGCTCCTTCATAGAGGAGGAAAGCCTGTTATAGGCTCTCACTGGAGCCCCTCTTCTCTCTGCTCCGAACTCTGGAATAGCAACGGCTGCTTTTCCCTCTCCTATAGCAGCAATTGCTAAGAGCTCTGCCGCTGTAACAGCACCCTGTCCCCCTCTTCCTAACCAGGTTATCTCTATCATTTCCTCATTGTTAATATTCGACAAGAACGGCACCTCAAAATTTTTTATAATCATTGTTCGTTTTATCAATTATTTTTTAAAATTGTTTATCGTTTAATAGGTTGATAGTATATATTCGCATGCGTACAATTATAAACTCTGTTAATGTGGACAGTGAACTTCAGTATAAGTTTATAACTGTCTGTGCTTTCTAATATTAAAAAAAGAAGACGATACCAAGGGGAATAAAATGCTGCTCATATACTCTCCCACATTCTTAATGTTCGGTATGTTATTGGCTTCGCTGCTAGCTGCTGTCATTATTGGTATTTTGGCTGTCTCTGCCGACAAAATAGTGAGAGGCCCACCAAAGTCATTGATGGGGCTGAAAGCATCAATGCTCACAACAGTTGTAGTGACTTTCATGGGGAGCATAGCAGTAATATATCTTGTAGGGGCGTATTTCGGATTGGGAGCAGACTGGCTCTATTCAACAGTAGCTCTTGTTGCCATTTTCATGGTGCTTCAGTGGCTAATGAGCCCTATACTTATCAAAGCAATTTATCATACAAGGACCCCAAAGAGCGAGGAAGTCTGGCTCGTTAATTCTGTTGCTGACCTAAGCAAAAAGGCTGGTCTGAAGGAGGCTCCGAGAGTTTTAATAGCTGAAGTTTCTGCTCCAAATGCTTTCGCCTTTGGAGCACCACTTTCAGGAAACTATGTTGCTGTAACAAGAGGACTCCTGAATCTCCTCCCTAGAGAGGAAATAGAGGCCGTTCTTGGACATGAACTAGGACATCTGAAGCATCGGGATGTTGCTGCACTCTTGGCAATAAGCTTAATACCTTCTGCTATTTTCTTCTTAGGAAGGATGTTGTTAACTTGGGGTTGGCTGGCTGGTAATGGGAGAGAGAGAAGCAATGGACCTCTCCTTTATGTGGCAATAGGAGCAATTTTATTTGTAGCCGGCTTTCTATTCCAGTTTCTAGTTACGCATTTCAGCAGATTAAGGGAATACTTTGCTGATTCTTTCAGTGCAAAGCTCACTGGAAATCCGCGGTTGTTGCAGAGAGGTTTGGCTAGGCTCACGCTGATTTACGAGAACAATCCGAGAATGGGGGAAGAGATCAACAAATCAGCAGCGATGCTATTTATAGTAAATTACTTCATATCAATGACAGGGGGATTCGCCTTTGAGCCTTCAGAGTATTGGTTCCCTAATAGAAGAAAGACCTATGTTCCCCCCAAAGATATAGATATAGATGCGGCTGTAGAGGAGCTAATGAAGAAGAAGGAGAGTGCTTTCCTTGAGTTGTTCAGCTCACACCCATCCACTCCGAAGAGGCTCAGATTCCTGGAAAATCTGAGAAGAGAGATCTCAAAGATTTAAAGGCTTGTGGGAGGTAGCCTATAAACTCTGAGCTTTCCGCTAAGATAGTCCATTATAACCCTGACAGCTGCAAGATCTATTAAGGGATCCTTGGAAATCCTCTCAACCCATCCCCTTTTTATTGCTATTTTTTCGAGAATTTCATATTCTGTTGTAAAGCTCTCTAAATCATAGAGCTCTGCTATAACTTCAGGTCGCGAGGATATTGCGCTCTTCAATATACTGATTGCTGGCTTCACTGGATCCTCTATCTTCTCAGGAGATCTGGAGCGAATGATTTTCTCTATGGGATCTCTTGGATCTGGGAATATGCCCGGGGAATCATAAATGTATACGTTTCCTGTGATTTTGTATAATGTTATCGATTTTGTATATCCAGGCTTCCCAGGATATGGGCTTGTCTGAGCGGACTCTTTCTTTTTCAGCATGTTGATTATGGATGACTTGCCTGTCTTTGGAACTCCACATACCATGCCGATAGCCTTCTTTCCTTCGCATTTATCCGCAAGAGAGAGAATTGCATCAATTAGTTCTTTTTTTCCTTTGCCCTTCTTTGCTGAAACAGGAATGGGATCAATTCCCTTTGATTTATAATAATTAATCCAAGCCTCTCTCGCTTTTCTTGGAAGAAGATCGATTTTATTTAGAACAAGAATAAATGGCTTTCTATATTTTCCAATAATTCTTTCAAGTGTGAGTGATCTTGTTCCTTCGGGATTTATAGCATCTACGACCTCAATAATATAGCAGATTTCATTTATTATTTTTCTAATTCTTGCTGCTGGAAGTAAAGCGATGCCTTTCATGTTCCGCTTACTATACAAATCATTTTCACCTATCTATTTTTCATATAATGAAAAAAATGCATCATAGTTTTTTCTTTTCATTGAAGAAAAACCAAAGTGCATTTTCTGCATTTTATTGTTTGGTGCTATGTTTGGCAGTATCAAAGCGTGGATCACCCGCCCATAATGCGGGTGTTTTCGAGCCTGCTATTACTCCGATCGCGCATTTAAAAGCATTTAGGAGGGGAAAAGGGATGCTCAACTGGGAGAGGGATGATATAGCTTTCTAAATTGAAAGAGGTTTTAAAATTTTTCTCAAGTTTTTTCAACTACAATGAGAAGAGCTTTATTTGATGCAGTCATAGCTGTTTTTATTTTTAGAAAGTAGCAAGATACCAAAAATAGTTTAAGCTTAAGTCATCATCTTGGATGAGGTTTGTTATATTTTTGCTGATTAAGGATCATAGATTTGCAAAAGGAGATCTTTTCTTGGAAGTTCTGAAGAAAGTAAAATTTTTATTTGAAAAAACATAATTTCTATTTAAACTTATATGGCGGTTGCTGTTGATAGTATGAGGAGAGAAATCAGCAAGGATCCCCAAAAGATAGCATCACGCTATGATATAATTGAGCTAATTAACGCTATGAAGCATCAACTTCCCCCAATTAAGATAAGGAATGTTGCAAAGGAAATGGGGGTAACTGAGGACTATGTGAGGAGAAGGCTGAAAAAGCTGGAAAAAGCTGGTTTGGGGTTCAGAACAAACTTCGATATGAGGAAGGTTGGCCTTTCAACGCTTGGGATCTTCTTTAGACAACCAATATTGCTCGATTCAAAGACTAGAATAAAGGGATTGGACGAGAACCTCTCATACATTCTCAGATGGAGAGGCAATGTAAATTTACCGAGGCCGTGGGGAATTGCTCTCTTCTATACACCGTTCAACATCGATGTGAGGGAAAACTTCATTAAACTTCTCACGAAAAATGGTCTGCCTGAGATAGAAGAAGTAATAGAGTTCGATATTACGGTATATGATAATCTTGATTTAAGGGAGGATGCCTTATACAATGACAGAGAAAAAAGATGGAAAAACGTTCTTAATAAGATTATGGGGGATATCGAAAAAACAAATAACGTAAGCAACCAGGATGATATAGGAAGAGAGCAAGAGCTGAAGCATATAGATCTCATTGATATAGTGATCCTTGCAAAGCTACAAAATAATTCACTTACTTCGATGAGCGAGATAGCTAGAACTCTAGGTATAAGCGTAAGTAAAGTAAATAGGCATTTACAGACCCATCTAATCGGACAAAGAATAATTGAGGGCAATTCATTGAAAAGAAGGACAATGAATTTGAACGACCCAGCAAATCTCATCATCATAATAAAGGGAAAGGCTGAAAGCGTTTCTCTGTTGCGTATAGTTGCCAGATACATTTCTAAAACTTGGGAATTTATTTCCATGTTATATAACTCAAGAACCGCTGACTACATTGTGCTTTTTATGATTAAAAACGAGGATATGGAGAAATTGGATAAGCATCTGCATAAAATTTTTGGGGAAATTCTGGGGAAAAATTATTTCATTGGAATACTAAATAAGAACTCGGTAGCATCCTATACAATTCCTTTTATATCGTATAATAGAGAATTGAAGGAATGGGATTTAGATCAGCAGTTGATGGACGTAATGAAGCAGAAGTTTCTTGAGCTTCTGAAATATTAGGTTTCTGCCTTTTCTTCCTCATGAGATCCCTCAATTTTTTCTTCGAGAAATTCTCTTCCCCTTTCACTTATCTCATATACTTTGTGTGACCCCTTGCTGTAGATTAGGTTTATGTAACCGAGCTCGTGAAGAATCTGAAAAGCTGCTAATACATAGTATCTCGGAAGACCTGTAGCATTAACTATATCTCCGGCATTAGCAGCTCCTTTCTCATGGAGAGCTTTTAAAATTCTTTTTATTGCTATAGCATCGTTATCACTCACTCGCTTCACCACAAAAAAATATTCTGAAAAAACCCTAAAAAAAGGTGGGGCAAAAGTATTTTATTCCTTGATGAAGAACAGAAAAACGATTTTTAGCTTTAAAATGGAACTCAAGCTAGATCTGGCTAGAGGGATAACGAATGTCAGAAAAGGTTAAGGATATAATTGCTGAGGCAAAAAAACAGGGTAGAAAAAAGCTTCTTGAACATGAATCTATGGCCCTTCTTGAGGCCTATGATATACCCGTAGCTCCTTATTTTTTCATTAAAGATGAAAAAGATGTAGTAAAAGCAGCAGAAAAGGTTGGATTCCCAGCTGTTCTCAAAATAGTATCTCCTGATATCGTTCATAAGTCAGATGTTGGCGGAGTCATTATAGGAATTAACAGCCTAGAGGAAATGAAAAATGCTGTGAATAAGATTAAGGAAAACGTGGAGAAGAATAAGCCGGGCGCTCAGATAGCAGGCTTCTTAGCACAGAAGATGCTACCAAAAGGAGGAATAGAAGTAATAGTAGGAGGAATAAGGGATCCTGTTTTTGATGCCACAATAATGTTCGGACTTGGAGGAATTTTTGTTGAAATTTTCAGAGACGTTTCATTCAGAATAGCTCCTCTGAAAGAAAAAGAGGCTCTCGATATGATTGACGAAATCAAGTCAAAAAGCCTATTAGAAGGATATAGAGGAGATACACCTAAGGACAAGAAAGCCATAGCTGAGATAATTGTGAAGGCTGCTAAACTCATTTACGAGAATCAAGAGCTGAAGGAAATGGACATAAATCCTGTTATAGTTTACGATAAAGGTGCATTCGCAGTAGATGCGAGATTTATTCTCAATATGTGAATAGCGGAAAAGGTGTACCTATGTAATGGAATCAACTGCCTCAGAAGAGCTCGAAAAAATCAGCGATCAAATTCATCAGCTGAAGGAAGAGATAGTTAAGCTCAAGGAAGAAAGAATGAGGCTCATTCAAGAACTTCAAGAGCTGAGAGGAGAAAGAGCGAATCTAATCGAAAAAAGCAAGGAAATTTCAGCCCAGGTAAAAAAACAGAGAGAGGAAAAGAATAAGCTGCTGGTTGAGCTGAGAGAACTCAAAGAGGAGAAGGAGAAAATAAACAAGAGGTACGAAGAGATAGCAGAGCTGTTGAGGAAGAACAATGAAGTTAAACTGAGCGCAGAAAAGGATGGAAATAGGACTTCTCTAGGCGCACTGAAAAGGAAGATCGATCAGCTTACTTGGAAACAGCAAACTACACCTCTTTCAGTAGAGGATGAAAAAAAGCTGTTGCTAGAAATAGAGCGGTTAACACAGCTATATGAGAAGCTGATGAAGGCCAAGGAACTTGATTCAGTTAACATGGAACTGAAGGCAGAGCTAGCAAGCCTCAAGATAAAGATGAGGGATGTCAAGGAGAGGATGAGAGGGAAAATAGCACAGCTGGATAGTGTAAGAAAGAAGCTAAAAGAGCTTTCGGAGAGGATGGATGAGATCTCTCCAAAAATAAATGAACTGGGGAAGCAGATAACAGAGAAGAGCAGTACTCTGAACTCTCTGAAGGAAAAGATCGATCAGAAATATGAGGAACTCAAGAAGCTTCAGGAAAGAAGCGCTGCAATAAGAGAGAGCATCTACAAGAAGAGAGAGAGTGAAATTTTAGAGAAGAAAAGAAAAGAAGCCGAGGAGAAGCTTAAGACAAAGGGAAGGATCACCTTTGAAGATTTAATAGCTCTCTACAGCGGCACAGAAGATAGCTCGGAAGAGATGCAGAAAAAATAGCTCTTCCTCAATTCAATCAATTCTATTTCGAATCTTTTTTCTTCAAGTAGAGCATTGATAATATTTAGTTCAAAAAATTATGTTAGAGGAGAGCAGTATTGAATAGAGGGGTTCAGTTTGGATAGAGCTGAGAAAGACTCATTGCTTGTTCCTGGGAAAAGAGTAAAAATTGAGACAAAGAATGGCTTAGTTCTTGAGGGTCTGGTGTTACAAAGATATGAGATTTTCGATCCTGGCTATGTGACTATAAAACTTGACAATGGCTACAATGTAGGAATAAAAATTAACAACATACTTAAAGTGGAGGAGCTTCCTGAAGGCAAAAGGGTAAGAGCTGAAGGATTTGAGCTTGAGGCACCTGCGGGAGGAAAAAAGAGAGGCAAAAGAGTGCACATCATAGCAACTGGAGGTACAATAGCAAGCAAAATTGATTACATTACAGGAGGAGTAACACCAGTCCTCAGCACTGAGGAGCTCTTGGAGATGATTCCCGAACTGGGAGAAATAGCGGAAATTTCCAGCGAGATTCTAATGAGCATTTTCAGTGAAAATATGGAACCCAAGCACTGGGAAATCATTTCACGTCATGTTCACGAGATTCTAAAGAATGATCCTGAAAAGGGAGTGGTTATAACTCATGGAACAGATACTCTTGGCTATACAGCAGCAGCCTTAAGCTTTGCGCTTGGTAAGATACCCTCTCCTGTAGCTATTCTGGGCTCTCAGAGAAGCAGCGATAGGCCTAGCAGCGATTCAGCTTTCAACCTAATAGCTGGGTCTATATACACAAGCGCAGACATATGTGAAGTTGCTGCAGTAATGCATGGGGAAAGTGGTGATACGTATGCCCTAGCTCACAGGGGGACAAGAGTGAGAAAGATGCATACGAGTAGGAGAGATGCATTCCAGAGCATCTCCTCGCTTCCAATAGCAAAAATCTATCCCTATTCTGGCAAAATTGTTCAGTTGAGGAATGATGCTAGAAAGTGCGGTAATAAAAGAGAGTATCCCCAGGAAGAAGTGAAGCTGCACTTCTCCGACAGGGTGGCACTTCTGAAATTCTATCCAGGTATGAGAAGTGAAATCTTAGATTTCCTCGTAGAAAGAGGTATTAAGGGGTTAGTAATTGAGGGAACTGGACTAGGTCATGTAAATGAGGGGCTCATTGAAGGTATAAAGAATGCAGTGGAAAAAGGAGTTACTGTTGTTATGACTTCTCAATGCATTTTTGGTTCTGTTAACCTAAATGTGTACAGCACGGGCAGGCTTCTACTAAAAGCTGGAGTAATTGGACTGGGGAACATGATACCTGAAACAGCTCTGGTGAAGCTCTCTTGGGCTCTCGGAAACTTCAGAGATGAAGAAGTGAAGGAAGTTCTGTTGAAAAATATTGCTGGAGAGATCGAAGATAGGGAGCTTCCTTCCTATTTCCCCAAGTGGAAGCATGATTGAGGTGTCGAAAATGGAAAATGCTATTGATTGGAAAAAGCTGGGACTGAAAGTAGGATTGGAAATTCATCAGCAACTCCACACGCATAGAAAGCTATTCTGCAACTGTCCTGCAGTATTAATAGAAGGCGGAGAAGAGGAGGTGTTCGAACGAAGATTGAGACCAACAAGAAGTGAGCTTGGAGAAGTGGACATAGCTGCTTATTTTGAATGGCAGAAAGGAAAAAGCTATGAGTATCATGCCCCAAGACAAGCATCATGTCTGGTTGAGGCAGATGAAGAGCCGCCTCATCAGATGAATTTGGAAGCTATCAAAATTTCTCTTGGCATAGCCCTGGCTCTTAATTCAACACCCGTCGACGAAATTCATGTGATGAGAAAGATTGTCATTGATGGTTCGAACACAACAGGTTTTCAGAGAACTGCTCTTGTTTCCATAGGAGGGGAATTCGAGGTAAAGGGGAAAAAGCATAAGATTCAGACCATTTGTGTTGAAGAAGATGCCGCTAGAAAAGGAGAGGAAAAAGGAGATAGAACTTCCTATATTCTTGATAGGCTTGGAATTCCCTTGATAGAAATTTCGACTGCTCCAGACATAGAGAGTCCAGAGGAAGCACAAGAAGTTGCTTCTTGGATAGGCACTCTTCTCAGGCTCACTGGAAATGTCAGGAGAGGAATCGGAAGCATAAGGCAAGATCTTAACGTTTCGATAGAGGGAGGGGAAAAAGTAGAGATAAAAGGAGTCCAAGAGCTGGAACTGCTTCCAAAGGCTATCGCATATGAGGCACTTAGACAGATGAGACTTCTTGAGCTAAGAGAAGAGATGAGGAAGAGAGGAATAAATAAGGGAGAAATTTCATTCGTTCCAATCGATGTTTCACATATACTAAAAGAGTCAAAGAGCAAAATAGTGGAAAAGAACCTATCAAAGCCAGGAGGAAAAGCATACGCTGTGCTTCTACGTAAATTCAAAGGGCTACTAAAGTATGAGCTTCAACCGAATAGACGCTTTGGAACTGAACTGGCCGATTATGCTAGATTCTATGGGGATGTCATGGGTTTATTCCATGGAGATGAGCTACCTGGATATGGAATAACAGAGCAAGAGGTTGAAAAAATTTATGAAACTATAGGGGGGAATCCAAGCGAGGACAGCTTCATCTTAATTGTAGATGAAGAGAATAAAGCTCTTCGCTCACTTAAAGCGGCTGTTGAACGAATTAAAGCGGCTCTAGAGGGGGTTCCAAAAGAAACACGTGCTGTTCTTCCCGACGGAACAAGCAAATTCATGAGACCCCAGCCGGGAGCTGCGAGAATGTATCCGGAGACGGATATAGCACCTATTGTTGTCACAGATGAAATAATTAGAGAGGCTGAATCACTTCGCCCCCCAACCCCAGAAAAGAAGTTGAAGTATTACGTGGAGAACCTAGGCCTGAGCCTAAGCTTAGCTGAAAGGCTTGTTGGAGGAGAGCAACAGGAGCTTTTTGAAAGGCTTATTGAGAGGTTAAATGGAAAGGTTGATGCTACCACTGTTGCTTCACTTCTCATGGTTCACATGATCTCTCTGAAGAGGGAGGGAGTACCGGTAGAAAGAGTTGGGGAGAAGGAGCTTTTGGACTCTCTCCTGCTCTTGGCTGATGGTAAGATAACTAAGGAGGGACTCCCAGAGCTTGTAAAGCTTCTAGCACAGGAACCTGGAAGCGACCCAATGGAGCTTGCAAGGAGGGCAGGACTTCTGAGTATGAGCGAGGAGGAAGTGAGGGCATTTGTTAGAAGGATAATTAGAGAGAATGAGAATGTTATTAGGGAGAAGGAAAGAAAGGCGAAAAACGTTTTGATGGGATTGGCAATGAGGGAGTTGAGAGGAAAAGCTCCTGGAGAGCTCGTTGCAAGATTGATAGATGAGGAGCTCAGGAAAATGCTTGGAGAAAATAAGTAATAACCGAGCGTCGGACAAATGCCTTTTCCTCACCATTCAGATTTTTCCCTACCTCATCCGCTCAATGTTATTTTCTCTCAATGCAGAAAAAACTTTTTGTCAAATTTCTGCTTCGAATTTTTTTCAAGATTTTGCCCTATATCATTATAATCTGCTTGAAGCTTCTTCAATTGCCCTTTTCAGGTCTTCTAGTGGAGCATTTGTTCTAATTCCCCTTTTATCAAAATGTGTTCGTGAAGCCCTGTATCCCATTTTCTCCAGTTCGTTTATCAAGACTGAGAAGGGGG
Organism: Fervidicoccaceae archaeon; assembly: GCA_038734945.1. NCBI lineage: Archaea > Thermoproteati > Thermoproteota > Thermoprotei > Fervidicoccales > Fervidicoccaceae > Fervidicoccaceae archaeon. The sequence goes on along the minus strand of JAVYOA010000009.1, from coordinate 236,821 downwards.
GAATGTTTTTTCTCATCGCTGAGCACACTTCATCGATTCTATAGTAGCCGATGGAATTTACTTTGATTTCTCTTTCTATCAAAGAGAGGGTTCTCTTCAATTCACTAGAAAGATATTGTGAGTCCTTCAGCTCATTCTTCATTTGCTCAGTAAATTCTTCATTCCAAATGTTATCTATCCAGAGAGGCCCTATTGCTTTTTTGCACTCATCTGTTCCAAAATCGTTCAAGTTGATGATTGAAGAGATGCCCCCTTCCTCATTTATGCATAAGTAGCCCAGTTTCTCCATTGCTCTTGTAGCTCCATTTCTCTCCCTTCTAACAAGAAATAGCACTTTGAGGAAGTGCTCATGGTAAAAAGAGAAAAGAGGGTGAGCTGCTCTATCCAAATATGAAGATGTGCGAACAAAGGATCCTATGAGAACTCTAGTTCCTACTTCTCTTGAAAACTGTGTTCTTGTTAGATTGGAACCATATCTTCGGAGAGCTACATCTTTGTACCTTCCTGTTAAAGCGCCTAGATCTGTAGCAGTTACGCTCACTATTCCCTTTTTTCCAATGGCCTTAAGAGCAGATTCAAAATAGTATATTGGACTTCCATAGGGATCTATGTCAATGGAGTCAACTGGAACGCCGTTGCTATCAAGTGAAAGTAGGAAGAGTCTAGCATCGTTTCTCTCTGCAAACATCCTAGTTCGAAGATGATTTAGCTCTGCATTTCTTCTGCACTGTTCGATTGCTAGTGGGTTTATGTCTGAAGCGTAGGCCATTGTTTCTTCTTCAGATGCTTCCAGAAGAACTCTGATAGATCTCACACAAATACCTGAAAGAGGTTCAACAAAAGTCCTTATTCTTCCCTCTTTCCTGCGGTAGGCCCTAATTGCTAGAACTGTCAGATCTCTATTAAGCACAGAATATGGATTGTAGAAGAAAGGCATCCAAGAAGGTTCTATTTTTCCATCCCGTCTCATGAATGAGGGAGAAATTGGAATGAAAAATAGCGCTTTTCCCTCCCTCGCTATTTTCTCCATCAATTCATTTTCCCCTTTTTGAGTTTGAGCTGAAGATGTTCTTACAAATGCTCTCATTGCCTCCCTAATGAACTAAGCTGGGTTGAGGCAACTGAATATGCCTTCTCTGCTTCCATCTCGCCGAGGTTTATTATATTTCCCTTTTCTTTTATTTCTGCATATAGTCTTGGACTGCGAAATTTCAATGAAATGTGAAATGTGGAAAGAAGATTCTTATCTGAAATAATTGCCTCCAAAAAGGCTTCTTCTGCTTTGTGATATACAAGCTCCATAGGGCCTATTTCATCTATGACAATGACCTGGACGCTGCTACTCTCAATAGCGGAGCTCAGAGCAGATAAAATTTCTCCTCCAGCTGCTGGATTTAGCCAATACTTTCCATGCCTCATTTCATATCCAGGTTTTTTCTCTATTGAAGCCAGCTCTACTGTTCTCCAAGATGGAAGGAAGACGAGCTGGAAACCTGCTCTGAAGCCATTCTTTCTAATTTCTGGAGTGAAAAATCCAGAATATGATATATTGTGCTCATTCATGAATGAGAGAAGTCTTCTTATTAGCGTAGTCTTTCCAGAGCGAGGAGGACCTGTGATGAATATTTTCACAACCAATTTAATCACCGTAGAATGAAATGACTGCTCCTTAGACTTTTCCTCACTTGAATTGAGGATTTAGTATATAAATGAGAGAGAACTAGAGCCTGAAATTCACATTCTTCATATGAGTTCCTTTATACTCCCAATTCTTCTCTCCTCAACATATTTCACTTCTCCTTCGCTCAGCTCCCTCATTTTCTCGCTTCCCTCTCTAAGGACAATGATCCCCATTATATCATCAAACTCGCTGATTTTGGCAAGCTCCTCTGCTTTTTCTCTTATGCTAAGTGGAGATGAGGCTCTCTCATAGCCTATCAAGAGTCCCTTGCTTCCAACCTTTGCCGCTAAATCAAAAAATGTTTTCTTAGTACTATAGATATCTGCTCCCAAGCTTCTCAAAACTTCAGCTATTTCCCTTTCAACTCTGCTCTCCACTTTCTCCTGAGATGGAACAATTTTGGGCTCATGTGAGAATATGTCGAATGGCTCTGCTATGTCCTCACCAAACATATCAAGAAGATCTTCCGCATAATCAATTCTAACTCCAAACGTATTCCTCTCGTACTCGTATATTGCTTTTCTGGAAACTCCCAATCTTTCTGCGACTTCACCCAGGCTGTAACCCAATTCTTCTCTCTTCTTCCTAAGCTTTTCTCCCTTTATCTTCACTACGAATTCGCCTCTCCTTGATATTATGTACAAATCTTTTGATTTTTCCAGTAACCTGCTGAGAGTTGTTGGATTTATCACTGGAACATCGTCTTTCATGTATATTACTTCATCATGCAGATCGATTTTCCTCTCAAACTCTCCTATGATAAGAGGCTTAGAGCTCGAGGCTCTGCTCATTGCCTTGAGATCTCTCAACTCATCCCCGCTGATCTGAGCACTATCCACAGTTATTTTTAGGTGTATCCTCTTTTTGTTATCGTTCTGAGACCATGCTATTATGTCGATGCTCCTTTTATCCGATCTCTCGGGCCTTTCGATCTTTACATATCTAAAATTTGACTTTTTCAGCTCATTATGAACTTCCTCGAAGATATCTCTGAGTAGTCTAGCAGATATTTCTTCGCTCAGCTTCATTTTTATCACCTCATCACCAGCTTTAACCTGATCAGCGAGGGATAGTTAGTGATAAGGTCTGAGAGATATTCCGCATTGATTTCTTCGGATGGTTTCCACATTAGCTTCTCGTTCCTTATGTAATTCACCATCCTAATCTGCCATAGATCTCCATTAATTCTATACATGATCTGCTCTTCGCTGATTATTATATTTATCTCAATTGGAAGCTTCAATTTGGACCTGAGATGACCTGGTATTTTTCTCTTCAGTTTTTCAATGTCTTCGCATCTGAGTATTATTTTTTCCCCAGACTTCAATGCTATTTCCATGTCCTTATTATTAGCATTTTCTAATGTTATGTACTCAACAACATCATCATTTATCCTTTTCAGATCCTCCAATACTTTCATTTCTATTTTAGCTATTGCATTGCTGTCATGTATTCCTTCCATCTACAGATCCTGCACCTACTTTCCCTTGTATTTAGCGAGAACCATAGCGTGATCCTTATCATATGGGTCTAGATGAACGACGCTTATCGTCTCAAATCCTCCCTTTTCAAGAGTGGATATCTCACGCTTAAACACTTCTGTAGGTTCCTTCGTGACATCAATGCTCCTCGCTTTTATAGCAAGGAAAACGTGCCCTCCATCCTTCAAGAACCATTTGGCATTCTCTATGACAAGAGATGCCTGTTCTGGTTGAGCCACATCAGCGTAAATGACATCACATAGATCAACGATGTGAGAGTAAGTTGAGGGTAATCTAGCATCTGCTAGGATTGGCACTAGATTCCTTCGATCCTTCGCCACAAGAAGAAACTCTCTCATTACTCTTGGGGCAAATTCGACAGAATACACTATCCCGTTGTTTCCAACTATATCGCTAACATGGCTCGGTGTCGTTCCTGCAGCAGCTCCCAAGTAGAGAACCTTGCTGCCTTCTTCTATTGGAACGGCTGAGAGACCTTTCAATATTGCCCCTGCTAGCTTGCTTCTATATGGGATCCACTCCCTGTACTCTACACCCGCTATCCTATAGAGTCTTTCGCCATAGACCCTTTTTCCAGGAACAAGGTTCATCGTTGATAGCTTTCTCGAGCCATCGTCGAACTCTATTTCATATATTCTCCTATTGATCTCGAGCTCTCTAATTTTTACTGGTTCGCTCATTTTCATCTACCTCCAAATTTCTTTTTCCTTTCCTTTCCTCCTTTTCCTCTCCTTTCCTCCTTCCTATGAGGCCTGACTGCTTCCTTTTGGGGGGCTGCTGCTCTGAGTGGGGGTTTAGCGTAGAGCTTTTTTATCTCCTCTATTCTCCGCGTGAGATCTTCAACAAGCTTATCTCCGATCCATCTTCCTGTGAACGCATCGACCTTGGCTGCTATTGCTAGCTTAGCTGCTAGAGTTCTAGCCATTTTACCTCTCTGCCACCTTGGCGCCTTGTGGATTTCAGGATATTGGAAAATGATTCCGTGCTTAGGCGGTTTTGTTCCCGTTTTCAGCGATCTGAAAAGCGCCTTCTCTGCCCCTAGAACCTGTATGGTGCTAGCTGGAAGCCTGGCTAGGGATTCAAGGCTTCCTGCTAAACTTATAAGTCTGGCTCCTAGGAGGCTTCCTACCAAAGCAGTTATATTTGGAGCAACTTCCTTCATAACTCCATCTATGTAATCGGCAAGCTCTTGCCTCAGCGTATATATATCCCAAGCCATTCTAGCTAGCGTTTGAACTGGTTTTATGTCAAAGTCACTGAGATCAGCTCCAATGCTTTCTTTTGCTGCACTCTCTATTTTTTCAACCTTGTCCTGCGATATGCCCAATCTTAAAAGGTTCTCGCCCGTGAAGTTCTCCCTGTGACCTAGCTCCATGACTAGCTTCACGTATTGCTCATGATTTGGAATTAGACTATCGAGCTCAGGGAAATGAACGCTGTACCACTCTCTCAACCTGATGACGTATAGATTGTAAGTCTTATCCAAATCATCAATTGCTCTTATCGCCTGTGCTGCTAGTTGATCTCTTTTCTGTGCAGCCTTTCTAAGCTTCCTCCTAGTATACTCCATTGATAGAAGGTGCATGAAGCTTCTATATTCTTCCTTCGTTTTAAAGTATCCTGTTTGAACGGCTATTTCTTCAATGCTTTGTCTGAATTTTCTGAAAATCTCCTCATGCGGCCTTACATATATCTGAAGACCCTGATAGCTCGTGCTAAGTGCCCTAGCAATTCCCTCTATCTCTACAAGTATCTCATCGCTCCTATTCATTCGCTCAATGAGCCTGATCATGCTGCTCGTTGGCTGTCCTGCTTCGTATTTGAGGAGCTGTTCTACGTTTTCATCGATGTCCTTTGCCTCATGCTCATAATCAGCAAGAGAGCCGTCCTCTTTGACAGCAAATGTTCCAATAGCATGTTGTATTAGGTAAATTTTCATTTTAATGATCACTCCCTAATTTTTTCTCAAACTAGCCTATTAAAACCTTCAATATCTTTATTTTTACTTATCAGATGATCTGAAATAAAGCGATATATTAATATGAGTTCTCTTTTATTTCAAAGAGATATTGAATAGAGAGATTCGTAGCCTTTCTTAGTAGAAGCTTTCACAAAATATTGAGCCATCTTCTCCAGCTCGCATTCTAGCGTAATTGAGTTAACTTCTCCCGGTGAGAGCTTTAGTTGAAAAATGTCCGCGCAATAAACGTTTCCATATATATTGAAAACGTACACACTATTTATTTCTGAGATTTCATCGCCAACATTCTTTATAAAAACTCTTACTGTATAGCTTCCAGGCTTACCTGGCAGAGGTTTGACCGAGACTCCCTCTATTCTTATTAGCTCTGGCAAATTAATCATCCTTAATGATTTTTCAGCCTTTTTTCATATATAAAGAAAATCTTTCTCGCAGCTTGGAAGGTATTAGGATTAAATTCTTTGATTTCATGATAATAGGATTTTTGAAATTTTCATATCTGGGGAAAAGATCCTTCTGACTTCCTCCTGTCCTAAAGGAGAGGCTTTCGGTTTGGTAAAAGCTAGAGAATTTTGTTTATTTTGACTGTATTATTTATGGATTCTCCGTCAATCTTAAATAACCAATCATATAGCTTTATGTGGAAGCTTCCTGGCAGCTGGGTTTCCGTGGCTGCCAAAGTAGATGCAGCCTTGAATGCTGCCATCCCTCCAATCGTTGCTCTCAGAGGAGTGTCAACTGCAAGGAAAGCACCAATAATGGCGGAAACCATGCATCCTAAGCCTGTAACTCTGTCGATAACATTTCTTACCTTGGTTATCTCATTTTGTATTGAATAGACTTCCTTCCCATCACTTACAAAATCTATGGGCCCCGTTATTCCAGCAACAACATTGTACTTTTCTGCTACTTCCTTCACTATGCTCTTTGCTCTTTCAGGTACATAAGCAGCTGAATCTACTCCCTTGGTCTTTCCCATTTCTCCGAGAAGTGAAAGGATTTCTCCATAGTTGCCCTTCACAACGCTGATATTTCCGCTGCTTAGCAGCATAAGAGATATTTCTGTTCTAAGCTTTGTGGCACCTGCTCCAACTGGATCTAGAATTACAGGCTTCTTGTTCTCGCTAGCTATTCTAGCTGCCTTGAGCATAGAGTAGATCCATCTTTCATCAAGTGTTCCAATATTGATAACTATAGCATCGGCCATGGAAACTATATCATTGAGCTCCTCCGGAGAATGGGCCATTATGGGAGAAGCCCCTATTGCTAGAAGCGCATTTGCTGTAGTATTCATTACAACGTAATTTGTTATGTTGTGAACGAGAGGCCTCTTTTCTCTGAGCTTCTCGAGAGATTCGCCTACCCAGCTCATTAAAATCACCTATAATCAATTAATCAAGAATAATATAAATAAATTATTAGTATTAATATCTGAAAATCGTTGATTAATCTGAGTGCTAAGTTATTTTTATTATGTGCTTGAAACAAGCGTAGTAGTTCTAGTTACATTCTCCATCTTTCTCAGAGCTGAGACGAACTTCTCTACTGATTCTATTCTCTCAGCACTTATAACAACAATTAGGTCATATTCTCCAAATAAAGAATAAGCCTTTCCTTCCTTGAGATCATGTGAATTCTTAATAAGTTCATTTATTTCCTGAGAGACTATATCCTCCTTTCCGATTTTTGTGTTTATTAATATGAAGGCAGTCAGGGGAGCCATCTCGATCATCTTGCTCCAGCTCTTTGTTCTAAGCAAAGCTTTATAATTTTTTTGATTCTCTAAGAGAAAAGAGGAATTAATTGATCTGTCTGCCGCCGTAGCTCAGCCCGGTAGAGCACCGGCCTCGTACGGTGAAGTAGTAAAATAGAAAGGAGGTCGCCAGAGAAAGCCGGGGGCCGCGGGTTCGATCCCCGCCGGCGGCTTCTCTTTATTTTAGAGAACATGCTGAATTATTTTATGATTGCCCTTTCTCCTGCTCTTCCTTCTTGCTTTCTTCATCGAGCTTTTTGAGCTCATTCTCTATTTCCTTCTCTATCTCTTCAATTGGCTTTGGAGGTGGAGTTGTAGCTAGGGTATATCCGATCCAAGCGAGAATTCCAAATATTCCAGCAATAGCAAGAAATCCTGTCAATTTTAGAAGTAAAATGTCATAAGTGGTAAGGAATACAAGGTATGCATAAAGAACTATAACTAGGGCAGAAATGGCAAGCAATGATATACCAATTGCTTTGTCTCTAACCATCAATTTTTACCTCCTTATGGACAATCAGTATAGATATTATTATTTTTTTCTCCATATAGTATTCTAACGCTAGTGAATTTAAATTTTCAAGCTAAAAGAAAAATGGTTCTCGCAATAAAATGAATATGTGAAAAAATATTTCAAAAATTTTTGAGAACTTATTCTATTAGATCAATAAACCGCTTTGCCAGGAAAATTAACTTATGTTTGATCTATCTCACAGGAAAAAATAACTTAAAGTGATCTCAGAATTCCTCCATCTACTGGGATGAAGGCACCTGTTATGTAGGAGGCAAAGGGGCTTATCAAAAATGCTACTGCATAGCCTACTTCCTCTGGTCTTCCTAGCCTACCGAGCGGAATTTCCTTGCTCATTTCAGCTAGAACTTCATCTATTTTTCTTCCCTCTCTCCTGGCTCTATCGGCTGCAAGTTGAATAGATCTTTCCGTTTCTATGTGACCTGGAAGGACAGCATTGACCCTTATCCCATATTGAGCAAGCTCTCTGGATAGGGTCTTCACAAGACCATGAACAGTTATCCTCAGAACGTTTGAAAGGGCAATGTTGGGTATGGGTTCCTTCACTGCTATACTGCTTAAAAATACCATGGAGGGATTACTTGATTTTTTCAGATATGGTATAGTCTCCCTTGCCAAGAAAATTGCCGAAGTAACAAGTAGCTTTATCCCCTCTTCCCAGTCTTCATAGCTTAGATCGCTGAAGTATCCCGGCCTTGGAGGTCCTGTGACGTAAACTAATGAATCAAGTCCATCTAAGTTCTGAGCAGTTTCTCTAACGAGCCTACTGATTTCTTCCTTCTTTGTTATATCAGCTACTACTCCAATCGCTCTGCTCCTGTGTGTTTCTGGCAATCTATCAAGTGCCTTGGAAACCCCTTCTTTTGTTCTTCCGTTTATAACAACTCTAGCTCCATTTTCCAATAGTACCTTTGAAATCCCAAAGCCTATCCCTCTTGTCGAAGCTGTAACGAGAACTCTTGTGCCGTTTATATTGAAGTTTGACATTCTGTTCCCACCTTTCTCACAAAATAGATGATAGGTTATTATGACTTATTAAATTAACAACGAAAAGATAATTAGGAAGCAAAGAAATTCATAACCGAAAGTGCCGCGGTAGCTCAGCCCTGGTGGAGCGCTGCCCTGGTAAGGCAGAGGTCCCGGGTTCAAATCCCGGCCGCGGCTTTCTTATTAAAATATTTTTCTTATACTGAAAATTTAAACCCTAAATGATTTTCTAAATTAGGTTAAAAATAAAAATTAGAATAAAAATTATAGGTATATTAGGTATATAATGATAGAATTTTATTTGAAATATTATTAAAAAATTTGAGATAACTTTATATATTTAAATTTTTTTAATAATATTTTATCTTAACTTGAAAAATAGGGGGTGAAGTGCTGTTTGGGATTGAAGAATATACTAGGAATGATAATGACTTTTCTGGGGGCAGTGCTTCTCCTTCATGGCCTCTACATAGGATTGACCCACAATCCGAGAGGAATTTTTGGGGAGGACTCTCTAACCTTCATTGTTGGAACTTATTTGCTCATAGCAGGCCCAGGATATTGGCTCGGTGAGGTTCCAAAGGAAGTACTTTCAAGAGTGAGGAAAGAGGCACTTGGAGCTAAGGAAGGGGAGCAAAAATGAATGTCTTGCTTCTTTTATTGGTAGCTGTTGTTTGGTATATTGCTTTTTATTTTACGTATGGTCGTTTTCTACAAAAAAGAGTAGTAAATGCTGACGACAAAAACATAACACCTGCTCATAGGCTTTTTGATGGTATTGATTACGTTCCTGCCAACAAATATGTGCTCTACGGACATCATGTAGGAGCAATAGCAGGAACTGGGCCCATTGCGGGACCCACTATGGCAATGGCTTGGGGATGGTTGCCGGCTTTCCTGTGGATCCTTCTTGCTAATGCAGTTATAGGAGCTGTTCATGACTATCTTGCTTTGATGTCCTCGATTAGATATGAATCTAAGACCATAGGAACTGTTGCTGGAAAGGTTCTCTCAGACAGAGTTAAGTACATATTCCTTTGGTTTATGCTGTTCTCGTTAATTCTTATTATTGCTGCTTTCGTCATCTTTGATGTTAATGTTTTTATGACTAGGCCTCAGGTTGCTACAGCGATTATGCTTTTCATGCCAATAGCCATAATTGTTGGAGTGCTAATTTATAAGCTGAACTTTCCCCTGCCCTATGCTGTTGCAGTAGGACTTCTGCTAATTATTGGAGCTATTTACGTTGGATACCACATTCCGTTGGTCATTACAAACTACAATGTATGGGTAACTCTCCTGCTTATATTTGGATGGCTAGCTGGGTGGCTTCCACTTTGGTATCTGCTGCAACCGAGGGACTTCCTGAACGTATACATAATGTGGGGAGGGATAATAATTGGAGCCGTTGCATTGATTGTATCAATGGCTAGTATACAAATACCTGCAGTAACATCACTAACTCAACCTCTTGTAGGATACAAGCCATCTCCAGTATGGCCTGTAATTGTCCTCGTTATAGCATGTGGAGCTCTCTCAGGTTTCCATAGTTTAGTAGCTTCTGGAACCACAGCAAGACAGTTGAGCAGCGAACTCGATGCCCTCATGATAGGATATGGGGGGATGTTCACTGAGGGTCTAGTAGCTCTGGTAGTCGCTTTTTCCGTTGCCAGCACTCTTCCCCAAAGTTTTCAAATGCTCTCGTCAACAACATCTTGGCCAGCTGGAGTTGATAAAAATCCATTCACGTTTGTTGTTGCTAATACTCTAGGAGCATTCACCCAAGGATACGGAATTGTTGTTCACAATGCCTTCGGTATTGACATAATATACGGAGCAATATTTGCTGGTCTATGGTTTGCAACTTTTGATTTCGCTGTGCTTGATACCGCTAATAGATTAGCAAGGTTCACATGGATGGAGATCATTGAGCCTCTTAGAAATAGAACACCGACGCTGCATTCTATATTGAACAATCGATATATAGCATCTCTGATTCCACTGGCAATAGGGGGTAGCCTCGCATATACAGGATCGATCTCATATGTTTGGCCAGCTTTCTCGGGAGCAAACCAGCTATTAGCTGCTCTTGCTCTAATTACTACATCCTCGTGGGTCTTTTACGTATTGAAAAAGCCTATGAAGGTAGCACTAGCAATATTCATACCAGCATTCTTCCTCTGGGGAACTGTGACAACGGCTTTAGTTTGGTATCTGCTGAATGTAGCATATCCAACTTTCACAAAGGGATTAGCTGCTGGCAATATGTCAACGATGTACATGGGATTAGCTCTGACTGTTATAGTGATTATACTAGTAGCTCTCGACCTAATGCTGATGGCAGAATTCCTAAATGTTGCTGCAAAAAGGAGGAAAAATAAAAATGCTACTGCTTAAAAAAATTAAGCTCTTTTTTTCCTCTTTAGTTAGTTTTTTTAGAATTTATTCAGGACAACAAGCGATCTCCTCTCTAGAAGGAATGTATTCAGAGCTTGTGAATATTTTTTCCGTTATTGCTATTGGAAGCTTCGTGGGTCTTCCTGTTCCTGCTTCAATAACAATCAGATTGATCCCACTGCTGAATGAAGATATAAAACACATGATAGCGAAGGCAAATCGCCTGGATGATGAGTTTGGAGATTTGTTCGGTATACTGAATATGGAGGCTTGAGATTTTGCTGCTGAGCTCGAAGGAGGGCTTGAGCAGGGTAATATTGGTAACAGGAAAGGGGGGTGTGGGAAAAACAACATTTTCTGCCCTTCTTTCCCTTGCAATAGCACCATATGAAAAAGATGTTCGTGTTGTTTCAATAGATCCCTCTCATCACTTGGGAGACGTTCTTGAGACAGAGCTCAGTCACGAAGAAAGGAAAATTCTCGATAATTTAAGAGCTGCCGAGTTGAATATGGATATTCTGGTTGAAAATTACTTAAGAAAGGAAAGCGAGTTTCTCAAAAGAACTTACAAAGCAACCAGTGCGTTGAATCTGGAGAAGTTCTTTGATGTTTTGAAGTATGCACCTGGGATTGAGGAGGAGGCAGTTGCTGAGCACTTGTTTTCCTATTTCAAGGAAGATGTGGTTACAATTGTGGATACTCCACCAACGGGACCTACCCTAAGGATTTTGAGCTTTCCGTGGATCCAGGAAATGTGGTTACAGAAGCTCATTGAGCTTAGAGCCAAAATAGTTGGGTTGAAGGAGTCCATCGACTCTATAAAGATGGGAAAAAAAGTAGAGATTGACGATAAAATATTGTATGAGCTATTGAAAATGAGGGAAGAAGTCTCCACAAAAATAAATTTGCTGAGAGACTCAAAAGAGTTTGGAGTTTTTGTAGTGACAATTCCTGAAAGGTTACCTCTTTTGGATATGGAAAGATTAATTGTAGAGCTAAAAAAGAAAATGGTGAAAATTATCGGAATCGTGCTAAACAAGTATAATGAAAGCAGAGACAGAGATGTTTTAGAGAGAATTAGAAGTCAATATCAAGGTATCCCAATAGTCTTGATTCCGTCTCATGATAGCTCGAATATTATTGGTAAGGAGAGATTACTTCACCTCTTGAGAGAAGTGAAGGTGATAGAATGAACATAGAATATGTACTTCTTGCTATCATAGTAATTTTGGCCATTCTCATGCCGATTGTTTTCTTTAGAGAGCACAATAGGAACGTTAGGAAAATGAAGGAGATAAGTGAAGGACTAGAGAAAATGCTAAAGCCTAAAGATAAGATATACACTTTGCTGGGAACTTCTCTCGGGTTCCGAGCACTTTATAGGCTGGATAGAGATGGAATAAAGAGAGCAGAAGCCGTTCTCCTCCTCTTGCCCAGGCACTCTCTGGTCTACTATCCGATTTCCAAAATTACTTCGAGATACGATAAGCTTATTCTTAAAGTGGAGTATGTGGAGAACTTGGATTTGAAGCCAAGCACAATAGAGAGAAAAAAGAAGTTCTGTAAGGAGGGAGAAAAAATTAGATATGCGGGAAAGAACTTCACGATGTGCGGGAAAGATGCTGGAAAGCTTTTCAATATGCTGGGATTTCTGAGGAATCAGAAGGACTTTTTACGAATAAGCTATGAGAATAAAATACTATTTGTTGAATTCAAATCCTCATCTATAAGCGTTCTCAACGATCTCGATAGCATTTTGAGAGAAGCAGCAAAATTCGTGATCTCTAAACCATAAAGTAAACTGATTTAAAGTACTTCGATCAGCTATTTTTAACCTTGCTAAAAAGCTTATTAGGAATACCGTTCAAGTGAGCTCCATGAATGTGAGCGTGCATAGCAATGATAAGTGCTCGCATTAAAAATGAAATTTCAGCAAAAAATGCTCATCTATTATTCATAGGAAGAGGTGCATTCCAATGCCCAGATGGACAGTAATAGAAGTAATAAGAAGCTCTCCGGAAAAATACATGGAAATGGTCAGAAAAAGAGGAATGGATGTTTCAATAGTTCATGAAGCTATCGATATAGATAGTAAGCGAAGAGAATTCATGAAAGAAATAGAGCAATTAAGGAAAGAGCATAATCTCCTCAGCAGGGAGATCTCCAAGAGCAAAGATGAAAGTACAAGAAAGGATCTTTTGCAGAGGGCCAAAAGTATTGAGGAAAAAGTTGCCATGAAGGAAAGAGAGCTGGCAGAGATAGAGAGCAAGTGGATGGAGACAATGAAGAAACTCCCCAATATATTAGCAGATGATGTTCCAGTAGGTTTTTCCGATGAAGAAAATGTGCCTGTTAGGTTCTGGGGAAAGCCAAAAGTTATGAGAGAAAGCCTAGAGGAATTCTTAAATCAGACAAAAAGGTGGGGTTTTGAAATTGAGTATGAATTAATTGAGAATAGGAAAATAGTAGGACATGCAGATATGCTAGAAAAAGTTCTGAAGATGGGGGATACTCTTCAGGCAGCAAAGGTTGCTGGATCCAGATTCTATTATCTTATTGGGGATATAGTTTGGCTGGATTTCGCTATAAGCATGTATGCTCTTGATTTGCTTACAAGAAAGGGCTTCACTCCCGTTATTCCTCCATACATGCTTAGAACCGAGGTGCTTGAGGGAGCAATTGACTATTCCTCATTCAAGGATATGATATATAAGATTGAGGGAGAAGATCTTAACCTGATAGGAACTGCAGAGCATCCTCTCATGGCCCTCGCCTTTGAAAATCCTCTGAAGGAACAGGAGCTTCCTTTAAAGCTTGTTGGTTGGAGCCCTTGCTTCAGAAAAGAGGCAGGAGCTGGAAATAGAGATATAAAGGGGATATTCAGAGTTCATCAGTTTCACAAGATAGAGCAATTCATATTTGCCCATCCAGAAAACAGCTGGAAGCATCTGGATGAAATGGTTGAAAATACTGAGGAAATATTGAGAGGACTCGAACTTCCCTATAGGGTTGTGAATGTTGTGAGTGGTGAACTTGGGCTTCCAGCTGCAAAGAAATATGATATTGAAGTCTGGTATCCATCTCAGGGAAAGTACAGGGAAATAGCAAGTATTAGCCAAGTGCTGGACTGGCAAGCCTTCAGGGCTAATTTGACGTATCTAAGAGCTGCTGATGGAAGGAGAGAGTATCTCCATACGCTTAATGGTACGGGAATACCAACATCAAGGGCAATAACTGCCATCCTTGAGAACTTCCAGGAAGCAGATGGGAGAGTGATAATACCAAAGGTCCTGAGAAAGTACTTGGAACCTATTGAGAAGGCGCCTGTGGATGAGCTCAGGCCGAAAGAGAAATAAAGCAAATTGGGGAGAAAGAGCCGTAATAGTTGGAATAGATCTCTCACTTCGTAGAGAAACTTATTTATGCATATATCATTGGGGAGGGAGGAAGTTCATTTTTAGAAAGGCAATGAGCAACGATGATATAATTCAATATTCAATTGCAAAGTCCAAAAGGTATAGAATAATCGTGGTTATTGACGCTCCCTTATCAGTTGAGAAGAAATATAGAGATCTAGATAGGCTGGTTACCATGATTGGAGGAAAAGTTCTTCCTGTATCGTTTCCAAGCATTAGGGAACTGGCAAAGAGGGGGATCGAAATTTCCAAAGTAATGAAAAAATTACGAAAAGATGCAATAGTTGTTGAAACTCATCCCAGAAGTGCAGCCAGAGCTATGGGGTTTCACGATGCAAGAGAAATGGCGGAGAAGATATTGACCCTTAAGCTGAGCAAGGACTATGCAGATGCAGCTGCTTGCTGCATTGTGGGAATCATGCTGCTATTTGGAAAGGTTATTGAAATTGTTTCGAGCGATGGGAAAGATGTTTTTGTTTTGCCGGTGTTGCTATGATGGATGAGTGCCTCTATATATTTGATGTGGATGGGGTTCTTCTAGGGAAAGAAAAAGAAAAGGATCCTGTTCAGGGAATGCTATTGCTCAAGGAGAGAGCGAAGAAAGGAAAAATAGTTGTAATAACTGGGAGGCCTCTCAAGGAGAGAAGAAGAATCATGGATGAACTGAAAAGCAGAGGTCTCAGTCCAGGTGATGTTTATCAGTTCATTTTCAGAACAGAAGATGAGGATCCAAGAAGTTGGAAGCTAAGGACTCTGAGAAATCTGGCAGAGGAAGAGCATATTTGTGAAGTTCACGACGATGATGAATTATTACTCTGGTCTCTTAAGAAAGATCCCCTCTTTAAGGGCACAAGGCTATTCGTGTATGTAGAGGGAAATCCTTCTCCTTTCTAGGATATGAGTTTCCATCTTCTCTCCTTAGCATCGAAATATATTACTCCAGTTCTCTGCATCTCTAGGAAAAGATCCCTTAGCTCTTTCATTTTTTCCGACGCCAAAATTGGATCGCTCTCATCGATGCTCTCTATCTGCTTCAAGAGCTCTTCGAATTTCCTTGGATGAATCAGATACGTCTCACTGCTTCCCTTTAGCTCGATTGCTCCAAGAGCTCTGAGCCTCTCGCTTATCCTTCTGCCCTGCTTTGTTTTAGCTAAGTCGACGCTCTCTCTCACGAACCCCCTTTCTTTAAGTAGCTTTAGAGCTTCATCCATTTCATCAGTAATTTTAGAGGAAAATGGTGATTTCATTTCCTTTATAGTTCCTTCCAATCCTTCTAGTCTTTTCTCAATTGCAAAGATACTTTGCTCAATTTCTTCAAGCTTTTTCAGAACTTCGCGGCAGCATTCATCTTCCTCACTTTTCACATCCGTGAATTCCTTCAGCGTTTTCCTTACCATGTTCTCTCACCCTCCGGAGCACTTTAGAAAATAGTAAAAGAGAGTTAAAGCAACCAGATCTGAGATCGATCCGAGGGACTCATTTGCCGAATTGCTATAGCAGCAATCTCTTGAGGCGATTTCGGCTCTTTCTATCCCCTTTCTCCTATAAGTTAGGTAATCTGTGAAAATGCAGCAAAGGCTGGAAAATAGAGAATCCAGAGCAGACGAACTTGGTATTCGACAAGATAGTTTTTTTACTAAGCTAGCTGAGAGAGATCGCGTATATGGAAATCCTCTCGATGTCTCAAATGATACAGGATCAAATGGATTGAGCCTCAAGATATCAACCAATCTCATTCTTCTTTCCTTTGCTTCAAACATCTGTAGGACAGAGGGAATAATAGAAGATGAGAATCTTCCAATAAAGCTTGGGGATGAGATTCTTATTGCCTTGATATAGTTCTCAGGGTCCATTGTATATAGAAGGCTTGTCCCACCTTCTGCTGCTGTATCCGGACTCAGGCTGCTATTGAATAGAGCTCCATAGGAATTCAGGTAGAGCAAAAAGATCTCTCCAAAAGCTAAGTTTGTACCAAACATTTTGCTCTGCTCTTCAACAATTTCTGTGAACCCTTTTCCGCTGCCATCCTCGGAGTAGAGCTTCTCCATAATCATGCTTCCCAGATCATATCCGAAAACCACGAAATCCTGGAGCTTCTTGTCGTCATGATCTCTTTTCCTCGAAACGTTCAAGGCTACACCCCAACCTGTAGGTTCCAGCATGACTGCTAGAGCAATTGCCCTCTCAATCTTTCTCTCGATGTTCTTCATTTTTTCTTGCTCTCCCTTCGATTTTCTCAAGTGCTGAAAGCAAGGTCTCATCTTCGGCAACCCTCTTCAATCTATCGATGAAGAAAAGGAAATTTCTTATCCTCTCTTCTCTTCTTCCTATGTCGAATCTGCTTGCTTCTATTAGAGCTTCAATCATTAACCCAGTAGCTCTCGTGAGGGGAAAAACGCTGTTTTCATCTATCCACTCTTCTTCTAGAGACAAGATGATTTTAGCAGGATCCCCCATTGCAGCTGATTCTACGACAGCTCTGACAATCATATATGCTCCTTCTATCCTTGGAGGATATTCTTCCCAATGGATCTTCACTCTGCTGCCCTCAAAAGCATTTAGCAGAAGCCCTGGAGAGCTGGTGAAGTTGAGGAAAATTTCTTTCTCTACTAAACCGAAATTCGAAAGGAGCAAAGAATAAATTCTGCTTCCTGGATAGACGTTTGCTTCTCCTTCTTTCTCAGATAGGATTTTTACTCCAAGAAAGGCAGGCCTGTTTCCCAATGCCCTATGCAGAGCAAGAGATTCCACATAGAATCCCTTCAGTTCGTTTCTCCATTTTCCTGGAGAAGATAGCTGCTTCATTTCAAACAACCTTCCTAAATGGAATCATGAAGTGCTCCTTCCTCCATAAATATATCGAGAGCTCATTCTTGTTCTCCTCACTGACAACTTCAAGCTCGCCTTTAACTAGTGCTATCTCATCCTCTTCGAACAGCTCGCAGAATCTTCCTCTATCGGATTGTATTGATATCCTAGCACCAGTTGAGATTTCCTCGGCAATATATTTGCATGGATATAGATAATTTGCTCTGGCATCAAGAATTTTTACCTTTCTTTCAACCTCCCCAATCTTTCTCACTTTTCTTTGGCATTCAAGGGGCTTCTCTGGTATTGCTGGAATGAGCCTTATGTAGACATCAATTCCCCTGTACTTGCCCTGAAGTCTCTTTCTAGCTTCTCTATCTATAAGTTCCATTGTTATTGGCTTTTGTCCTCTCTTAATAAGGAGCTCAAAAGCTTCTCTCTCAGAATATTTTTCCAGTAAATTTTCTCTTTCCAAGATGCCGTATATTTGCTCGCAGGTTCTTCTTCCATAGACTACGATATCTATATCTTCTGTCCTTTTTCCCACCAATAGGCCTCCAGTAACACCAATATCCTCACTTCCGCTTAAATCCCTCAGCCTTTTCATGAGCTCAAGGGCTCTCATAGCAACCTTGTCGCTTTTTATTTTCGGTCCTGATCTAGGATCCAGGATTTCATCGAATGAAGAGGGAAATAGCAGGGGGACTAGCCTTCCAAAACACTCAGAAAGCTCCAGTCCAGTTGGAAGAATTTTCTCTGCGATAGAAATTGATTCCTCTGCTTCCTTAATAGCGGTAAGAGAGCCCATCTTCTCAAGATATCTTGGGATAACTAATCTCTTGCCAGATATATCATAGTAAGTTCTTGCAATCCAATAGCTGCTCTTCAATCTACCTATAAAACCCTCTATCATTTTAGATCCTTATGGATAAGCTCTTAAGCTCGGGGAAAAAAGCTTTCCTTAGGTGCTCGGGATGAGGATCCTTTATGCATATAGCGAGCAGGACATAGCTGGAGTTGGAATTGCCAAGAGCTTGAAGGGAATGGTAGGTGATGAAGCTGTTAGAGGGTTTGCGGAAAGCGTTGTTGAGTTCAGCTTTCTGGAGAATTTCAAGGAATTTGATTCTTTCCTCATTCTATCGAGACACAGAAGTGAGTCGAAGATTCCATGTCTGACTGTACACTCTACAGGAAATCTCCTGAAGACTGCAATTCTTGGAGGAAGGGGGGAAGAGCTCTCAATGAGCTTCCCCAGACTCAATGGCTTTCTTCTGAAGGGGTTGAGAAGGAGGGCTGAGAAGGCTGGACTGCTGGGAGAGCTGAGAGTTACATATGAAGCTACGCATCATGGTCCAAGCAACCTAAACAAACCAATAACATTCATTGAGATTGGAAGCGATGAAAGTATGTGGAAAAGGGAAGATCTCCATTTTCTTGTAGCCGAAACAGTCTATGAGGCTCACGAGCTGCTCACAGAGAATAGCCTGCCTGAATGTGAGAAGGCAATTGGATTTGGGGGTGGCCACTACAGTGAAAGGCATACTGAGCTCACTTTGACAAGGGGGGTATGTTTTGGCCATATAGCGCCTAAGCATGCGATTAGGGAGGGGTTGAGCGAGAAGGTCCTTTCAGAAATGTTCGACAAAAACTATGAGGGAATAGAGAGCGCATATGTGGAGAAGAAGGCTGGAAACAGGATATTCAGAGAACAGATAGAGAAAGCTGCAATGCTGAGAAAAGTTAGGGTAAACTACTTTTAACCGCTCCTATGTCCTCCTCCATGATTTCTCAGTTTCCCAGCTATTTCCCTCCAATAGTGACAAGCAACTTTTCTGCTTCCATTAACTGCTTCGAATTCAGGTTCAATTTCTCTGCATTTTTCACTAGCAAATGGACATCTTGTGTTGAACCGGCATCCCTTCGGTGGATCAACAGCACTTGGTATCTCTCCTTTCGATTCAATCCCTGGTGGCTTGAGTTTCTCCTCCTCCTCAGACAGAGTTGGAATTGAGGAAATCAGCATCATTGTATATGGATGCAGAGGCCTCTCGAAGAACTCTCTTGTTTCTGAAAGCTCGTATATTTTCCCTAGGTACATTATAGCAACCTCATCAGCTACGTTTCTCATCAGGCTTAAATCATGAGTTATGAATATATATGTCAGCCCCATTTCCTTCTGGAGCTTCATGAGAGTTGTGATTATTTTTGCCTGCACGCTAACATCCAGAGCACTGGTAGGTTCATCGAGAATTATCAGCCTTGGCTCACTAGCGAGGGCTCTCGCTATAGCTACTAGCTGTCTCTCTCCCCCTCCAAGATCTCTTGGATATCTGCTCACATAATCTGATGGGAGCTGAACTTTCTCCAGTAGTTCCTTTGTTGCCTTTCTCAATTCCTCATATCTTGTTATCTTCATGTGAACTTTCAGGGGAAGCGATAGAATTTCCTCAATAGTTTGCTTTGGATTAAGACTTGTACTGGGATCCTGAAATACCATTCCTATTTGCTTCTTAATGAAAAGAGGCCTCCTTCTTGCATCAGTGCTTATATCAACTCCATTGAAAATCACTTTTCCTCTTGTTGGGGGGTATATGCCCGCTATAACATGTCCAGTAGTGCTTTTTCCGCTACCACTTTCTCCCACCAATCCAAGTGTCCTTCCCTCCTTCACCGAGAAAGTGATGTCATCTACAGCATGAACTATACCTTTTGGGGTCTTGAAGTGCTTTGTAAGAGATATAACGCTGAGAATTTCGCTCATGCTATTTCATCTCCAAATCATATAAATAGCACGCTACTCTGTGATCATTTTCAACTTCCACCATTCTGGGAGGCTTATATCTACAGGCAGGCATAACATGGGGACACCTGGGATTGAACCTGCAGCCAAAAGGAGGAGAGGCATAGTCAGGAACTCTTCCAGGAATTCCCTCTGAAATCCCTCCTCCACTCAGCTTTGGAGCGCTAGCCAGCAGCATTCTAGTGTAAGGATGCTGAGGATTTCCAAAGACCTTCTCAGTTTTTCCCTCCTCAACAATAGTCCCCGCATACATAACATATACTCTGTCCACCATTCTTCTCACTGCTCCGAGAGCATGAGAGACTAGAACAATTGAGAGCTTTTTTTCAGTTACAATCTTGTGAATTAGCTTGAGAATCTGGTCCTGAATTGTGACATCTAGATTGGTTGTTGGCTCATCTGCCAGAAGAAGATCTTTTCCTGAAGCAAGTGCCATTGCTATCATAACCCTCTGCCTCATTCCTCCGCTGAGCTGAAAAGGATAGCTGCGAAGTATTCTCTCTGGCTCTGGGAGCATAACCTGCCTAATGAGTTCCTCTGATTCTTGCTGTAGCTCCTTCTTGTTTATCCGCCTCCCCTCTTCTTCATACTTTGCTCTTATTATATCGGAAAGCTGCTCCCCTATCCTGAAAACTGGGTTGAGAGCAGCTGTAGGATCCTGAAATATCATTGAGATTCTTGTTCTCCTGATTTTCCTCAGTTCATCTCTACTCATCTTCAAGATGCTCCTTGAATTGAAGAGAATGTCTCCACCTTCAATTACAGCATTTTGGGGAAGAATTCTCAATATGGACTTCAATGTTGTTGTTTTTCCACATCCGCTTTCTCCAATTATTCCAACTTTTTCTCCCCTTTCAACTCTGAGTCCTATCCCGTTCAGAACATGATATCTGCGACCATACACTGTGTATGAGACGTGAAGCCCCTTGATCTCCAGAAGGGTTTCTCCCATTTTCCAACAACCTCACTCGCTGAAAAATGCATCCTTCAGACCGTCTCCTAGCAGATTGAAACCCAGGATTATGTAGACTATAGCACCTGCTGGGAATAGAGAGATCCACCAGTAATATGGAAGATACTTTGCTCCCTCTGCAACCATTGTTCCCAAATCTGGTGTTGGGGGCTGAGCTCCAAGACCAAGGAAACTCAAGCTGGCTCCAATCAGAATTACCCATCCAACATCCAGAGTGACTTTGGTTAGTATGCTTCCCATTATGTTCGGAGCTATCTCTCTGAACAGTATGTGCTTTAGACCTGCTCCTATCAATTGTGCTGCTTTCACAAATGGTTCGTTTATAACTGCACTAGTTGAGCTGTATGCTAGTCTTGTGTACCATGGCCACCACATGAGAGTAATTGCTAACATTGAGTTCACTAAATTTGGAGAGAGAACACTAGCTATTGCCAATGCTAATATCAATGGGGGTACTCCGAGAAATATGTCTGTTATTCTCATAATTGCCAGCTCAATCTTTGTATCTCTGAAATATCCAGCAATCATCCCAAGCAAAGTTCCGGGAACAACGACTATGCTTAGAACAACAGCAGCAAGAAGAAGGCTGTAGCGGAAGCCATATATTGTTCTACTGAAAACATCCCTTCCATAGTCATCAGTTCCAAATGGATGCTTCAGGCTTGGAGGCTGAAATGCCTGTGAAAAATTCATGTAGAGACCAACGCTCTCTGGATATGGGATAATGTATGGAGCGAATATAGCCCCAAAGATTACGGTTGATACAATGAAGAGGCCGAGAAGAGAGAGAGGATTGCTTCTGAATTTATACCATCTCCTTCTCAGAACCTCTTTTCTTTCCATGCTTGCTCTCTTCGTTATAATGCTCAACATCTCCAGAGCTACCTCCCTTCCTCGGAATATCTTATTCTGGGATCTAAGTAAGCCACGAAGAGATCGACGAGGAGGTTTATCACTGCGAAAGTTATGCCGACTACCATTACCACACCAACGATGCCGTTCAAGTCCTTTCTCAGCATAACGTTGACTCCATACCTTGAAAATCCTGGCCAATTGAAAATTGTCTCCACCAGGAAAGCATTTGCTATTGTCCCAGCTACATCAAGACCCATGACTGAAACTGTGGGAATGATGCTTGGTTTCAAAAGATATTTGAACATTATCTTCCTCTCCGACACGCCGTGGCTCTCCATGTTGATTATGAAGTCCTTAGTGGAATTATCTACAATGCTTGATCTCGTTATTCTGGCCTCCTGTCCCATCATCCCAAGGGCCAGCGAAATGCTTGGAAGGAGCAAGTGCTTCAAAGCATCTATGAATGCTGGAAAGTTTCCAGTCAAAAGAGAGTCTATTGTGATGAGACCTGTAATCGTATGAGGAGGAGCAATGTTGTTTGACAGCCTGCCGTAGGCTGGGAAAATGTTCAGATAATAGGAAAATATGAGCTGGAATAATATGGCGAAGATAAAGCTGGGAACGGCAACACTTACATAAGAAAATATTCTAGTTATATGGTCAAGAAGCTTTCCAGCGTGCCTGCCAGCTAGGACTCCCAATGTTATAGCTCCTATTGCATTGAATATGGCAGCATAGAGTACCAATTCAAGTGTGGCTGGATAAAATTCCCTTATATCCTGAGATACATCTCTAAATGTATAGAGGGACTGTCCCAAGCTTCCACTCAGAGCGTCCTTCAACCAATAGAAGTACTGAACTAGATATGGTTGATCGAGATGAAGCTGCTTCCTAAGAGCTTCTACTGCCTCCTCGCTAGCCCTCGGTCCAAGCGCTAGCCTAGCGGGATCCCCTGGTAAAACTCTTGATATGACGAAGATCAGAATGGAAAGTCCTAGAAGAACGAACGCTAAGCTGAGTGCTCTCTTGAGTAAATACTTTACCCAGCTCACTTCTCCACCCCCATTTCCTTTAGCCTTCTCTTCTGTTGTCTGAGTCTATCAGTTAGTTCAAAATCCACCTCAAGGGTTGTTGGATTGAGCACTACACCGTAGACTTCCCTCGCAGTTTCTAAGGTTATGTACTCATTCTTAACATCCATAGCTACTAACCTTGGATCCCTCTCAAGAGGATCTCCCCATCCACCTCCTCCCCCACTTCTCAAACTTACAAGCTCTCCTTTCTGCATCTCATGATTAGCAATCCTCCTGACTTTTCTCTCACTGCCGTCCTTCCCAATAATCACAGCATAGTTTGGAGTGCCCTGCATCCCACCATTTACACCCCATGGTGGGAACTTGCTCCTACCAATGGAGAGAGTTAAATATGCTTTGCTCGATAGAACTCTGTAGTCCTTTATTACTCCAAAACCTCCTCTATACTTTCCATGACCTGTTCCATCGGAAACATTGAGCTCGAATCTCTCCACTCTTATCGGATGCCTTCTCTCATAAACTTCGTTGCTAGCAATGTAGGTTTCTCCGTCACCACATGCAACTAGTCCACTTTCTCCATCCCCTCCATCCCATGCTCCCCATCCTCCCGGCTGAGGCTCTACAATAGCGAATGGTTCCCCTGTTCTATCATCAATTCCTCCTAGTATCGTAGCTAAGATTGAGAGGAAGTGTCCTGCTGAGAGCTTCTGAGGTATGTGTGGGGCAAGAGCCTTCCAGACAAGATCGGTGGCATAGGCCATGCTTTCCCAATAGGTAGATGTTGGAGCAGGAAAAACTGGATTGAAGATGCTGCCCTTTGGTGCTATTACTCTTATTGGCCTGAAGAATCCCCCGTTAGGCTCAGCATGAGGATCAGTTACAGCCATGTAGGTCTCTCTCACTGCTGATACTGTTGCTGGATATGGACTGTTTATTGACCCCTTGACCTGCTGGCTGCTGCCTGTGAAGTCAGCTACAAATTTTTCCTCATCTATTGTAACTCTTACTTTAACATAAACTTCGCTATTTCCAAACCCATCGTCGTCTATGTAATCTTCGGCTTCGAAGGTGCCCTTTGGGAGCTCCCTTAGCTTTAGCTTAGCAGCTCTCTCCCCATCATCCAGGATCTTTCTCATTGCCAGCCTGACAGAATCTATTCCGTACTTTTCAATTAGTCCTTTTATTCTTCTTGCTGCTACTCTCATGCTAGCGATCTGAGCTTCCATATCTCCTCTCGTGAGTCTAGGCAATCTATTGTTAGCAAATATCAGATCGAGAACATCTCTGTTTGGTTTTCCCTCTGAGTAGATCTTTATTGAGGGAAGTAGAAGCCCTTCCTGGAAGATCTCTGTGCTGTCGCTTGTCCAACTACCGAAGTGCATTCCGCCGACCTCGCTCCAGTGACCTTTGTTGATGACTAGCGCTATGAGCTCATCTTTATGAAATACTGGCAGAGTTAAGGCCACATCGTTCAGGTGGGTTCCTGATTCGTAGGGAACATTGCTCGCTATGACGTCTCCTTCTTTCAAGTCTCTTCCAAATTTTCTTAGCACTTCAGCTGCTACGAAATCCAGAACACCGGAAAAGCCTGGGACTCCTGGAGCTTGGGCCACAAGTTCTCCCTTGCTATCTGCTATTCCAACAGCATAGTCCAGGACTTCGTATATTACGGGACTCATTGCAGTTCTGCCAAAAGCATAGAACATTTCCTCAGCTGATACTACTAGATTCCTCTTCAGAATTTCCAATGTGAAAGGATCAATCATTGCAACCACCTCGCTATCAGATTCCCGTATTTGTCCGAGTGTACTTTCATTTCCCTCAGAACCAGCATAGTTGAGGTTGGATCCTCAATAATAGCCGGTCCGAATATATCCTTCTCTGGAGGAATAAGTGGTTTGTAGTAAACGGGGATGCTGATTGTTTCGCCATCTACGAATGCTTTCCTTTCGCCGGAAACTGCTTCCTCTAGAGTAGACGCTCTTGTATCTTTTATTTCGGATAGCTGAACCTTCTTTACAATGACATAGCCCGTAACGTGGAAATTAACTATCTCAATTGGATTGTCTGGGAGGGAGAACTCATACTCTTTCCTATGTGCTTCGTGAAATATTTTTCTTATTCTTTCAATGTCGTTCTTCTCAATTTTTTTGAACGGTAATGTGACTTTTACAGTGTGCTCTTGGCCGTAATATCTTAGATCAGCATTCCTTACAATAACTACCTCTCTCCCCTTAAGTCCTTCTTGCTCAAATATATTGTACAGACTTTCTTCTAGCTCTCTGAAGCTCTCCTCTATTTTCTCTGTTTTTTCCTCAACAAGGGGCACAACATCGGTTTTCACTGCATCATGCCTAATATCAGTAGCGAGCAGACCCCAAGCTGAAAACACTCCTGGAGGTATCGCTGGAACTATTATTTTCCTTATTTCAAGCTCTCTCGCGATGAATGGAGCAAATAGAGGGCCAGAACCTCCATATGCTACTAATGCAAAATCCCTGGGATCATACCCCTTCTGTATGCTTATTATTCTTATAATGTTGGAAGCATTCTCATTCGCTATCCTGATTATTCCCCAAGCGGCTTCTTCGGTTGATACATTGAAGAAAGTTGCTATTTTGTTGACTGCCTGTATGGCAGCTTCCCTGCTAATCTTCAGCTCACCAGCCAACAAATAGCTTGGATTCAAAATGCCAGCTACCACGTAAGCATCGGTAACTGTGGGCTCGGTTCCTCCTTTCATGTAGCAAGCAGGACCGGGGAGGGCGCCTGCTGCTTTTGGCCCAACCCTCAGGTTGCCAATTTCATCTATCCAAGCTATGCTAGTTCCACCGCTTCCAACCTCAACGGTTTCGACAACTGGAACGCGAATTGGATAGCCGGCTCTCCATCGATCCCTCTCCACGAAGTACTCAGTAGTTACCTTTGGAACCAGTCCTTCAACCAAACTTGCTTTGGTCGTCGTACTACCTCCGTCAAGTGCTATGATATTTCTCTCTCCTACCAACTTTGCTATCTGAATAGCGCCAATAACTCCGGCGACAGGTCCTGACTCAACGCTGGTAATAGGATATTCTGCCACATAGGAAAAAGTACCCATCCCTCCATTGCTCAGCATTGCATATGAAGTTCCAAGAAAGCCCAAGGACTTCAGGGATTTTTCCAGTTTCTCCAGATATCTCTTCATTTTTGGCTTCACATACGCGTTCAATACTGCTGTTGAAGTTCTTTCATACTCTCTCCATTCTCTAGTAATATCATAGCTTGTTGTTACAGGGATCTCTGGATAGTTTGACTTTATCCAATACATCGCTTCCTTTTCATGCTTTGGATTAGCATATGAGTTGAAGAAGGATATTGCTATCGATTCTACTCCTTCTCTCAACAAGACTTCAACCTCCTTTCTCAGTTCATTTTCGTTAAGAGGAGTTATCACTGATCCATCGCTCGAAATCCTCTCGCTAATTTCTCTCCTGAGGTATCTGGGGACAAATGGTTCTGGCTTTCTGTATCTGAAGTTGTACATATCCCTCCTATTGGATCTCTGTAGTTCGAGAACATCTCTGAATCCTTTGGTAGTAAGTAGCCCAACCTTCGCACCGCTTCTTGTCAAGATGGTATTTATGACGAGAGTTTGACCGTGGATGAATGCATAGGCCTTGGAAATGTCTATTCCGCTCTTCACGATCGCTTCAATCACTCCTTCAGATGGGTCGTTTGGGGTGGTCTCGACCTTTTTCCATGTAAGCTCTCCTGTCTCCTCGTTGTAGGCTACAAGATCCGTGAATGCGCCCCCAATATCGACTCCTATTCTGATGGGTTTAGAGAGCAAATTGAAGTGACCTCCGAGTTGACTTTTATGCATGTGGGATAAAACACTTTTAAATGTTTTTTATATTATAAATTAATTAGAATAATTTTAAAAAAATGTTCTAATTGTAACATTAAATTTAAATACTATATGGATTATCCCATTACAGAACTTTAAAGAGCAGGTGATATTCTGGATGCCTTCTTCAAAGTTAATTCTTGGTGTTGCCCTGGCAGTTGTAATTGTCATAGCTGCTACATTGCTCGTAATCAACAGAGGGGGCCAGCAAACTACAACCACTACTAATACTGCGGTTTCAAACACCACAACCCAACCAACAGGAGGCAGCGTTCTCAGAGTCTCATTTGCATGGCCAAA
Source organism: Fervidicoccaceae archaeon (assembly GCA_038734945.1). Taxonomy (NCBI): domain Archaea; kingdom Thermoproteati; phylum Thermoproteota; class Thermoprotei; order Fervidicoccales; family Fervidicoccaceae; species Fervidicoccaceae archaeon. Next base: position 209,913 of record JAVYOA010000009.1, on the reverse strand, counting down.
CTATATTGATCCAGCAGTGGGAAATGACTACGCAAGTGCAACAACTATAAACAACCTATATGATCCACTCGTATATCCCAAACCAGGAGGAGGAGTCATACCATGGGTAGCAGAAAGCTGGAATGTTAGCAGTGATGGTCTAACTTGGACATTTCACATAAGGAAGGGTATACTGTTTCATGATGGTTCTGAGCTCACAGCCAACGATGTTGTCTTCAGCATGAACAGACTATTGACAATTAAGGAGGGTTTCTCCTATCTCTTCCTCCCATATGTCGATTCTGTAAGTGCGATCGACAACTATACTGTAGTTTTCAAGCTGAAGGCCCCCTATGGTCCATTTCTCGACTCTCTTACCAGATTCTACATTTTAAACAGCAAGCTGGTCATGCAGCATATAATTTACAATAGTACTCAGTACAATTATGGTCAATATGGAGATTACGGAAGGAACTGGCTTCTCACGCATGATGCAGGGAGTGGGCCATATATGGTCAAAAGCTTTCAGCTCGAATCGCAGATAATTCTTCAGAAATTCGACAAGTACTGGGCAGGTCTCAAACCAAACTCCCCAGATACAGCTATCTTCATAGGCACTACGGATCCATCAACTATTAGAACCTTGATGATGAAGAGAGAGCTGGAGATAAGTGATCAATGGCAACCAAAGGAGAACTACGATTTCCTTTCTAATGTTGCTGGAATAAGTATAGCCAACATCCCCTCTGGAGACGTCTTCTATCTCATGCTTAATACAAAGCTTCCACCAACTGATGACATAAACTTCAGGAAAGCAATGGCATGGGGATTCGATTACAACACAGTTATCAATCAGATATTTCCAGGAAGCCCAAGAGCCTGCGGGCCTATTGCTCCGAGTCTCCCCGGTTCTCTCCCTAATGCAACTTGTTATACATACAATCCAGAGAAGGCTCTTGAAGCACTTAAGCAGAGCAAGTACTATGGACAGCTGGACAAGTATCCCGTAGAATATCATTGGGTAGCAGAAGTTCCAGATGAAGAAAAAGTTGCCCTACTCTTCAAAGCAAATATGCAACAGCTCGGGATAACAGTCAACGTTGTGAAGAAGCCATGGCTCTCAGTAGTGCAGGAAATGGCAAACTTATCAACTTCCCCCAACATCGTCTCAATTTTTGATGGTCCAGTTATTTATGATATCGGTCCTTTGCTCCTTGCAAGATATTCGAGTCAGAGCCTAGGGACGTGGGAGCAGAATGAGTGGCTGATGGACACAAAGTTAGATTCAATGATAATGGATGCTCTGAGAACTATAAATCAAACTGAAAGATATCAGAAGTACTATCAAATTCAGCAGTACATAATAGATTTGGTCCCAACCATATTTACATTTGAGCAGCTAGAAAAGCACGCATATCAAAGCTACTATGTTGATTGGCCACAGGCAAGAGGAGAAGGCGTAATGCTCTATGGATATTCCATTGATCTCAGGACCATACAGGTTTTCCCAGAGAAGAGAGCAGAGTTGCTTTCTGGAACTACTACTGCTACCAAGTCCTTGAGTCAGGTGGAAATAGCATTGATAGCAGTGCTTTCCTCTCTTCTATATATGTCAGCCTTCCTGGTAACTGCTATTCAGAAGGGCAGAATAAATTAGTTTTTTATCCTTTTAATTAAAGATGAAGTTATCTTATTGGATGTTAAGAGAGAGGGTTAAAAGTTGGTTGGATTTGAAAAGGCTAGAGCGAGACGGATTCTCTCTCACGATCTCTCTGCAGTTTTAGTAGTAGCAGGTCCTAACTTTTTCTATCTGACGGGAAAAAATATAAAAAGCTTTGAGAGACCGTTGCTTCTCTTGGCAACGAGAGATGACTGTCTAGTTGTAGCTCCAAAATTTGAAGAAGAGAGAATCGCTGACATAAACTGTGGGGATACTATTTTATATAAGGATGGCGAAGATCCCTTCTTTTTTCTCTCTCCAGAAACAAGGTCCTTAGGGATAAGGAGCAAGGACAAAATTGGTCTAGATCCGAATATGAATATTGATACCTACTTCAGCGTTGCGAGGGTACTTTCGGATTTTTCCCTGGTTAGCGCCAAAGAAGCTATCCTATATGAGAGAATGAAAAAGGATGACTATGAGCTGGAGAGCATAGTAAAAGCCTCTTCAATATTGGATAGACTTTTCAAGGAGGCAGAAAGCATGATTTCTGAGGGGGTAACTGAAGCTGAAGTTTACATGAATTTAATTCTCCTCTCAAGTAAGCTTGGTGCCGATGAATCGCAGCTCTTCTCTGTTCAGAGCGGACCAAACACTGCTCTTCCTCACCATGAATATTCTGATAGGGTTATGAAGAGGGGTGATTTGGTATTGCTCGATTTGGCTCTCTCAGTCGATGGATATTATGCCGACTTGACAAGAGTCTATTCCTTAGGGGAACCCAGTGAGGAAGTAAGGAGAACATTTGAAGTTGTGAGTAGTGCAGTAGAGAAGGGAATGAGCTCAGTCAAGGTTGGACTCCAGGGAAATGTTGTGGATTCGGCTGTGAGAGAGGAAATTAGAAGAAATGGGATGGAAAATTTCTTCACTCACAGAACAGGCCATGGATTGGGAATAGAAGTTCATGAGCTCCCAAACATAGCACCAGCATCGTTGGATACAATAGAAGAGAGAAGCGTTTTCACTGTTGAGCCAGGAGTGTATTATGCAGGAAAATTCGGCATCAGGCTCGAGGTGGATCTGATTGCTTGGAAGAAAGGGATCGATCTGGTCGGAGAGTATCCCCTGGAGCTCAGAATCTTATAAAGTCCTGAAAGCTATTTATTAAAGAAGCTCTCGAGCCTTGCCATTCCCTCGATATCTTCCCAGCTAATGTTTATTGTTCGAAGCACCTGCTCGAACGTTGTCTTCGTTATTTCTAAATATTTGTCAACATCGACTTCTGAGAGCTTTGCTAGGGAAACGGGCTTTACTCCATCTTTTCCCTTTACCTTGACATAAGAGATTATGTCCCCCTTGACGAGCTTTTTATCGAAGTTCTTCAGTAGCATAGCAGCCTTAACGTGCTGCGGGGTATTCTTGACATAACCATCAATGTCCTTATTGAGCATAACATTGAATGCCAATTCGTCTAGCATGAATCCCATGCCTTTGAGCTTTCTATATATATCCTTCACTTTTCCTCTTATTTGCTCGTGTACTTTTGTGAAGTCGCTTGGAGCTTTTATCTCCTTCAGCAATGATATTACTTCGTTAAAAGAGTTCTTGAGAAATTCAGGCTGGTTCCTTTTCTTTCCAAGCAGTCCCTTTATGACAATCTCGTCTCCGGGTGTTACTGCGAGATAGTTCTTCTTCAGGCCAGAAAAAGCAACATATCTGAATTCCTTGTCAACATCCAAGTCCAAAGAAAATTCCTTCTCTACCTCGCTTATCAGCCTTGACAAAGATTCCTTTTCAGGATTCCATATGAACATGCTATCGGTGTCGCCGTAGAGAACCTTCAGACCAAGAGAAACGGCCTTCTTTATTGTGCTCATAATCGTGAACCTTCCAATTGCTGTCACGCTCTCAGCCACTGGAGGTGCATAAAGAGAGAAAGCATCGCTTCCAAACACGCCATAGCTGGCATTCAGAAGTACCTTCAATGCCGATTGAACAGCATTGTACCATTCTTTTTGCTCAGCGCTGAGACCTTTCTCCTTGCCTTTCTTCTTATAAACTTTTACTCTCAGATCTCTCATCGTCCCTATTATGAGGGAGGTCATCCCCTTTTTATCCATGCATACAACATGTTTCACATCTGGAATCTCCTTCTTATTCTTACAATCATATGAGGGGTTCACAGTCTCATAGCTCAGATTCCATACCTTCATTATAGATGGATACAGACTTGCAAAGTCAAGAACAAGAATATTGAAAAATACTCCCACAGGGGGATCCAGTACTATTGCTCCAGCGTATTTCTTTCCCTTTATGACGGCCTTGCTCTTTATTTCTCTTTTGTACTGCAGGATATCTTCCTGTCTAGGTATTAGATAGTTCCTCCTTCTGTGCTCCCAATAGAGCATGTTTCTTATCCAGTTGCTTATCTGTGTTCTGCTCAGCTCCTCAATTCCAGTCTTCGTGAGACGGGAGAGAAGAATCAGAAGTTTCCACGTTAAATTACTTTTCCATGTTGCCAGAGAAAGAGTTATCTCGGCATCTCTTAGGTTGTACTCAATCAGCTTTGATATTCCCAGCATGCCTGGATTTTCGTCGATCTTAACCTTTCCAATTCCTATAATGCTTTGAGCCACACTGTCAAGGGTGTTCTCTCTGTAATTTCCACCGAATGCATAAGTTTTAAGGGCTTTGTTTTCGAAGACCTTGTAGAGATCTATGTGTATTCCTCCTTTCAATGTATAGTATTCTTGAAATTCCTTTATTGGAACCTCTTGCGGTTTAAAACCGAGAACTCTTGCTCTATTCCTCATATAAGGCAAGTCGAAGTTGTCTCCGTTGTAGGAATAAATAACTTGATACTGTCCAATTATTCTAAAGGCCTCAAGGAGCATTGCGCGCTCGCTGTCGAATACTTCAATGTCAGCATCAGCTGATATCCTGCTTCTAATTGGAGATTTTGAAGCATGCGGATATGCGAGGGCAAGGACTTTTTTCCTACCATCATTGCCAACTAAAGCTATTGAGAGTATTGGGTATGGGGCAGTAGCAACATTAGGTAGTCTATTTGCATATGGGGAAAAGACTTCAACGTCAATTGCCACCATCGAGGGAAGAGGAGGGGAAAGCTCAAACAGTGTGCTCAATTCCTCAGCAAACCTCTTGACCTCCTCGCTCTCCCCCTCGAAGACCTTCTTGAGCTCATCCTTAGATGAGATGCTTACCTCAACTGGAGAGAGAGTTTTTCCACTGACTTTGTATTTATATCCTGGTATGAGCCCTCTGTCATAAATGAAGTTCTGATGATATTTTATCTTGCTTTCCCAACTTTCCTTGAAAATTCCTCTAAGCTCTCTCACAGCCAGTGGGTCATTAACTACTATCTTTGTGAACTTCTCTCTCTTCATAGTTAGAGGATTAATCTTCTCAATTCTCTCGATAGCATAAACTGCTTCCTTTGATTTTTCTCTGAGCAGTTTTCTTTCCACTTCTTCAGGTTCTTCTGCTACAATGAAGTACGGCTTATGCTGGGTCTTATCGTACCAATATGCCAATCTCTTCCTCTTCTCGTCATAGAAGCATAGAAGAGCAGCATTTCTATCTGGGTCATAGTAATATGATAGAAGATGCCCTTCCTCCACAATGGCCTCATCTACAATGCTGAACCAAACTATAAATTTGCCTCTCTCATTTTTCTCTTCATTTTTAGATTCAATTGCAGAAGGAGAGTTGCTTTTTTCCTTGCTGCTGTTAGCTAGTTCCATTGCTATTGCTTTGGCATCTCCTCCTATTTTTTTCTCTTCATCTTTCCTGATGAAATCCATGAGGGTGGTGTTGTTTCTTTTTTTCTTAGCAGCATAGGTCATTTTGCCTTTACCTTTCAATAAGCAGATCTTAATTTTCTCTCTAATATTGCTTTTACAAAGATTGTTTATTTTCTCATGTAAAAGAGGTAATACGGTAAAATTGCCTCAATGAGAAGAAGAGTTTTAAGCTGGAATTATTTTCATGATCGTTTCCTCATTGCATCCTGTTCTAACTCTCACATAATTAGAAAACTTTTGCTCGAGCCTGTCGTCCTTTAAATCAACTAGAAGATTTTTCAGACGCATGGCCTTAGACCTAGTGGAAACTATTATAAAATTATTGAGGCTCACAATCCTCAGAAGTGCTAGAGGTATTTGCTGGTTTCCTCTGCCAAGGAGGAAACCAGAGCTTCCCAAAGGTGAAACAATTATTCTAAGCATCTCTGGATCCTTTATCTCTTCTAGAAATCTGAGAAGATCCTGGGAAGAGCAATCATCACAGTACGTTTTCCCCTTCCATCCAGCTGAAACGCTCAGAATATCTTTTCTTCTTATTTTCAGCTTCTCAGCTATTGCTCCAGCTGTTCTTCCAGGACCGATTATAAGTGGAATGCTATTGTCAATCTCTTCTGCTATACATTCTGCCAATTCCTCTATTTCATCTTCTCTTGAAGCATATGGATCCTTGCTATGCTGATGAAGGGTTTCTTCTCTTGATTCAATTGTTTTAGCTAGAGCTGACCTCACTATGGAGAATTGTCCGCTTCTTCTCAGCTTATCTTCATCCACAACAATTATCTCCCCCTCAGCTATATAGTAGCTATCATTTACAAAGGAGAGAAATAGCCTTGTTGCTGCATTGATGCTCTTGGCGAATATCGAGCTGTAAATTTTGGTTCCCCCAGGAACCCCGAAAATTGGAATTTCTCCATTTGCTCCATCGTAAATGTCCCAAGCAGTCCCATCTCCACCTACAAATACTATTAGATCTGCCTTTTCTCTATATGCCGATTGTGAACAGATCTTCGTATCTTCAGCTTTGCTTGGATATTTAGGTCTGCATATTATCCTGGGATCGATTCCTATCTCCCTAGCCGAAATCTCTCCCATCAAGCCCCTAGGAGCAAGAAGCTCAAAGCTTTCTCTGGCTTTGAAGAGAGCTTTTTTGATCTCCCTGGCAAAGATAATGGAAGTCTTAAAAGAAGGGCCCATGTAAACGCCAATTTCTCCCCAGGATACTCCATCGCTTCCTTTCAAGGACAATGGTCCTCCTATGCCTGCCACGGGATTAACAATGAGAGCTATTCTCTTCATTTGCCATCATCTTACACTAACAAAAAGAGGAAAAAATATTTGTATTTAGAAAACTAGAACCCCTTTGCCGTGAGCACGAAGAAGATCGCGAAGAGCAGGGTTATTATCAGCACTCCCGGTTTCAAGTCTCTGAATTTGCCCGAGAGCAGCTTAATGAGCGTATATGTTATGAAGCCAAGCCCTATTCCAGTAGTAATGCTGTACGAGAACGGAATTGATGTTATTGTGACAAATGCTGGGATAAGCTCGCTGTAGTCCTCTAGCTTAGCAAGATTGCCAGATAGGGAAAGAAAAAGCAAGCCCACCAGCATAAGAACTCCTCCAGTAGCGTAGGATGGTATTGCAGTGAACAGTGGAGTAAGCAGTACAGAGATGAAGAAGAGCAATGACACAACCAAGGCAGTGAGACCTGTCCTTCCTCCTTGCTCTATTCCGGAAGCGCTCTCTATGTAGATAACTACCGTAGATGTGCCAAAGAATGGCGCTAGTATTGATGCAAAAGCATCAGTTATAAGAGCCCTGTTTATTCCTACTATTCTTCCGTTCTCAAGAAGATTTGCCTTGGTAGCGAGTCCTGTTATCGTTCCTATGCCATCGAAGAAATCAACTAGGAAGAGAGAGAAGGCTATTGGAAAACCTATGCCGAATAGAGATAGATAGAGATAAAATGATTTTGGCAGCTCGTTTAGAATAGATGTTGTAAGGGAGGGGGCTACAACAATTGAAGATGGTAGGGAGATCATTCCAAGGAGGGCTGCTACAAATGTCGATGATAGGATTGCTATTATGAATCCTCCTATTACCTTTTTTACTAGAAGTACTGAGGCGACTAAGAAGCTGAGCATTCCTATATAGAAGGGAAGGCTCGTTAGAGCACTTGAGTTGAATGTTATTGGAGTAGCTATTCCCCCCTTGACGATCCCAACATCAGCAAATCCTATTAGCGTTATGAAAAGACCTATTCCAATGCCGATTCCTAGCTTGAGAGATTCGGGAACGGAGTTTATTATGAATTCTCTGATTTTTCCTATTGAGAAAATTAAAAATAGAATTCCGTTGAAGAGAACAGATATTAAGGCCAAATATATAGCAAGCTGAGAAGCAGCCGGTCCTTGAACTGCCCCGCTAGAGAGAATGAGTTCGTTGAATAGAGGGATTATCGTGTAGGCCACAAATGCGTTTTCTCCCATTCCTGGGGCAAGGGCAAAAGGCAGTCTCGCGTATAGAGCCATAACTAGCGTGGCAACAGCAGCAGAAATAGCAGTAGCCGCTGTAAATCCCAATCTGACATTATAGAGGAGATTGAGATATTGTTCAGGCAGAGGATCCCCAATTGGTATTCCAAGCGACTGATGAAGAGCAATTGAAAAACCTTCTGTAAGTATTGTAGGATTGACAAAAAGTATGTATGCCATAGACAGGAAAGTAGTTATTCCTGCTATTATTTCAATTTTTATGGTTGTATTTCTTTTATCGATTTCGAAGAATCTATTCAGCATGTTTGAGAGGCTCATTTAACGTTTCACCCTCGAACGAGGATCATAACTTATGACCTGAGCAACTAAATCTGTTCCGAAAGAAGAAGCGAAGAAATTCAATAATATGATATGTTGATCATGTGTTAGTTTATAATTTAAAAATTAGCTAATATAATGCAGAAAAGAGCTCATTCTATAATTATTTTAAAAAATTTATGAAAAGGAGTCTAAGCAACATATGCTTCTTTCTGCTTTCCTTTTTTAATCCTTCAGTATTACGCTTTTCATGAAATTACAGACCTAAAATTTCTTTGATAAGGGCTGCTCTAATAAACATCCCATTTCTAGCCTGCTCAAAGTACTTAGCCTGAGGAAGGGAGTCCACATCTGTTGCCAACTCCCAAACTCTTGGGAGGGGATGCATTATTATTGGAATTCTTTTCAATTTTAACAGAGTTCTTCGATCCACAATATAGCTTGATTTTAGCCTTTCATAGTCTTCCTGATTGCTGAACCTCTCCTTTTGCAGTCTAGTTACATAGAGAACGTCAAGGTCCTCGCAGATTTCCTCTAATCTTTCGAACTCCTGAAAAGTTACCCTTGATTTGATTTTTTCCTTTACCTCGTCTCTTATTCTCAGCTCCTTCGGAGAAATGTAGAAGATCTTTACTCCCTTGAAGAAAGAGAGAAGATATGAGAGAGACGGTGCGGTTCTACCATACTTCAGATCTCCCATGAAGCCGATCTTCAAACCATCGAGCGATCCTATCTCTTTCCAAATAGTATAGGCATCCAGCAATGCCTGCGTCGGATGCTCATTAGTGCCATCTCCCCCATTTATGATAGGTGCTCTCAGCTCATCCTTGATTTTGTGTGGAAAGAACGGCTTGCTTTGCCTCAACACTATCAGATCCGGGTCGTAGTTATCTATGATCTTCAGTGTATCGATGTCGCTTTCTCCCTTCTGGAGGGAGCTCGTTTCAGGTAGAAAGTCTATGTAACTCCCTCCGAGCTTGAGCATTGCCATCTGGAAGCTCAGCTTAGTTCTCGTGCTTGGCTCCAAGAAAACTGTTGCCAGTATTCTTCCCTCAGCAATTTTGAGCTTTCTCTCACTGAGCTCTTTTTTCAGATAATCAGCAACGGCAAATAGATGCTCTACAGTTTCTCTATCGAAGTCAAATGATGAAAGTATGTCTCTTCCCTTTAGCTCTTTCATTTTTTTCCCCTCATTTCAGCTGCCTTTAGAACAGCTCTCACGATATTTACATAGCCGGTGCATCTGCAGAGATTTCCTCTCAAATACTCTCTCACTTCATCTTCACTTACTTTCTCTTTTTCTTGCAGAAGACTGTACGTCATAACAGCGATTCCTGGGGAACAGTAGCCGCACTGCACTGCTCCCTCCTCAGCAAAGGTCTTCGAAATTATAGAGAGATCTTTTTCATCCAATCCTGAAGCCGTCCTGACATCCTTTCCATTGACGTCCACAGCCAGAGTTAAACAAGAAAGATGGGGTTCTCCGTCTATGAGAACAGTGCATGCCCCACACTCTCCTATCCCACAGGAATATTTGGGAACGTTGACTCCAAGCCTATCTCTGAGGACATTCAGTAGAAGCTCATTCGGCTCAATGTCAATCGAGACTTTTCTTCCATCGAGATTAAAACTGATCATCAAGCTCCATCACCTCGAAGTCTAGAAATTGCCATGTGAATTGCATCGGAAACCAAGATAGGAGAAACTTTTCTTCTATAGAATGCCGTTGACCGTATATCATCAATTGGGGAAATTTCACTTGCGACAATGCTGGAAGCTTTTGAAATTACCTCTTCTGAAGCTTTCTTTCCGATTAGCTCAGCAGCAGCTTTCTTAGCCAAGATTGGAGTTGGTGCCACGGAACCCAATGCTATCTTTGCATCTTCCACCACATCCCCATTCATTTTTATATACACTGCTGCACTGGCTTTAGCAAGATCCATGGAAGTCCTTGCCAGTTTCAGGAACGATGAGGAGCTGTTGTAAGGAGGAAGCGGTATATCTATCTCAATGAGCATTTCACTTGGCAATAGAGAAGTTTTACCTGGAGATAGGAAGAGCTGATCTATTGGAATGGTTCTCTTCCCCCTAAGGCTGACAGCGATGACTTTTGCTTCGTGGACAAGAAGGGGAGGGGCTGAGTCTGCTGCTGGAGATGCATTGCAGAGATTCCCAGCAATTGTGGCCATACTCCTTACTTGAACACTCCCCATTGATTTAACAGCATCGTAGAGAGCTGGAAGCTTCTGTCTAATCTGCTGGGATCTCTCAAGATCTCTCCATGTTGTTAGAGCTCCTATCTTTATAAGTCCTCCTTCCTCAGATATGTATCTAAGTCCCTCAATTCTCTTTATGTTAATGATGTGTTTTGGCTCGATTGACCTGCTCTTCATCTTGACCAGCAGATCTGTTCCACCAGCTAGAATCCTAGCAGCATCTCCAAGTTCATTCAAGAGCTTCAGAGCTTCATCGAGGGTTTTTGGTTCATGGTATTCAAAGGATGCTGGTATAACTCTCGTGTTGATCCTATTGAGCACGCTCATTGCGTCTCACCACCGGTTAGGGACTGAAGAATCTTCTCGGGGGTTATTGGAAGCCTGTAGAATCTAATGCCAATAGCGTTGTAGATGGCATTGGCCACAGCTCCTGCGACAGGATTCAAAGCTGCTTCGCCCAATCCTTTTGCTCCGTAGGGGCCTGTAGGTTCACTTGTCTCTGCAAAAATTACTTTGAAGTCCTCCAGTTTTGGAGCATCCTGGAATGTTGGTATCTTGTAGTCGACAACCATACCTCTGTTCAAAAGCTCTCCTGTTCTCTTATCATATTCTGTGTCCTCCAGATAGGCCATGCTCCATCCCATAACGAATCCGCCATGCAGCTGACCCTCTGCCAGCTTTGGATTGATGACAGTTCCAAGATCTGCCCCGGCTACTACCTTTTTAGGGATAACCTTTCCTGTATATGTATCGACTTCGACTTCGACGAAGAACACAGTGAATGTGGGGGGAGCTGATGTTGCTCTATAGCTTATCGTGGAAGCTATGGTTCCCCAGTTTCTCTGCCAACCTATTCTAGCTACTTCTGATAGAGGAATTTTCATATCCTTCATGCCTTCTATGTAGACAACTGCTTGCTCAAGGCTTTCATCGTAGCCTAACCTGAACGATTCGGGGTTTACAGCCTTGGATAATATTCTGGCTGCATACTCAAATATCTTGGATTTGACGGCAAGAGCTGCCCTCCTCGCAGCCTCTCCTCCAACATATGTCCCTCTTGAAGCATGTGTGCAAACGTCATAGGGGGAAATGCTTGTGTCAGATGGGACTACATTTATTAGCCAAGGAGGAACGCCAAGCTCCTCAGCAATTATTTTTACGTGGGCTTCCAATGTGCCGCCGCCGTGATCCTGTAGTGCTGTTATGTAATCAAGGCTTCCATCCTCGTTTAACTTCAAAGTAGCTCCAGTATAATCGATCACTTCCCCAGATATTGGACCGCCTGCCCCGGATGTGTGGAAGGATCTGCCAAATCCTATTCCGGATCTGAATCTTCCTCTTTTCAAGTGAGGCGGCTGTCTTCTATCCCAGCCAATTAGCTGTTTTCCTCTCTCTACAAGTTCCCTGACTCCATCCGACTTTATTATGCTCCTTACTGAGGGCCCTTGCCCCCAGAAAACATCCCCTAGACCGACGTAGTTCTTCAGCTTTAGCTCAAGAGGATCAATTTTCAGCTCCTCAGCAAGCTCATCCATAATTGTTTCAACTGCCCAAGAGATTTGGGGGGCTCCATATCCCCTGAAAGCACAGGATGGTGTTTTGTTTGTATAAACTGCTAGACCTCTGTATTTGATGTTTTTCCATTTGTATAGGGATACAAACCACCCCAGCGCTGTTCCAAGCAATGGATAAGCTTGGACTTGATGCGCTCCTATGTCCATTATGTTCTCAAGTTCTCCGAACGTCAGCTCCCCACTCCTCTTAGCACCAATTCTCAGCTTCAGATACATCTCGTAGTCAGAGTGATCATACATGTCTTCCTCTCTAGTCAGGGAAATTTTTACAGGTTTTTTTGCTTTGAGGCAGAGAGCTACGCTTATGAGAGTTACCAAATTGGTTTGAATGCTGGATCCAAAGGATCCTCCTATTGGAATTCTCTTCACAGTTATGCGAGATAGAGGGATTCCGAAAACTTGGCCTACCAATATCCTTGTATTGTGAATTGTTTGTGTTGTTGTATATATTGAAATCCTTCCATCGGATTCAGGAAAACAAACCGAAACCTTGGGCTCAAGCTGGAAATGATATCTTCTGCTTGTTTTGAAATTTCTCTCGAGAACTATCTCTGCTTCCTTTTCCCCTCTTTCTATGTCTCCTTCTGAATAGTTCAGGGATGCTCCTATGTTTCTCTTTATTTCGACCTCCTCTTCTCCCTTCAGTATTTTTTCTCTAATTGGAGGAGATGACTCCTTCAGTGAATCAAAGGGGTCGATTATCGGTTCCATAATTCTTCTGAACTTGAATTTGATGAGCTCAGCAGCTTTCTGAGCTAGCTCCTCTGATGAAGCAGCTACTGCTGCTACAGGATCTCCCAGATATCTTGGGGTTAGAGTTAGAATGCTCCAATCCTTGAATGTTACCTCGTTTATGCTAACCAGCCTTATGTTGAAGGGCTTGCTCGGAACGTCCTTTGGAGTAATAACCACAGCTCCCATCCTTTCGGCTTCAGAAGGATCTATTTCTTCAATATCGGCAAACGGGTAGGGACTGTATACTATTCTTCCGTAGAGCATTCCCGGGAAAGATATGTCGGAGGCATATGTCAAGCTTCCCCTTATCTTGCTATCAGCATCTCTTCTGGGAATATCTGTCCCAATAAATTTGAACTTTCCTTTTTCTTTCTGCATTCTTTATCACTAAAAAAAACTGTGGGCTCCTTTTATTTAATTTTTATATTTTATAAGCAAAAAATGGATTATGGTTTTGTGGGGAGGTTGAAAGCATGAATGTTTTGATAAAGGGTGGACACATAGTCACTCCAGAGCTGGTATTCGATGGTGATATTCTAATTTCAGATGGCAAGATCGAAAAAATTGGGAAGCAGCTATCGAGAGAAGGGACAGATGAGGTTATAGATGCTACTGGAAAGCTTGTTTTCCCGGGAATAATTGATGAGCACGTGCATATGAGGGAACCAGGACTTGAATATAAGGATGATTTTGAACATGGAACAATGGCTGCTGCTGTGGGGGGAGTAACTACTGTCGCTGAGATGCCAAATACTATACCGCCTGTTGATAGTAGAGAAAGAATTGCTGAGAAAGCTGAGCTATTGAAAAAGAAGGCAACAGTTGATTTTGCTCTCTACGGAGTCCTAACAGATGAGAGCGTAAATAAATTGGAGTATATGCTCAAGGAAGGTGCGATCGCATTTAAGGCATTCCTTGGCCCTACTACTGGGAATCTTCCATCTCCGGATAATTCTACGATTTACAGGGCTCTGGAGCTCTCGAAAAAGTACGATTTTCCAGTTGTTTTTCATGCTGAGGATAGTTCTCTCATTAGCCTGTTCACCGAGAGAATGAAGTCATCAGGAAGGAATGATCCTTCAGCTCATCTCCTTTCAAGACCTCCTATTACGGAGGAAATCGCCGTAGCAAAGATTTATATGATAGCAAAGGAGACTGGGGGAAAGGCGCATGTAGCTCACATTTCCTCAAAGGGAACTCTGGACTTTTTATTGAAAGCTTTCGAGGAGGGTGTAAGAATGACGGGGGAAACTTGCCCCCACTACCTCTATTTTGATAGAAGCCATTACAGTACTTTTGGCAGTAAGTTGAAGGTGAATCCTCCTATAAGAGAGGAGGAGCATAGAAAGGCATTGCTAGAGGCCATCAAGTCTGGAGTCATCTATTCTGTGGGCTCAGATCATGCTCCACATTCTCCTGAGGAAAAAAGCAGGGAGAGCATATGGGATGTTCCGGCTGGATTCATTGGGGTGCAGTTGCTGCTTCCTTCTCTCCTCAACTTGGCTCTAGATAACCTGATCTCTCTGACCGACATTCCAAGATTGCTCTCAAGGAATCCAGCAAAGCTTCTGGGAATATGGCCGATGAAGGGAGAGCTGATTCCTGGAAAAAGCGATGGAGATATAGTAATAGTAGATAAAAATGGAGAAACAATTGTAAAGGAGGAATGGTTGATAACAAAGAGTACCATTACTCCCTTCATAGGAATGAAGCTGAAGGGAAAGGTTGAAAAGACGTTGCTTAGAGGAGAGATAATAGTGGAGAACGGAGAAATAAGAAGGAAGGGTTCTGGAAGGCAGTTGAAGAAATTCACTTAGACTCAGAAGACAGGCTCTTCATTATTGCATTAACAATTTTTTTATAGCCAGTGCATCTGCATAGATTACCTTCAATGCTCTTTCTAATTTCAGCTTCATTCGGATTTGAATTGGACGCAGCTAGGGCATATGCTACAGTAACGAACCCTGGGGTGCAGAAGCCGCACTGAACTGCCCCTTCCCTGGAGAATGATTCTGCTATCTTTCTGCCAAGAGCTTCCTGAGAGATCTTCTCAATAGTCATTATTTCCCTTCCATCAGCCTGGACTGTTAAGATATTGCATGAATAAACGGGCTTTCCATCCAGCAGCACAGTGCATGTGCCGCACTCAGCCCTCTCACACCCTCTCTTTGGCCCCTTAACCCCGAGCCTTAATCTCAATGTATCCAGGAGGATTTCATTGGGAGGGACATCGACCTCAATTTTTTCTCCATTTAAGATAAAGGAAACTTTCAGAGCAGCTCACCTCTTGAGCGTTTTATCGATTCTATAAGAGCTCTTTTTATAAGTACCTTGGAAACCTTCATTCTATAATCAGCGGAAGCCCTTACATCGCTGATAGGCGATATGTCCCTTTCGACGAGCTCGGCTGCCCGGTAGGCTAATGAGACATCCGCATTTCTTTCAACCAGTTCCTCCTCGACGCTGAGGGCTCTTACAGGTTTGGGTGCCACAGATCCGAGGGCTATCCTAACATCTGAGAATTTCCCATCCTCTATTTTCAAGGCAACAGCAACAGAGACTACAGAGAGGGTAAAAGCATTTCTCCTTCCCAGCTTATAGTACCAGTAAGAATATCCCTCAAGAGACGGGACTTCTATCTCTGTTAGCATCTCGTCATCTCTCATTACCGTTTTCCTAGGACCTATGAAGAAGTCCTTAAGAGGGACAATTCTGGAACCTGCTGTTGAGGCCAACCGGACTTTTGCTTCGTGGACAAGAAGGGGAGGGGCTGAGTCTGCTGCTGGAGATGCATTGCAGAGATTCCCAGCAATCGTCGCAACGTTTCTTATTTGCCAAGACGCCATCTCTCGTATAGCTGATGCCAGCAATGGCAACCTCTCTCTGATTACAATATTTTCGAGCAATTCCTGAAGCCTTGAGCCTCCCCCTATTCTAATTATATTTTCGTTTGGCCTAACATATCTTATCTCATTGATCCTGGATATATCCAATAGTTTTTTTGGAGCTTGCCTCCCAGTCTTTATATCGATTAGCAGATCTGTTCCTCCTGCCAGCAGCTTCCAATTCCCTTCCTTCAGTAAATCTAATGCCACGCTTAAGCTATCTGCTCTAGTATATTCGAAGCTTGGCAGTGAATAGAACAAATTACTCACCTCCCCTCTATTAATTTTAGAACTTTTTCTGCTGTAATAGGTAGTTCCACTACTCTTTTTCCAATAGCATGCGATACGGCATTTGCTATAGAGGCGGGAGCAGGTATTAGAGCCATCTCACCGACTCCTTTTGCTCCTAGAGGACCATACTTGAATCTGTCCTCTATGAAAATTGGCTCTTCTATTTCTGGAGCATCGAGTGACGATGGAATCACATAATCAGTTAGGTCTTTGTTCACTATCTCTCCTCTTTCATTGAAAGAGAGAGATTCCATGAGGGCCATTCCCATGCCCTGGACAAACCCTCCCTCGATCTGACCCTCTACCTGCACTGGATTTATCACCTTCCCAGCAGAAATTGCTGGATAAACTTTGAGAACTTTCACTTCTCCGGTCTCCGTATCTACCTGGACCTCAGTTATTAATGCCATGTAGCTATAGGAAATATAGGCAAATCCCTGACCAATATCGTCGTAAAACTTTCCTTTCGGTAAAAAGAAATACCCTGAAGCTGTCATGTTGATACCGCTAGAATATGCTTTCTTAATAAGCTCGGTCCAACTAATCCTCTTAGAGGGATCAGATTTCGATGATACTATCCCGTCGCTAATTGAAATATCCTCTGGTTCAGTTTCCAACAGCTTTGCTGCAAGAGCATTTAGTCTCTCTCTAAGTTCTATAGATGCAACATAGATGCCGATAGCACCTATGCCTGTACCTCTAGAGGCATGGGTTGCACCTCCGTCGGGAGCATCTGAAGTTCCAAAGTAGACGTGAACCATGTTGAGAGGTGCTCCCAGCACCTCAGCGACTATCTGTCTGTGTGAAGACGAAGGAGATCCCTGTCCTATTTCAACAATTCCTACGAGAACCGAAACGGAACCGTCTGGTTCTATTTTAACAGTTCCTGCAGACCAGTCGGGAACACCTCTAGATGTACTTATTCCATGCCAAGCCACTCCTATTCCAATTCCCCTCCTGAGTGTGCCTCTCTCTCTTGAATATGCAATTCGTTTTTCTCTCCATTCTGCTCTTTTTGCAACAGCCTCTAGGGCATCCTTAATTCCTACAGAAGAATCCAGCTCCTGCCCAGTGATCGTTCTTGCTCCAGGAGTCAGAATATTCTTAAGTCTAATGTCAAGGGGATCAATTCCCAGCTTCTCAGCAAGAATGTCCATTTGGCTTTCCGCTGCGAACTGGACCGAGGGGTTTCCAAAGCCTCTGAATGATCCCTGATAGATTTTGTTAGTATAGACGCAATAACCGTCTACCTTCGCATTGGGCACCTCATATGGCCCTGAGGCATGCATGGTGGCTCTCCAAAGTATGAATGGTCCTCTGTTTGCATATGCCCCTGTATCATGAATTATTTCCACTTCTATTGCCTTCAACTTTCCTTCAGCATCTGCTCCGCTCTTGTACCTTATTGTTGTGGCTTCTCTTTTTGGATGAACTGCAATGCTCTCTTCTCTTGAATATATTATAAAGGATGGCTTTCCTGTAAGATATGAAACAAGAGCTGCCTTCGCGGATGTGAGCGGGCCCTGATCGTCTTTTCCACCAAATCCCCCTCCTAAATATGGAACGATAACTCTTATAGAACTCGCCGGCAGACCAAGTACCTTGGAAACAATTTTTTGTGTAAGATGAGGATACTGAGAAGGAGAAATTATTGTGAGCTTTCCTTCGAGGCCTGGAATTGCTATAGCGGCCTCAGTTTCCAAATAGGCATGCTCTTGATGAGCTGTTCTATATGTGTTTTCAACAACCACATGAGATTCGGAAAATCCCTTTTCAACGTCTCCCTTCCTCACCTTTGTCCTGAATGCTATGTTGGAGCCGTTCTCCTCGTGAACTAGGATGTTTTTCTCTCTGATTGCCTCCTCTGCATTAATGATATAGGGAATGGGTTCATAGCTTACGCTTACAAGCCTGGAAGCCTCTATAGCAGATTCGAAATCTCTAGCTATCACCAAGGCTACTGGTTCACCAACATATCTGACCTTTTTGTGAGCAAGAAGTGGTTGATCAGGGAGCGAATAACCTACCTGATTTTCTCCAGGTATATCTGAGGCCCTGACGATTCGCAAAAATCCATTTACTCTTCTAGCTTCAGAATCATCTATGGAAACTATCCTGGCATGAGGATGCTTGCTGAGGATCTGCTTCACAAATAGCATGTCTTTCATATAGAAATCCTCGGTAAATTTTGTTATACCCATAGCCTTCTCTAGACTATCTGTTCTTTCCACCCTTTTCCCAACCACATAGAATTCTGATGCCTGAAGCCATTTGTTCATTAGCCTTTCCAAGTCAATAGAAGCCAAGGGATACCCACCTTTATTGCCATAAAATATCATTTTTAAATGTTTATATTTAAAACTATAGTTTGCTTACTTAAACAGCTGCAGCCATTTGGCAAACTTGCTGTTTTTCAGAAAATTTTTGGAATGACGATGAAAGAAGCTTATATTCTCTTCAGGTGGAAATAGTCTTATTCGATGGCCGGGTGAAGGTTTTGCAGCAAAGGGCCCTCGCAGTTGAAAATCTCAGCGTTGAGGTGAATGGGAAACTAGTAATAAGAAATGCTAGCCTAGATGTGAATCCAGGCGAGATAGTTGTCCTCATGGGACCGAATGGGAGTGGAAAGACCTCTCTCCTAAAGACAATTATGGGATTGCCCAATTATAGAATTAAAGAGGGGAGAATTCTCCTTTACTCAAAGGACATAACAGATCTCCCGCCCTGGGAGAGAGCTCGCAATGGTATAGCAATAGCCAACCAGTCTCCTCCTCCTATCTCACTGAAAACTAGCTGGCTATTCGAAAAAATTTCAAATATTTATGGAACGCAGAGTGAAATACAAAGCATAGTGTCCGAAACAATGATTCCACATCTTTTGGAGCGACCTGCTTTCTCTGGATTCAGTGGAGGGGAGATGAAGAGAGTTGAAATGGCTACGATTCTCCTTTCAAAGCCGAAAGTAGCACTCCTAGATGAGCCCGACAGTGGAGTTGACATTGATTCTGTTAAGAGAATTGCGAGGTTAATAGATGATCTTGCTATAAGGGGGGTAGCAGTCCTCTTGGTCACACATGCTGGATTGTTGAGCAGATTTCTCAGGAAATTGGGGAGAGGATATATCATGATAGGAGGGAAGATTTCTCCCGGCGGTGATGCTAAGAAAATGCTCAGAACCGTGATTTCTGAAGGCTACAGCAACTTCAGTGTGGAGGGGGAGGGTTAGGAAATGAACAGGGAAGAAAATAAGCTTAGAGATGCTATTTCCAGAGCAAAGGAGCTTGGACTTGACCTAGAAAAGGGAGGGGGGGTTGTTTTAAACGAATCCTTCGCTTACAAGAAAATTGCTAAGAGATTGGAGCAGCTGGGAGTCATTTATATGGAAATACATGAGGCAGAAAAGGAGCATCCGGATATCTTTGAAAAATTTGCCTTCAAGAGAATTCAGGGAGACTTAAGGCGTGTTGACAGTGGGATATTTCTATATGTGCCTAAGGGAACTGTTGTTGAAGAGCCAATATTTAATTGCTTTGTTCTTGGAAGAGGAGGGGTGATTCAGAAAGTATATAACTTGACGGTTGTAGATGATGGAGCAAGTGCTGTTGGAGTCTCTGGTTGTTTTACCTTAGTCAATGAAGCTGTTCATTCGAGCTTAGAGGAGATACATGTTATGCGGAACGCTAAGTTCACCAAAATAATGCTTCACAACTGGCTTCCAGGCATAAACGTTTCGGCATTTACTGCTGCAGAGATCGAAGATAATGGTGTCTATCAGGATTTGTACATAAACTATTCTGAAGCCAAATCAATTTCCTTCAATACAGCAATTCATCAAGATGGAAATAACTCAGCATCGAGAATAGATCAGATTGTTGCAGGTAGTGGGGAAAGCTCACTTTCTTATAGTACGGAAGTTTTTCTGAACGGATCTGGATCTTCATCCCAAATGATATCCAGGCTTTTGGCGAGGAACAGGAGCAAAATAAGGTCAAAGGCTAGGATATTTGCATCAGGAAAAATGGTAAAAGGGCACATTGAATGTAGAGGAATAACTCTTGATGAGGGCTCGGAAGTAATATCTATTCCAGAGCTTAACTCGAGATCCAGTGATGCTGAACTAACTCATGAGGCTAGCATAGGGAAAATAAAGAGAGAGGAGCTTGAGTATTTGGAGACAAAGGGTTTCAGCGAGGACGAGGCGATTTCACTGCTAATAAGGGGATTTTTGGAAACAGGTTTCTCAGAGCTTCCGAGAACAATGAAAGGTGCTGTTGACTCAATATTGGAAAGAATTAGCAAAGCAAAGGGATGATTTCCATATGAAAAAACGATCAAGGTCCTAAGAGGCCCCTTATTCCAAATACAGTTCCAAGCAAATCTCCAAACAGATAAGAAGCTAGAGCCGTCCCCATCATTAGAACAACGGATTCGAGGAATTCCCTTGTAAATTTCTTGTCCTGCAGGACAGAAGCGTAGAATGTGAAGCCCGCTATCATAGCTATTCCTAGACTAACAGAGATGGCAAAAGCAGAGAGCATGTGCCTTATGATAAAATAGGGAAGAGCAAGAGCAACGACAGCAAGTATATAAGCCACTCCTGTCATCAATGCGGAGGTCTTGGGAGATTTTCCTGCTTCATGTTTTGCTTGGAGATAGGCTGCTGAAGCCATAGATATTGCTGCAGATAATCCAACTACAAGGCCAGCTATGCCAGTAACTATTGTGGACTCAGTAACACCTAGAAAACCGGCATGCACTCCATTGATCTCAACAATAGCATCTGCAAGGCCTAGTATAACGAAGCTCATATATTTCACGATCCTCTCATCTATTTCTGATATCGTTTCCCTCTCGTGCTTTTCCTCTTCCTCTATAATTTTTTCAAGCATCTTGGAGAACTGCTGTGGAAGCTTCTGTGCTATGCTCTCATATGCCTCCACAACTTCGGCTTCATGTCTTTCCAGAAAAAGCGAAGTGAATGTTAGTCCAAATAACTTTCTCAACATCAGCATAGTTAATATTTTTCTTTTGATTCCTGTTGTCCTGCATTCTGATCCTATCAAGCTTTTCCAGAATTCATAATGCTGTCTTTCCTCCAAGCTCATCCTCTGGAGAACTTCTCTTTTCCTTGAATCCTTCTCCTGCTTGGCAAGAGCTTCATATATTTTGCTATCAACGTATTCGTCTATGCAGAACTTCTCCAAGCTATTCTTCAGATCATCCATTGCCTGGCCCACCAGCTATTCCAGCTTCTTCTCTCTTCTCTCCTCAAGCTCTCGATATTCCTCAAGGAGCTTTTTAATGGTTTCATTAATACATGTGATATCGGTGGAGTCATAGAAAACTCTGGAGAAGAATTTGGAAAGGCATTTGCTCGAATGAAATTCCAGTACGATATTACCTCTCGTTAGTACATACCCCTGACCCTCATGAAATACCTTACCACATACAATGCATTTGTGCCTGATAGCCAATTTAGCTTACCTCAGTGTGCCTAAATTACTCATATGTGATCTTTCGAGCCTGAAAGGATTTTTATTTCAAATATTGTGGACGTTTCGGGTTATGGTTTTTTTATTGTGAGTGCTATTCTTTAAGTCTTTTCTCATTGCTTCAATATCGTCAAATCTAAATTCGTAATCTTCTGGGATATCGAACAATAAAGCTAGGATCAAAGGCAGTGAAAATTATTTTTACCCAAATACTTTAATAGTATCTTGGAAGCGCGTTGATGATAGTGTAAAGAAGCTGACAGAATGATGTGGGCCTGTGTTGCTGAGCGCTTTGCCAATTGCTTCACGATGATGAAGCTTAGAAGGCTCGAGCCAGCTGGCAATGAAGGCGTTATCCCCGCCTGAGTGATAAAAGGTCAAAGCTAGGAAAACGGTGTACAAAATGAAGTGCTTGTGCTGGAACAAGATAACGGTTTTCTCCAAAGACTTTCTCTCTCATTCCCTGATCATAGAGAAGCTATCCGAAGCTGGTTTAAATTTTTATCATGATGATAAGCTGCTAAGCGTGAGATTCAATGTACAATGCGAGAGGGTAGAGGAGCTTTTAGGCAAAATTCTTCAGAACACGCTCGAGGGCTACTCATTAATAGATATAAAGTGCTGGGGGAAGGAGGCTGGAAAACTGCAAACCGGAGCATTTATAGAGACTGATAATATTTTTTCCTTTTTTGTTGCGAAGAGGTCTGAGAAAGAGATTAAGATCAGAGTTCTTCCATTCAGAATCGAGAAGAAGATGCATTTAAATACAAATAATAAGTTCCACCAAACTCTCTCCATTCCAGAGAGCTTCTTCGTTTTCCCCCTTTCCACTCTTCTTAGACTGCTTCCAGAAATCGAGAGAGAAGTCAGAAAGCTAAGCGAAGCCTCTTCTAAAGAAAGCTAAATATATTTAGTAAAACTTATAATTCTATTTAGTTAGTAGAGAAGCTTTAAAATGATGATTGCCCTATCTATGACGCAATATGCGGATGAGTCCAAGAATCCCAGCTGAGGGATAAGAATTGATTTCCTTCCAAGTCACCGAGACTGATATCGATGTGATAATAACTCTTCTGATTTCATTTCTGGAAGGGGGTCTACTTGGCCTGGAGAGGTATAAAGTTAGGCTAGAACATATTGAAAAGGAAAAAGTTGGAGAAGAAATCCCAGGCGTGAGGACATATGGACTAATGAGCTTGCTTGGAACAGTAATTGCTCTCGTACTCAGTGGAAAGATTCAGGTCTCTCAATACTCAGGTCTCTTTCTCTCTGCTCTCAGTCTGGTATTCATTGGGCTGGTTCTCGCTTTCTACATACGCTATAGAATGTTTGTATCCGGAATGACTGGCTTGACGAGCTACTTTGTCTTCATATTGACTTTCGTTGTTGGATTTCTAACAGGCTATGGGTTCTATATTATTTCCATGAGCTTGACTTTCCTAATTGCCGGCATTCTTGCTATAAAGAAAGCTGTAACAGCTTCGGTAGAGAAATTGAGCTATGAGGATTTATCGGCCGGACTTGAACTTGGATTTATAGTGTTCATACTTGGACCCCTAGCATTTGGTACTAACTATGTTATTTGGGGTCTAAGTCTCAAGGGTCTGTACATATTCTTTGCTTTAGTGCTTGCCATTTCTTATTTGAGCTATATGACGTACAAAATCATTGGCTCAAAGTCTCTTCCCATTGTCTCCTTCCTAGGAGGTCTAATAAACAGTGAAGCGACATTGATGAACTTGCTAAAAATGAATTTGACAGAAAAAATACTTGTGCCAGTTGTGGCTGTAGATAATGCTGCCATGATAATAAGAGTTGGAATAACAGTTCTTGTAAGCGCCCTTGCGTTTCTAGGACCAAAGGACTATGTGCGGTTTGCCTCAGTTGTCCTAATTGGAGTTATGCTTAGTCTAGCAATTCTTTTCTCACTAGCGTATTTCATTTCACGCAGACTGAGAGATGGAAATGGTAGTGATAGAGAAATGAAAATAACAAGCCCCCTCAATATGAAGCTTGCCCTGGTTGGAGTCTCATTATACGTGTTTATACTCATAGTAGTGAAGCTGGTGGCAATGTTTTTCGGTAGCTATGCTATATTTATAACATCATTCATGGGGGGTCTTGTCAATGCTTTGGCAACAGTCCTCTCCCTTCTATCATTGGGCAACACTGTTGACATGAGAATAATCAGCACAGGATCGCTTCTCTCCATATCAGCAGCTATTGCGAACAAAATAATTTATGCGTTAGTTTCATCCAGGAAAAAAGAAGATGTTGAAATTGTGATATTGTGCTCAATTCCCCCAGCTGTCGTGCTGGGAATCTACTCCATTCTCGTGTATTTATATGGATAGCTGCTGAAAAGATATTATCCTTAATAATCTCATGCGTGCAGTATAAAGAACGAGGTGTAATGTGAGTGGGGGAAAAAGTTGGAGATCTCATCATCGTCAGCTCTGGTGATGTGAGCGAATATGCGCTGAGGGCAATTGTCTCACTCAGAGGGCTTGGGGAGAGGGAGGTTGTTGTAATTAAAGGAAGGGGGGATTTCATCGAGAAGGCAATAGATGTTTACAATGAGATGAAGATGAGGATGGGGGATTCTCTCAAGCTTGTGAAAGTAAGCATAGGATCGGAGAAAGTAGGGAGACGAATTCTTCCCTACATTGAAATAAGGGTAAAAATCTGAGAGATTAGGCCAGAGCCTCTTCAACGAATCCTCTCGACAATGAAGTCGAGATAGATTTTCTATCCAGAACTCCTATTGAGTTCAATTTGTTGTACAGCTCTTTTAGAACATCTTCATAGGTACTCTGTCCACTTTCTATAGAATCCATTCTCTCTTCAAGCTTTTTTGTTGCTTCTTCCATAATGAGATCTGGGAAACTCTCAGTCAAGAATGTGTGAACTTCGATTCCAATTGAGGTTGGTATGACAAAGCTTCTTTTCTTGGAAATCACGATGTAGCCATGTCTTCTGAGGCTGTCTATGATTTTGGCATAAGTGCTTGGCCTGCCTAATCTCCTTTCCTTCATCATTTTAA
Source organism: Fervidicoccaceae archaeon (assembly GCA_038734945.1). Taxonomy (NCBI): domain Archaea; kingdom Thermoproteati; phylum Thermoproteota; class Thermoprotei; order Fervidicoccales; family Fervidicoccaceae; species Fervidicoccaceae archaeon. Next base: position 185,404 of record JAVYOA010000009.1, on the reverse strand, counting down.
CGAGAGTTCCTTCGGAATGAAGCGGAGTTAGAGAAGATTTATATATAGAAACCCCTTTCTCGAAAATTTTTAATCTTCCAAGCGAGGATATTTTTATGGCTTCTGGAGAGAACGGCAGAGCAATTATGGATGCGAATCCCTCGGATATTTCTCTAAGTAAGATTTCCTTCTCATCATAATCTCCATTTGGTGATGCTATTTTCATTATGATTTTTTCGACAATAGATGCTCTTGCTTGACTGGCTATGAATCTTTTGAAGATTAAATCGTAAAGTTCTAGATGGGCTTTTGTCAGGTTTATTGGTATTTTAAGGGTTCCATCCAGTATCCCCTTTCTCAGATCATCGATTCCAAGGGGTCTAGTTGGCCTTATGGCCTCATGTGCTCCCTCCTCTCCCCAAGTTCTGGGGTAAAATAGTTCCGGCTTCTTTAGAACTTTCTCGAAATATTCCTTTGCTACTGATATGCCTTTATTAGAAATATGAGTGCTGTCCGTTCTGTGATAAGTAATTAGGCCTGCCTCGAAGAGATCCTGTAGTATCTTCATTGCCGTTGTTGAGCTCAATCCCAATGATCTGCTGGCATCGAAGAGGAGAGAATCAGTTGTGTAGGGAGGCAAGGGGTTTATCTGCTCTGTTTTTTTATCACATGAAATTATTTCGAGATACCCATTTCTTTCAATGAGTGCTGCTAAATTTTCCGCTTCTTCTTTATTCTTTCTAAAGAAGGAAACTTCTATACCAGCTTCTCCTTTAGCTCTAATGAAGAACCCCCTATCTCTTTTCCACTCAGCATATCTGCTTATTGTCCACCCAAGTACTGGGGTCTGCACTCTCCCTGCTCCCAGCCATGGCTTTCCATATTTTTCTTTTAAAATTGAAGAAAGGGGGAAGCCTATCCACCTATCGGTTATCCTTCTCATTATCTGAGCAGAAACTCTACTGATATTTACTTCTCTGAGATTCCTAAGAGATCTCAATATAGCATCCGGGGTTATCTCATGAAACTCAGCTCTGCTTATTTTCTTGGAGAAGGGCTTAAGCATCAGATAAACGTCCCAGGCTATTTTTTCACCCTCGACATCTGGATCTGTTGCTATCACCACCTCCTCCGCTTCAAGGGAAAGCTTTCTCAATACTTGTATGATCTCAGTCGATCTTACTAACTTGTTCTTTTCTCCACAATAAGGACATGACAGCTCAATGCTGGAGAATGATTTTTTGCAGGAAAGGCAAAAGGTTATTGGAGCATAGACAGGAACGAAATCTGCATCTTTCACTATAACTCCGTAAGCCCCAATTCCATCGTTTACTGGAAGATCGAAAACATGTCCCTTCGTTGCTACTATTGTCACCAGATAAGTGTCAAGGGTTTCTTCATCGATTATTGGAACTTCGTAGGCAGTAATTCTTCCAAATTTTCTTCTTGATGGTCTGCCGAAATACCAGGCAATAGTTCTTGCCTTGTTGGGTGATTCTACTATCATGAGCAGAGATTTAGCCGGTCTAAAGCTCTTTATCCCTTTTCCTCCTTTTCTCGATTCCTCGAGAAGCTCTTTTATTTTTTCCAGGTCAAGCTTGCTCAAAGGAGATAAGACAAAGGACCTGGAGAATATTGACATTTTTCTCTGAAAAGCCTCTAGAACCCTGATATCGGATTCTAGTATTATGCTGAGTCCCAACGTCATCTTTTCATCGAGAAATCTGCTGGTTCTTCCACTAGCCTGAATATAAGTAAGGGGATCAGGATTTATCATGTAAAAATCATCACTGCTCTCTCTGAATATAATTGCAGTTCCCACGCTCAAGTAATCTCCCACTTTCATAACGTTTTTCAGGACTTTCTCAACACTCTCAATTCCCTTCATTATTTCTTCAGCGATTTCCTTTAGCCATCCTCCTAAAGCATCTATGCTTCCATTCATGAGGGATATTCTTAGGACATTTATTTCTGATGGTGTCAGCTTAGCAAGCCTCTGTGCTAGACTGATATATGATTCCTTTATAGATGAATCTATGTCTGATAAATAGGCGATAACCTGAAGGAGCCTCCTTGGGCTAATCAGGGAGCTTCGCAGTGGAACTCTATTCTTAGGGACTCCAACAAATATAGCATACTTGATTTTATCGGGAATATCCACTCCTCTAACAGCTACTCCATAGTAGCTCGAGATGCCAATAAGTATGTCGACGTCTCCCTTCCTTAGCTTTTCTATGGAGCTTTTTCCAGCAATCGCTAGATCAGCCTTTATTCCATTAGATAAGAGGTAGTTTGCTAATTCTTTGGCCTCAGAAGTTCCTGCATCCTTTGATATGAAAATTAGCCCTCCGCTCCCAAGAGCCCTAACAAGATCCAGAATTCTCTTTTTCATGCTCTCTTTACTTGCTTGGATCTCGTAGCTATCAATCACATTTCTCATATAGGCATGAATTCCTCCTATTTCAAAACCTAGGAGCTCTTTGAAGAGTTTAGGTCTAATTCCTGATTGTCTTCCAGTAGCACTGGATATTAGGAGTTGCCCTCTAGCTCTTTCTCCTTTGGCCCTAGCAATGAGAATTTCGAGCTCCTCGAGCTCTCTCTCCATCTGCTCAATTTTCTCACTGCCTCTTCCCGCTGCTTTGAGGAAATATAGCTCATTCCGAAGCTTTATTGCTCTCATCGCTGCTTCAATTTCCTCGCTCTTGAAACCTGAGAGTTCAAGAACCCTGTTTACATTGAGAGAATCTTTGAGTAGAGAATCTGCATCATCTACCACTATGAGACCAAAAAGTTTGTTCTTAAGTATGTTGAACTTTCTTGAAAGGAAGCTAGTGGTTGTGATCAATATGTCAAAGTCTCCACTTTCAATTTTCCTGATATTTTCTTCTTTTTCTCTCTTGGAAGCTTTACTCAGATAACCCAATATTCTGAGCTCTGCGCCCAATGTTCTTGAAAATGTATGGAGCCTCTCAAGTGACTGCCTCAGCAAGGATTCTGTTGGAACCAAAATGAGGACTCTTGTTCCCTCGGAAGCTTCATAAAGTGAGTATACAAGTAGGAGGGTGGTTTTTCCTACTCCAGTGGGTGCTGTTATAGCAAAGCTGTCTCCTGATAGTATCCTGTATGCCCAAGTTCTCTGAAGGCTCCAGAATTCTTTTCCAACACACCTTTTGAAGAATCTTTCAAAGCGATCAAGCTCCTCATGGAGTTCAGCAAGCATTGAATAGCTTCCTTCCGCTGTACTCGAGATCTTCTTCGAAATAAGCTTGAATCTTTCTCCAGGAGTAAGAAAGGATATATGTTTCGCTTCTTCCTCCCCAATACTTGGAAGGCAAGAAGAGCATGGCAGTCCCATAGCAAGTCTAACTGATGAAATGGGGCCACCACAATTTGGACATGAATTTGCATATACAGCCTTAACCAAAACTTCAGCACCCAACGTCAGTTTTCTCCGATCCTATCGCTTCTCTTTTCAAAGAAGAGCAACGTTTTAAAGGAAAAGATCGAGGTAATTTTCTTAATACATAGCAGCGCTGAAAGGGAAGGAAGTTTTAAATACCGTGTTTTATCTCCTTATACTGGATAAAACGAAAAACTGTGGTGAGAACAAAAATGGCAGCACAAGGTCCAACCCCGAGTAATGTCATCCTTGTTGGAAAGAAACCTGTAATGAACTACGTGATGGCCGTCCTGGCCCTCCTCAACCAAGGAGTTGATGAGGTCGTAGTGAAGGCAAGAGGAAGGGCTATAAGCAAGGCTGTGGATGCGGTCGAAATAATAAGAAACAAGCTGCTGGCTGAAAAAGTGGAAGTCAAGGACATAAAGATCGGCAGCCAAGTAGTCCAGGGCCAGGATAGAACTAGCAGAGTCAGTACAATAGAGATAACCCTAAAGCTCGGAAGAAAGCAGTAAAGCTATTACTGATTCCGGGCAATGCCAATAAGTTTTTTCTTTTCAACAAAGAGAACAAAAGCGCAAAGATAATATTTATTTGAATATAATTAATTTGTTGGGTAAAGTATATGGGCAAAATTGAAGATGCTAAAATAATTGGTGGTATTGGGTCTCTTCTGTTTCTCCTGGGGGGAATGGGGGCTCTTGGAAAGTTCTCATTGTTCTCCATCGTAGGTCTAATAATGATGGCCATCGCAATTAAATATATTTCCGATGAAGTGAGGGAACCAGCAATATTCAACAACTTTTTATATTTCCTAGTCGTTTCAATTGTAGGTTTAATAATTGGCTCAATAATAGGATTGGCATCTTTTTTTCAAGCTATGTTCATAGGAAAGCTGGCAATTATACTCAGCATACTCGCACTGCTGATCATTTTCTGGATAGTCTCAATTGTATCGAGCATATTTTTGAGGAGAAGCTTTGAATTAGTAGCAACAAAAACTGGGAACTCCATGTTTTCGACTGCTGGAAAGCTATATTTTATTGGTGCTATTCTTCTCATAATCTTTATTGGATTGTTGATAATATTCGTAGCACTGATCCTGACTGTAATTGCTTTCTTCTCCTTAAGTCCTCCAAAGAGCTCTCCACAGATGCCATCACAGCCTTCCGTTCCTGTTTGAAGTAATCTCAGTTATTTTTTCTAGAAATATTTCCATTTCTTCTCTGCTTCCTACCGTGACTCTCATCTTTTTTGAGAACTTTGCTCTGAATTTCTTTACATCTGATAGACATAGAACTTCTATTCCGCTTCTCTTCAGTTCTCTTTCCACAGTGCTGCATTCAAAGGGCAAGTCAATAAGCAAAAAGTTGGTATAGCTCTTTGGAGACCAAATCCCCCTCTCCAAGAGCTTTTCTCTGATAAAGTCTCTAGTTGAAATTATCGAGTCAACGTTTTTCCTCATATACTCCAAGTCCCTCAGGGCTCCAAGTGCCATTGCCTGTGAGACAATGGGGACTTCATATCCTACTCTCATGCTGTTTATCGTTTCCTTAACATGCTTATTAGAAATAGTATATCCTATTCTGGCACCAGCAATGCTGAAGGCTTTTGAGAGTGTTCTAACGATCATGATGTTTTCTAATTCGTAAGCCAATTGAGAAAAAGTCAATCTAGAGAACTCATAATACGCTTCATCAAGTATTAGAAGTTTTGCGTACTTGCTCAGCTTCCTTACAATCCCTTCATCCTCCAAAAGAATGTTGGATGTTGGATTATTTGGATTGGATATGTATACGATTGAACCCTTCGAATTCTCTATTAGTCTCTCCACCGGCAATGTATAGTTTTCTCCCTCGAGTTCCACATCCTTCATATCAACCTTGTAGACCTCAGCCAAATCATACATAACATGAAAAGTGGGAAAAGGTGCAATGAATTGTAATGTGTTGACCTTAGCATAGATAAGTGAAAGAAGTAGCTGATAGGATGAACCAGGAAAAATTTCTATCATTTCTTTATCTACGCCGCTGTACTTTGCTAGCTCTTCAATAAGATTTTCTCTCAGCTCCTCTATTTCATATCTGTTTGAGCTGCTGATATAGTTCATAGCCATTTGAATTGACAGAGGCGAAGGAGGAAAAGGGGACTCGTTCAATTTGAGGTTGATTTCCATTCTCTACCTCCTCTCGAGTGTTTAAATGAGTCCAAGAGCAACTATAATTAGAAGGATCCCTGCTATTAGAGCAACTATGTTACGAACGAGAGAAACTTTTTCCTGAGGTATTGCTCTCATCGTTAGCACAACGATTTCAAGGAAAATAAACAGAGGAGCGACAAAAATCATTACATATGCTAAAAGGTAGAGTAGCTTAGCCACTCCTGATATGCTGGAAAGCATGGCAAGAAATACCACATATGGGCCTGCAGAACATGGAATAAGAGCAATTGAGAGAATTAGACCAAATATGAAGTGAAGAGCTGGAGATTTCTCTGCCCATCTTCCAACTGAAAACAATTTTCCAAGAAATCCTTCTTCCTCCCTGCACACTTTGCATTTCATTTTTCTAATCTGAGAATATATTGAAGTTGCCAAGAGAAGGAAGCCGTATGCAATGAGAATATATCTCATTATTTGTGATGGTACTCCTCCAAAGGAGGAAATCACCTTGAGCAGCCCAAGTCCTAGCAAAATATAACCAAAGAAAACTCCAAGGGTAAACATGAGTCCTGATAGAGCTGCCTTCGTCTTGGATTTCCTTGTAGCTATAGTTATCAGTAGAAGTGTATAGATTGATATCACACAGATATTTACAGCATCAGTGACAGCAAGAGAAGCAAGTGTCGCTAGAAAGCTTCTATAGCTGATGCCTTCTCCTGTTTGGGCTGTTGTGCTTGAGGGAGGTTGCGTGGTAGTCACTGAGTGAGCAGGATACAGAAACGTATCGATGATAAACTTCTGAGCAACGGAAGAGCCATTTATATACCCCCAAAGCGTATCCCCGATGTAAACTGGGAATTGGGTTTCACTTGGCTTGGAATTTGCTATGTTGCTCCAAAATGTCACATTTTCAACTTCTCCGAGAACTATGCCGAGAATATAAGTATTGTTGTATATAACAAATGTTTGAGGAACGCTGAGGGGAAAGCCGGAAAAGTTGGTCCAAGAGTAAAATCTTACTAAGCAGGACTGACTAGTCGCTATATCGCAAAAGTATGTATTGTTGGGAAAATTCTGAGCGAAGAGATTGAGAAGTGCAGTGCAATGGGGGCATGTGCTTTGACCAAATTCATAAAAGGTTACTTCCGAAGGCACTGCAGGAGCTGCTAAAGTCACTATGGGCAAAGCGAGAAGTTGGATAGCCAAAATAATAGCAAGTAATAGCCCAGTCTCTGTTCTCATCTCAGATCACCAATTCATTGTCAAACTGCTCATAGATATAGAGCATAACCAAGAAAGTATATAAAAGTTCGTGGACTGGCAACCACTCCGAATAACTTCTCAATTCTTATCTGAACTTCTCTTTTTATAAAAAAGGCTCCGTTTTAAATCGCTTTAAAACAGAAAAAGAGGATTCGGTCTATCTTAGTTTTCAAGAGAAAATCTCAGCTTATTCAGTATTAAATATGACCCCTAAGCTTCATCACTTTATACAGCCTTTCAACAGATAGAGCAAACGAAGCATCTCTCATTGTTACCAGTTTGTCTGGATTGCTTTCTCTGAACCTTTTCCATGCGTTCATAACTCTCTTGAAATTGTCGAGCATTATTGCTCTAAGCCTTTCTCTTGTTTCTTCTTCGCTCCAGTTTAACCAGCTAAGATTCTGCACCCATTCCAGATAGGAAGCTATCACTCCACCAGAATTAGCAAGTATATCTGGGATCACTGCTAGAAAGTCCTTTCGTGAATATAGGAGTTTCTCTGCCTCTGGCATAGTTGGTCCATTGGCTCCCTCAACAATCAGCCTTGCTTTAATCCTTGGAACCTTTTCCGGAGTTATTACGTTCTCCAGCGAGGCAGGCACTAGAATGTCAGCATCAGCATAGAGAGGGACATCTGTATCATTGAACTTTTCCCCTCTTGGGTAATATCTCACATCTCTCAGAACTTCCGGTCTGCTCATTGCTAGTTCTATATCTATACCTTGCGGATCATATACGCTTCCATATATATTTGAAATTGCTACAACTTTGGCACCCTCCTTTGCTAGCCAATAGGCGGCATAACTTCCAACGTTTCCAAAACCGTGAACGGCGACTTTTTTACCCTCAATTCCTCCCATCATCTCGTCCATGGCTGATTTAGCTATAACAGCGACTCCAAAGCCCGTTGAATATATTCTTGCCTGGTTGCCCCAAAGCTCTGGAGGTTTGCCGGTGAAGACTCCCGGTACGTTTCTACCCGTTATTTTGCTATATTCGTCCACCATCCAAGCCATTACCTGAGGATTTGTATTGACATCTGGGGCTGGTATATCTATTTCGGGACCAATGAAGGGGTGAAGAGCCCTTACATAACCCCTGCTGAGCTCCTCGAGCTCTCTTTGGCTTAACTTTGTAGGATCGACCTTTACTGCTCCCTTTCCACCTCCGTACGGTATATTAGCTAAGCTGTTCTTCAGGGTCATTCCCAAGGCCAATGCCATGTCTGTTTCCAGCGTCACCTCCGGATGAAATCTTATGCCTCCTTTGTATGGGCCCAAGACGCTGTTGTGCTGAACTCTATATCCCTCGAAAACAACAATTTTTCCACTATCCATCTTTACAGGTATCTTAACCGAAATTACTCTTTCTGGTTTGAATATTAAGTCGTGAAGCTCTGATGGAAGGTTTGCTATAGATATTGCCTCTCTGAGAACCTGTGACATCCATTGAAGATATGTTGACATATTTCATCACTTTCTACATAATAAAAAAGTATAAACCGATATTTATAACTTTCTTCTTTTAATATATCAGTACAACAAATATTTTAATGATATGAATTATAATTGAAATTAATTCGTTTCAGTAGAAAAAAGAACTTTATTCTTAAGAAAAAAATGAAAAGGTTATTTAGCTGTCCATGTTAAATAACTAAAATTGTTAGTTTGTCGAAGTTGAAGAAATGAGAAAAATAAAGTTGTGGTTATCTAATTGAGGTGAACAAGACAGTTGTCAAAGAAACGATACAGATTGCTTCGCTCTTTGGGCTTCCTGCACACATTCTTTATTGGTCTGGGCGCTATTATAGGAGGATCAATAGTAGTGCTTATAGGTCCCACAATAGCCATGAGCGGCACGCTTGGAGCAATTCTAACTTTGTGCTTCAGTTCCTTAATTGCTCTTCTTACGGCCCTCGTTTATACTGAAATAACTTCTGCTATCCCAGAAGTAGGAGGAGGTTATCTTTGGGCAAAGCTTACAACTCCCAGGCCTATTCCCTTCTTTGCTGGATGGATAAATTGGTTGGCGCATACAATGGCTGGAACGTTTTATGCTTTATCCTTCGCTGTTATGCTCGCTCAATTTCTCCAGAGTATGGGCATACCGTTAGCTCTAAATCCATATTTGTTTGAACGATTGGTTTCCATACTATTGATATTTGTATTTTCCTATTTGAATTATAGTGGAACTTCTAGAGTTGGGTGGTTCTCAGTATCAATTGGATTGTTTTTTACAGCAATCATTCTCACATACGGAATTCTCGGAACCTACAGAGGAATAGCTACGGGGGACCTGAGCTCAGCGATTTTTGATAGTATTCGGTTTACAAATATTCCATCTATATTCATTGCCATGATAACAGTGGTCATTGCTTTTGAAGGATATGAGATACTGGCTCAAACAGCAGAAGAGGCAAAGTCACCTCTCAAGAGCCTTCCAAGAGCTATTCTGCTTACCCTACTTTTTGCTACATTTCTCTATCTGCTTGTAACAATAGCCACTTTGGGTATCCTTGGGAAAAATGCTTATCCTTTTTCGCTCAAGCACAGCGATAGAACAGTTATGCAGGCAGCCTCCTTACTTTTCAGCTTTGGTGCCCCAATAATAGCATTTGGGGGTTTAGCGACTGTCCTCTCTTCTATAAACTCTACTATGTTTTCCTCATCGAGAGTCCTACTAGCAATGGCAAGAGCTGGAGAATTCCCGAAGTTCTTCGCTGAAATACATGAGAAACATAGAACTCCTGCCAACGCTATCCTTTTTTCCTCCATAGCTATGTCAGTGATGTCCTTCTTCATGGATGTTGTTATCTCAGCTTTTATCGTAGGAATACTCTTCAATTTGCTTTTTATCATTGTGAATTACTCTGGCATAAAGCTAAGGCTCATGTACCAAAACAAGCTGAACTACGGTTTCAAAACGCCGTTTTTCCCATTCATACCTCTTGCAGGACTATTAGTGAAGCTTTTTTTCTTCTTTGCTGCCCTAGTTTTGAGCCCGATAGCAACTCTAATAACACTGGGGCTTGTAGCATTAGGCATTTTCCTATACAAAGGTTTTATTTTCAAATATGAAGTCGAGCACGAACTTCCATTGATAATGGGACATGGAAGCCTTCTCAGAAGAGATTATAGAATAATGGTTCTTCATCCTGCAACGAGGAAAATGGGAATAATACAGATAGCGGCGCAGATAGCTAAGGAAAAGAACGGTGAAATAAATATTCTTCATCTGATAAAGATGCCTGAACAAACCCCCCTCGTCTTTGGAACGAAGCTAATGGAGAGGGATGCTAAACCGCTTAAGGATATAACAGATCACTTAAACGATATAGGAATACCTAGCAGGTTCATTATAAGGGTTACGCATTCAATACCTGATGCTCTTCTGGCATCAACTGAGCAGGAGAAAATTGACCTCTTGATTGCTGACGTTGAAGATGAGAGAAGAGTTGTTACAAGACTAACTCTCCCCTCGGGCGGTATTTCAGGAGTGCCCATTTCTGGTTGCGATCTAATTCTTGTCAATACAGAATATCCATTCGTTTCCTACAATAAAGCGAAGAGCCTAATAGTGCTTGCTAGTGAGAACGAAACAAACATAGCTGACAGATTGAAAGAAATTTTCCCAGATAAGGAGGTTTCTGTAACGGTTGTTGATCCAAGAAATAGAAAGGAAATACTTGCTAAGCTCGAAGAACTGAGAAAAACCGAGGGAGAAGTCGGAGTAGTAGTATTCAGCTACACTATCTGGGAATCCATTAAGAGATTTAGAAGGAGGATCTTCCTCCCGTTTTTTGTTTTCAAAAGAGGTTCCTTCTCAGTTGAGGAGTTTAAATCGATTTTCCATGGATGGAGTTGAAGGCGATGACCCTGCTTGAAGCTTTTCTTGAGATTTTTCTGGGCATAGGGCTAGTAGTTTTTTCTGGGATTCTAATAGAGGAGTTGGTAGATTGGCTTTCATGGAAAATAAACAGATCAAGTGCCAGCATAGCAATGATTCTCGCTCCGATTTTCACTTCCGCGCCTGAAATGGCTATTTTCTCATTAGCTTTGTTAAGAGGTGAGAAAAATGTTGCTTGGGGGACCATAGTTGCCCAGCCATTTATGGCGAGCACAATTATTTATCCAACTGTGGTAGCTGTAGCTATAGCTGCTTATTATCTGAGGAGAAGGACAACTAGGACCATAAGAGTTCACAGGTTTGTAGCAGTTCCTCTAATTGCTTTTACGATTCCTCTCATCCCTATATTGTTTCTTCATCCAGAAACTCATGGAATTTATGGGAGGATTTATGGAATTGGATTGATAGCAATATACTTCATCTATTCATATTTTATGATGAGAGGAAAAACATCGCTGAAGGAGGAACCTCTCTTAAAACTGAGAATGCCCCTCCTGCAGATAGTTACCTCAGTTTTTGTCCTCTATTTTGGAGGAGAAATGATGATTGGAGGCATAGTGCAGCTGGGAAAAATCGTTCAATTGAGTGAAACTGCCCTCTCAGTCTTAATCGTTCCATTAGCTACTGTTGTACCTGAGTCCATTGTTGGATTGCTCTTTATAATAAAAAACAGAGACGATGAGGGAATAAGCGCGATTGTGGGTGAGAAGGCACTCTATGGAACTTTCTATCCAGGACTTGCCATGGCTCTAGGAGCGTATACCCTCGATCGTGCCTCAACTGCTGCTATCGAAATTGCTCTTATTGTTTCTCCTATTGAATCCGTTGCTATCTGGTTCGGATATTTCGGTGTAACAGCACCTCTCGGTATATTGGGATATATATGGTATCTGCTCAGAATTTTAATGATATAACTTATAATTTCATTGTTTTAACATCTATTTGTGGCTTTTCTGTTATGTAGAACTTGCTGGAACTTGCTAGTCTCTATATCTTTCATTTTTAATTTTTTAAAAAATTTAAATATGATCGTTTAAAATCACAAATACATATATCCATCTTAAAAGGTGGATATCAATGAAAATAAAGGAAGCTATTGGCGCGCTGACCTCCTCCCCGCCCTAAGGGGCGAGGCTTTCGGGATTGTAAAAAAAATTCTTGAGAAAAGAGTTGTGAAGGCGAGCCCAGATAGGCTCACACCAGCCTATGAAAAATTCGATGGAATAGATTATGCTCCAGCGAACAAGTATGTACTCTATGGACATCACTTCGCAGCAATAGCAGGAGCAGGGCCCATTACAGGTCCAGCAATCGCAATGGTATGGGGCTGGGGTCTCCCGCTTCTATGGGTTCTCGCAGGCAACATCTTGATTGGAGCTGTTCATGACTATATGGCAATCATGGCAAGCGTTAGGCATGGCGGATTATCTGTGATGAGCGTGAGTGAAAACATTATGGGGAGAAAAGCCAAGTATATTTTCCTAACCTATGTTTGGTTTGCTCTCGTGCTCGTCCTTGCTGCCTTTTTGAGCGTGGCCTCATCTACTTTTGTCAGCACACCTACAGCAGCCACAATAGCAATCATATTCATGCCGCTCGCTCTATTGTTTGGAATTCTAGTCTACAGAACAGGGCTGAGCGTTAAGCTAGCAACAGGTATAGCTTTGATTATTCTCGTCATAGCATTCTTCTATTCAATGAGAACACCACTCTATCTAACATATGAGGCATGGATAGTTGTTCTTACGCTATATTCCATGCTGGCAGCTGCTCTTCCAGTCTGGTATCTGTTACAACCAAGAGACTATCTGAATGCATATTTGCTGTGGGTATTTGCTGGGCTAGCTATCCTCGCAGCCTTGATAATACCTGACCTACTTCTAACAGGACCTGTATATACTGGATTTGCTGCCGTTTCTTGGTGGATGGTTGTTCATTGGCTTCTATGCTCTTTTATGTTAAGCCTCTCAGCCGTCCACCTCTCAACGGCTTGTTCTTCCCCAGCCCCGCCTACGGGAGCTTGTCTCCAGCAGTTGCCCGCGGTTCACCCAGCTCCCTGCAGCGAAGCAGAGTGCACGAGGTGTCCTCCTCGCCATGCTCATCGAGTTCATCCTTACTTCAATACTATTATTTACGTAAAAATTTTAAGCTTTTCTGCAGTAGTTTACAATGGTGGTGGTTTGCCCGAGGAGTACTACTAAATCACACGGTAGTCATGAGCCTGAAGTACGGGTTAAAACCAGTTCTAGTCGATCCCCGAGGAATCACAAGCTCACCCATGCACAGCGTCGTGATGAAGAAGCGTGGCTTGGACAGGCACACAGCATCAGCGTACCTCAATACATTCAAGACGGAAATCATGAACAGCTACAAAGCGCATAAACAACCCAAATGAATATCAAAAAGAAAACAGCCCAGGTACAGTAATAGGTGCAATTCCCGGTACTCCAACCGGAAGCGCCCTAATTGCATATTTCTGGCCAACCGTCCCTCTTGTCATCGCATGTGGTGCCCTATCTGGTTTCCACTCAGTAGTTGGCTCTGGTACAACATCCAAGCAGCTCTCCAACGAGCTGGATGCACTCCTTGTTGGATATGGAGGAATGCTAACTGAGGGAGCAGTATCTTCATTGGCTGTAATTACGCCCATAGCTCTAGCATGGAATTTCGCTCAGCTTGGCTCAATGACTGGGCTTCCCGTAGAAAGCACTCTCCAGAGTATTGGAATAAACACAACTGCTACTCCAATAATAACTTCTCTTGGAGCCATTGACAGATTCTTAGTGGGTTACGGGTTGGAACAAGCAACAGCCTGGTCGAGAATTTTTGGGTCAGGTGTTTTTGCTTCAACTTTCCTGGGCTTCAAAACGTTCGCCGCTTGGGCTCTAACGGGTTTCGTTATGACAACCCTGGATGCTGCAGACAGGCTGGCCAGATTTGCATGGGTGGAATTCTTTGATTGGCTCAAGCCAAGAAACCAGAAAGCTCACAAGATAATAACAAATAGATGGTTTGCATCAGCTCTACCTGTCATAATAGGAGCAATCCTAGCATATCCTAAAATGGTTGTCACCATACCAGGAACCACAAGAACTATGACGGTCTATGCCTATAATATAATATGGCCGGCATTTTCGGGGACAAATCAGCTCCTAGCTGCCATTGCTCTTCTCACAACGTCTCTATGGGCATATGCCATATTGAAGGTGAGGGGAAAACATCGCTGCTTTTGATAATCCCAGCTCTGTTCCTGTGGGTTACAGTGACAACTGCTCTAATCTGGTGGCTCTTAGCAGTGCTACCTGGATTGCCAGCATTATATCAAGCTGGAGCAGGAACAATAGTGATAATCTCTGTCATTCTGGACATATTGTTAATAGCCCTCTTCATAAACGGATTAAGGAGGGCAAAAAGCTAATTTTTTTAATATATATTAACAAACTTGGAGACTCTCTGGTGCCAAAGTTGATTAAATCAATGAAGCAATTGTTGAGGGAACTTGTTCTCTTCATGAAGGGAATGAACAGAGCTGTTCTCGAGGATAGCGTGAGTGCTTTGCAATTAGAGTATAGTGAAATGCTAGCAACTTTCGTGACAATTGTCCTGGGTCCATTGGTTGGGGTAAAAACAGTCTCTCCCATTCTAAGCATGGAGCTTCTGGAAGCCCTCAAGGATGAAATAAAGGTTCTTGAGTCCAGAGCTGTGAGAGGGGATGATGTTTTAGGAGATCTCATGTCCTCCCTCGGTGGTGAATGGTGAGTAAAATAGCTGAATTGCTGAGTCCACTCGAGGGAGAACCCCACGTTGTTGTTGTTCTTGGTAAAGGAGGAGTAGGAAAGACTTCTGTATCGATTATGATTGCTTATGAGCTTAGCAGCTATGGAAAAACACTGATTGTGAGCTTCGATCCGGCAAAGCATATATTGAAGTACCTCAATTTGCAGAAAACAATGGAAGCTGTTCAGGTCTTTAAGAATTTATTTGCATCTCAGCTAGACATCGAGGCTTCTGCCAAGGAACTGACCTCAAAATATTCAGACCTTTTGGCAGAACTCTTCCCTTCCCTCTCAGTATTAAACATAGAGGATATAGTCAAAGTGATGAAACACGCTCCTGGAGTCGAGGAAGAAGTTTTTCTGAGACAACTATCAGAGATGTATAAAAAGATGGAATTCAAGTATATAGTCATTGATACGCCACCCACTGGAATCTCGCTGAGAACTCTCGCCCTTCCAAAGTTGTATTTGATCTGGTTAGATAAATTAATTGAAATAAGAGAGAGAATAGTTTCCTTGAGATATGTGATATCCAAGACGCTTGGTAGAGAAGTAAAGCTTAACGATCCAGCTCTTGAGAAACTATATGAAATGAAAGAAACGTATCGAGAGGTAAGGGAGGCTTTGAGCAATCCTTCTAGGACCTCCTATGTTGTAGTCACAAATCCGGAATCGCTTCCAATGTTCGAGTTGAGGGAGATCTTGAATTTCCTGGAAAGTGAGCTGAGTGTTCAGCCAAAGCTGCTAGTAATGAACAGAGTGCTCCCGAAGGACATAGCTGAAAAGCTTGGAACGATTGAAGAGCAAAACAACATAATTGAAGAATTTAGCTCAATTCCCATTAAATCGATAATGATCCCCCATTTGGGGATACATCCATCAAAGCTTGAAGATATTGTGAAGCTGAAAGACTCATTTATCGTTATAAGAGGATGATAAGCTTGGAAATTGTTTTCTTACTTGAGGTTATTGGATTATCTGCTCTCATGATAATTTCAGTTGCTTCCGTTTTTTGGTATTTTAAAATGAGGAAGAAAATTCTAAAGTTCATGAAGGATTTCACAGATGAACTTGAAAGGGAGTTCAGACCAAAGGATAAAGAGTATATGCTTCTAGGATATTTGGTTGGATATAGAGCAAAATATAAGCTAGGTGATGGAAGGAGGGCATTTGTCCTACTAACTACAACTCCAAAGCACTCCCTTTTCTACTATCCAATAGCTAAAGTCTTAAAGCATGAAGATAGGGTAACAATAATGATTGAATTGGCAGGTAAAAAGATTTTGAGAGATGCTCATGCTGTGAAAAAGAGCGAGAGCAGATTGCTGAGAACTCTCTCTAGAGATCTGGGTAGTCGAATGGATAGGCTGAACACAACTTCCATTCAAACAAAACAAGGAAAATTTGAATTATTCTATGAGAGCGCTGCAGATGTTGAACTGCTAGCAGGAATAATTAATTCTAGTTATGCCCCTATTCGCAAGATTTCAGCATATAAGCAAATTAATGCTGTTGAAATTGTCTCCAGAGCTGAACATGGAGTAGTACATGAAATTGTTGAATCCTTGAGAGTTCTCAGCAAGGGCCTAACAGAGAGCATTAAATAAAAAGTTACCTCGCATGAGGGCTTGCTCCTTATATGTATTCATAGCAAGAGGTCCCTGCTTTTTTTTTGCACCGGAAATGCAAAATACATATGAATGAACTGACAAAGGGAAAGGTTCGTTTTTTAGCAGGAAAAGGAAAGGAGGCCAAGCTTCCTTTTGTTAAATACTTTCGATCACCTCCCTCTCTCTACAGTTCGTTCATTTATGCTTTTCTACCAAGAAATTCTGAAAGAAAATATCGAGTTAAAGCTCCTGGGGCTTGGAAAGGAACATGAGTACATGCGATAAGCTCTCCAGAAATAGCTGCATTGAGACGGGGATCCCTACAATAGATCAGATCATAGGTTGCATACCAACTGGAGCGATTGCTGAAATTTATGGGGAGGAACTGGATCTAGTCCTTCGGGCATCCTATATAGCAACAGCAAACTTTCATTGCAACGGTGGAGCTGCACTAGGCATAGTGCAGGAAAGAGCGATGAACTATGATATCTATATGTTGAGAATGATGCTTAGAGCGCTTGGATGCTCAGAAGATGGCCTCCTGATCTCGAGAGCCTTCAGGCTCGAAGACGCCATAGGCATGATAAGAGAAGCTATATCGCTGAAACTTGGCACAATTGTCATAATAGATCCCTATGTCCACTCTCCCAAATATCCTAGGGAATATTGGAAGCTGACTCCCCTTACAGCATCGTTCAGAGAAGCTATAGCTAAAGGAAAGAGAATAGTTCTCTTCAATCGAATAACGAAATTTGGAAGGTATCTTCCTGAAGGAGGAAAGATGCATCATCATTCAGCTAGCATACTAGTCAAGATTGAGAGAAGAGGGAGCAGAAGCTATAGAGCAATCTTAATTAAGCACCCCTCTAGGCCAGAGTCCTCAGCTCTAGGAGCTATAAGAGAGCTTAACGAGGTAAGGAGAGAATGGGAAGGACAATACCTTCTGCTAGAATGGCTCTAGAAGTTGAAATAGAGAGATTGAAGAAAATGATGGAGTATGCTCATGACCCTGAAGTAAAGAAGGCGTTTGAGGAGATCCTCGATGGATACATAGATCTTGCTCCTATTTTCAAGGCTGTGCCTCCATATGACAAAGAATATGCCGTGCTGTTAGCTGGATTGATAAGAGCCTTGAAGAGGATAGATGAAATTGGGGGAAAAATGGAACCTAAAGGCTGAGTTTTTGAGAGGAAAAATAAGACTGCTTCAGCTTACAAATGAAGGTGAGTTGCTCGAAAGAGAGATCAATAGCAGCTATCCCTTCTACCTAATACCGCATCGATTTAAAAGCGAAGAAGTTGCGAATTCTCTTAAAAGGATTCCATTTGTTAGAGAAGTTGCTATAGAGGAGTGGTTTTTACCTCCTTGGTATGAAGTCTCGGGAGAAGTTGTCAGAGTTGAAGTTGACTGCTATCAGAGCTTTTTAAAGCTTATCGAAAGGCTGGAAGATCTTGGGATAGAGAGAGTAAACGTGCAGCCATCTGCAAAGTCACTGGTGCTAATGAGAAAGGGCATACCATTACTTCAGTGGGAAGGGAAAGATCCATGGGATCTAGTGCTAGATATTCCGTCGCTCAGAATTCTACGTGTGAAGGAAACTGGCGAGAAAATTGTGCTCTTCTCTTCAGTGCTGAGGAAGGAAGGAGAAATTGTTGAAAGAAGAATCAATATGAACAGGAAAAGCCTCCTTAATGAGGATGTAGCCAGCATTGGAAGGGAACATCATATATCACTTATTGAGAGTAAAAGCTTAGATTGCAGAAGCCTTGGATCTCCTATATGCATCGAAGAAAGGAGAAATCCTGTTGATAGTATCATAGGACTAATTGAGCTATCGAGAATATCCTTTACAAACCTGAGAGATACTGCGAGAAGAAGCATAGGTCAGATACTCACCGAAATAGAGGCCTTGGAGGCTTTTCAAAGAAAGATGCTGATTCCAAAAGTGAGATCGGGAGTAGGAGGGTGGAGAAGTGTTGAGGAAATACTGAGAGCTGATAATGGTGGGCTCGTGGGACTGCCAAGGCCTGGCCTGTACAGAAATGCTCTTCAGCTGGATTTCTCAAGCTTATATCCAGCAATTATAGCGAAATTTAACATATCTCCGGAAACTGTGGAGAGACCAGGATGCTCCAAGAAGACAATTCCCCTTGGTTCGCTTCACAGCGTATGCCTAGATAGAGTTGGCATTGTTTCTCAGGTGCTCAGTAAGCTTGTCGAGAGAAGGGAATTGCTGAAAGCAACCGGAAAATGGATAGATTCTGAAAGAGAAAAGGCATTGAAGTGGATAATGGTCGCAAGCTTTGGGTATCTGGGCTATCGCAATGCGAGGTTTGGGAGCGTCCTTGCATATGAGAGTGTTGTTTCAATCTCCAGAGAGATAATGAGAATGGCCATGAGTGTAGCATCGGAAATGGGCTATAAAGTGATACACTTCATTGTAGATAGCCTCTTTCTCTGGAAATCCGGAGATAGAATAGACTATCAGGAAGCTCAGATGCTGAGAAAGAAAATAGAAGCTGAGACTGGTATGAAGTTAAAAATTGAAGCCCTGTACAAATACTTAGTTATTCCAAGAACTAATAATATTGCACATAGCGGTGCGCCGAATAGATACTACGGAATAACTGACGAGGGAAGACTAGTTATAAAGGGTGTTAGATGCCCAGAACTAGAAGGGGTAGAAGTGCATCCAGGAATTGAGCAGAAAGTTATAAGCATCCTTCTCTCAAACAATCATCCTAGGAGGCTTTGCCCGCAGTTATCTTTCCTGACCTCCTCCTAGCTCTAAAGGAAGAGGCTTTCAGGTGAGGTAAATCCTAAGACTGTTTAAGCTATAACTCAGAGCAGTGTGATTTGTACATTGTGCTTTAATCTATCAAAACAGTTGCTCCTCTTCCCAACCTGGAAATTCTCGCCATATTTCCTCTGTCTTTAAGATAATCCGCAATCTTGCTCCCAAGACTCATTAGGAATGAACTGCAAGATGTTGATGAGGGTAGCAGAATTATATCCCCAGTTGTTAGGGGAATTATGGGTAGCTCTGAACCAGAATAGAACGAATTAGATGCCTTCAAGAGAATCTTTGTGCCCTGCTCATTTTCTCCTGCATATATTAAGGAGAGGCCCTCAATTATACTGAAGATTGTATCCCTTGAAACTACCATATTTTTCCTATATTGCTGAGATTGGATGGTAATTGCTTTGATGAACTCGGATGGATAGAAATACCTGAGAAGAGCAGGTGTTCTGCTCCCAAAGGAATAGATATTGATTCCTCCGAGAAGGGATGAAGCCAGAATAGCCCTCATTTCCTGTGAAGCTTCGATGTCTTCCATGACATTAATGGTTTTAGCTAGAGCATAAGCTGAAGTCAAGATTGCTGCCACCGTGCAAGAGAGACACTCCTCTCCTCCATTGTATCCTGCCTTAATGCTTATTCTGCCTACCTCGATAGCAGCTTCTGAGAGGTGATTGATCAATTCTTCTTTTTTCTGTGAGCATGGGCACTCCAGATCGAGATCAACCATTCCATTCCTTTCTATAGCAGTTGCCGTGAACTCTTTAGATTCTACGCTGTATACTATGAGAATGTCGGATTCTCCAGCCTTTAATCGGCTGAGCCTTATCTCATTCAAAGTTGCCGTAGCCCTCATTTCCATCCCTACATGACTGTATTCGTTGATGTATTTAATACATTGGTTTTCTTAAAAAAAGAAATTGGGGGATTTTGTTCCTTGTCAAGCGAAATCGTGAAAGTTGCTGAGCTTATTGCTAGTTCGAGAGGAAATGTTGTCCTCTTTACAGGAGCGGGAATAAGCACAGAGAGTGGGATCCCAGATTTCCGAGGTCCAAAGGGTCTTTGGAAAAGGATTTCTCCAGAGATCTTTAGCATTGAGTTCTTCCAGGAAGATCCTGATTTTTCCTGGAAAAAGTATCTAGAGGAAGTTTATGTGCCAATTTCTAGAGCTTCTCCAAACTCTGCTCATTATGCTGCAGCAAAGTTGGAAGCTGGGGGTTTAGTTAAAGGAGTTATCACGCAAAATATCGATAGGCTTCATCAGAAGGCTGGGAGTAGAAATGTGATAGAGCTACACGGTAGATTTGATGAGGTCCAATGCTTGAGATGCAGCTTCAGAGGAGATTTGAAGAAGTTTGTGGAAGAGGTGAAAAAGAGTGAGAAAGCTCCCAGATGTCCTAGATGTAGTTCGATACTAAAGCCAGCTGTTGTTTACTTTGGGGAACCCCTTCCAGAAAAAGAACTATTGGACGCTTTATCTATGGCTAGAAGCTCCTCATTGTTAATTATCATAGGCACAAGTCTAGCTGTCTATCCTGCAGCTTTGATACCGCAAGAAGCAATTCGCACTGGAGCAAAAGCAGTGGTCATAAACGATTCCCCTACACCCATTGATGGGAAAGCTGAGTTAGTAGTTAGAAGGAAGGCTGGGGAGATCCTGCCAGAAGTAGCAAAAATGTTGGTTGTGGAGAAGAACGAAGAGACCGCTTAGAATCCCCCTTGTCTTAACTTAATTAATTTAAGGATAAGCAGAGAAAAAATGTCTGGTAAATGAAAGTGAAGGCTTACGTTGGAACGAGCGGTTGGTTATACGACTGGAATTTGGGGAAAAGCCTTGAGTGGTATGAGCAGAATTCAGGACTGAATGCTATTGAGCTTAATTCAAGCTTCTACAGATTTCCATTCCCCAACCAAATAAAAGGATGGGTTACCAAAAGTAAGGAAATCAGATGGGCAGTAAAAGTTCACAGACTAATAACGCACTTAAGGAAGATGAATGAAAGCTCCTTTCCGATTTGGGAGAAATTCAAAAGCATATTCAATCCATTGGATTATAAAATTGATTTCTATCTCTTCCAGCTTTCTCCAAATTTTCAATGCAAAGAGGAAGCTCTCAGGAAGCTGTCTCGATTTAGAGAACAAACTAGGTTGGGAGAGAGAATGGCTGTGGAATTCAGAAATGAGACCTGCTATAATGAAAAAATCTTAGAATGGGGGAAGAAAGAGGGGATCACTCTTGTCTCAGTTGATTCACCAGAAATTACCTGGATTGTAAAAAGTGGAAAGAGTGTGTATCTAAGACTCCATGGAAGAGAATCCTGGTACTTCTATGACTACGACGAAAGTGAGCTAAGAGAGCTCATAGAAAGCGCTCTCAATCTTTCTCCAGAAAAAATCTACATTTTTTTCAATAACGATCATTGGATGCTGGAAAATGCGAGGAAAGCAGTGTCAATTTTAAAGAATTATACCTGAGGTATTTCCGAGATATTTAGTAGAGTTATTGCAGGTTGATTTAGGGTTGAAGCGAGAGACTTCAATCCAGTAATTTTTATTATTAAAAATTTTTATATTTACATTTAAGAATTTTAGACTTGTGAAAAGGCATGAAAGATATAACTGCCTTAGTCCTGGCTGGAGGAAAGGGGACAAGATTTCATCCTTATACGGAGCTCATCCCTAAACCAATGATTCCAATAGGGATGGAGGAAAGGCCTGTCCTTGAGTTCATAGTGAGATGGCTGACCAGATTTGAAATCAGAGACATAGTTATGCTTCTAAACCATAGGTGGCGATATATTAAGAATTATTTCAATGCTGGAGAAAGATTTGGAGCTAACATTAAGTATTCAATTGATGATCCAGATGGCTACACGAACACAGGAGGAGCTATCTATAAAGCAATAAGCGAGGGACTTGTGAAAAAAAGAGCTCTTATCTGGTATGGAGACATATTGGCAAAAATTGATTTGAATGATTTGATTGCATTTCACGAGAGAAATGCTTCAGAACTTACTCTAGTGGTTTCCAATAAATATTCTGTGCCCGTGGGGATCGTAGAGCTTGACGAAGAGAAAAGAGTCAGAAAGATGACTGAAAAGCCCGAACTTGATATAAATGCTACAATAGGGGTTGCTTTAATGGAAACTGAAGTTTTCAGCAGTAATGTTGTAGAGGAGCTTGGAAAGAGCTTCGATCTAATGGGTGATATGGTTCCTCTGATTTTGAAGAAGGAGAGGAGAGTATATGCCTATGTTTATGATGGCATTTGGTACGATGTTGGAAGCTTGGAAAGATACAAGAAGATAAATGCGGAAAATCTAGATAGAGAATTCAATTTTATCTAGCTCGATTTTCAAAAAATCATTTAGCTGTATATGGATTAACTTATTATTAGAAAATTTAATTTCATTTTATTACTTATTAACACTGGAGAGAGGTCATAAAAAATGGAGAAAAAGTATTTCTCAGATCCGTTAATAATAGAAATACTTGAGAACTACAAGCCGATTTGGAGTATAAACTATGCCATATCATTGATACAGTGGGACATGGAAACATATATGCCACCAGAGGGAATTGAGGAAAGAGGAAAAGCATACTCACACCTCGCTGTTCTTCAGCATAGGCTCTTGCTTTCTCCGGACCTTCAGAATCTTGTTGAGAAAGCGAAGGGCAGAGAAGGATTGACGGATCAAGAAAAGGGTGTTGTGAGAGTGCTTGATAGGGAAATTGAGAGAGCAAAGAAGCTTCCAGAGAAGCTTATAGCAGAGCTAAGAGAAGTGACAACGAAAGCACATGAAGCATGGCTCATCTCCAGGGAGAGGAGCGAGGCTGAGCCGTTCCTCAGCTATCTTGACCGAATTGTTTCCTTGGAGAGAGAAATGGCAGAAAAGTTAGGGTACGAGGAACATCCATACGATGCTCTCATTGACTATTTCGAGGAAGGATTCACTACTAGAAAAGGAAAAGAGATGTTTGATGCCATAATTCCAAATCTGAAGAGAGCTCTTGAAAAAGTTATGGGTGATGACTACTTTCCTCGCTGTCATTACCTAGAGAGCTACCGCTATGATGTAGAAAGAGCCAAGAAAGTAAATGAAAGGGTCCTGGAAGTTCTGAGCTTCCCCCGCAGGAGAGCAAGAATTGATGTTTCTCCGCACCCATTTACTATAAATATGGGTCAAAAGGATGTTAGGATAACTACCAGGTATGAAGGACACGACATAAGGAGGACTATTCTCTCTACTATACATGAATATGGACATGCATTGTATGAGCTTCAAATTGATGAAGCTCTGTCCGGCACACCTATTGGAACTGGAGTTAGCATGGGAGTGCATGAGAGCCAATCCAGATTCTGGGAAAATATTGTTGGAAGAAGCAGGGCGTTTTCCTCTATTATAGGGGGGATCCTGAGAGAGGAGCTTCCGGAGCTGAAAGCCTACGACGATGAAGAAATATATAGATATGTTAATCTGGTCAGGCCGAGCTTCATAAGGGTGGATGCAGATGAACTTACCTACAATTTTCACATAGCCTTGAGATTCAACATAGAGCGGATGCTGATAGCTGGAGAGGTGAAAACAGCTGAGGTTCCAGAACTATGGAATAACCTCATGGATGAGCTTCTCGGAATAAGACCAAGGAAATACTCTGAAGGATTTCTTCAAGACATCCACTGGAGCCAGGGATCCTTTGGATATTTCCCATCCTATAGCTTGGGCACAGTGATAGCAGCTCAAGTAAAGGCAAAAATGGAGGATGAAACCAGAAAAATGGATGAAATCATTGAAAAGAGGGACTTCGCTGCTATTAGAGAATGGCTAAGAGAGAAAATACACAAGTATGGAGCTACATATGCTCCAAGAGAGCTGCTAGTAAAATCATTGGGAGAGGATATCAATCCTTCGTATTATATAAAATACATAGAGGAAAAATACTCTAGATAATGCTTTTTATGAACTGTCCATTTTCATATACTAGATCTCCATCAGCAAATACCTTTCCCTTTCTCATATCCTTTATCATGTCCCAGTGAATTGATGAGATGTTCTTCCCTCCAGTTTGCAAATACGCTGAACCAAGCGCTAAATGGATTGTCCCTCCTATTTTCTCATCGAACAGGATTTCCTTTGTGAAGCTCTTTATGTCATAGTTCAGGCCAAAAGCGAATTCACCAAGCCTTTTTGCCCCATCATCAGCAGTTATCATTTTATTGAGAAATTCCTCGCCCTTCTCAGCCGATGCCTCAACAACTTCCCCTTTTCTGAATTTTAGCCTAACTCCCTTTACTTCAACTCCCTTCCATATTGCAGGATATGTGAAAGTTATCTGTCCATCTGCTGAATCTTCAATGGGGGAGCTGAAAACTTCTCCTCCAGGCATATTGTTCTTACCATCATCGTTTACCCATATTCTGTTGTCAAATCTGAGAATGAGATCTGTGTCTTCCGCTAAAACTCTCAGTTCTTTAACCTTTTTCAGGAAGTCCGCTATTTTTTGCTGTAAGCTTGCCTGCTTTTTCCACTCCTCAATCGGATCCTCAGAGAAAAGTTTCATTGCTCTGAATACAAAGTCCCTCCACTCAAGGGGAGAAAAACCCGCTTCCTGTGCCATCGCGTTTGTTGGATAGGCTGTTACTGTCCATCTAAGTGTACCAAGAGCATCCCTTTTAAAAATTATATCGTTGAGCACTTTACTGGTGGTTGCTACCTTTTTTATTCTCTCGGGATCCACCCCAGAGAGGGGTTTTGTGTGTGTTGGAGCAATTATTCTAATCATCCCGCTTATATTTTCCACCATGAATTTATCTATTGGTGAGAGATACTCAATAAGCTGTATGGGGGCCTTTTTATAAAAATACTCTACTAGTTCTTCGCTGGTTATTACTATTCTAGGGTAACCTCCTGCATCTACTATCTTCTTATATACCTCAGTAATAAGTGGCATAGCAGCTATAGTCGATGAAATTGATATTTCAGATACAGGCTTCACTCCAATGCAGTAATTGACAAGAAGAGTAGCAAATTTTTCTTCTAAGCTTCCAAAGGACAACTTTATTCACCCAGCAGTGTTTATATTCTATGTAATCATTTTAAAGGTTTGGGATGATGTTGCTCGAAAGGATGGAGCTTAGACGATGACAGTCCCGCGCAGGTCTGACCTTCAAACAGAGGGCTCTTCATGTATATGAACTTCGATCACTCTGGGAATTTTTTCCCTTATTTCCATCTCGACTTTTTCCGTTACTGCGTGAGCTTCAGTTAGGGGTATCCCTCCATCCATTTTCAGGACTAGCTCTATTAGGAATTCTCCTCCAGATTCTCTGACTTTTACGTCAACAACATCTCTAACACCGTTGACCGAGAGAGCTAAGCTTCTGACTCTCTCGGCAACATCCTCGACATTTCTATCCATTAGTGGACCAAGTATCTTGGTTATCAGCTCTCCTCCCTCGTAAAGAACAAAAGCCGATATGATAATTGTCAGGATACCATCCAATCTGGAAATGCCGGTGAGGGCTTCTATTGTTATTCCAACTGAGGCACCAAGAGTTATTAGAGCATCCAATTTGTGATGAAGAGCATCAGCCATGCAGAGGTTGGACTTGCCTAAAGTAGCCAGGTTTTTAGCATACATGTAGTTGTAGTACTTTATGGCGACTGTGAGCAGAGTTACTGCGATAGCTTCCACAAAAAAATCAGTATTCAGTGGCGATGGACTGAGAAGAGCATCAATTCCATTTAGGAAAAAGAGCCCACCAATTATGAAAAGGACCACTCCTATTAAGAGGGATCCGAGATCTGCTGCTTTCCCGTGTCCAAATGGATGTTCCCTATCTGCTGGCTTAGCAGCTATTTTTGATGATGCTAGGACTCCTATTGAAGTGATGCTATCGCTTAGGCCGTGAACAGAGTCTGCTATTAGGGCGCTACTCCTTATCATCAGACCTGCAATTAATCTCATGGCAAAAATTAGAAGGTTTACCAGAATGGAAAAAACTGCTTCCTTCCTTTCCGCTTCCCTTGGATTAATTTCTCTTGTTTCTGTAAAGGATCAAGTCACTCCTCCGAGCGAGTTTGTTTCATTTAGTATTTCATAGAATCCTATATCTTTTTCTGCTGGCAAGGCTGTAGAAGGCCGTTATTACTATGATGGCCGAAATGATCTCGACAACTCTCAGATTGTTAATTGGTAGAGGAGCACCGTGAATAGAGCTGCTGGGAAGCAGTTCCAGAAATAGAGCGTATCCTTTGGTCGGAGATATTGATACATAGAAGCTCTCCCATACGAGCACTCCGCTTGATGAATCGTACATGGCGATTTTTGAACCATAGTTAAAAGTAATAGTTGCCTGAATTCCATCAACAAATGCTCCATTGGATAGCTGGAAAGCACTTCTCCCCGCATATGTGAGGTTCCATTCATTTTTTATCAGCTTGCCTGTCCTGACTAGTTGGGAAACGTCCTGTGTTGTCAGAACAAAATGACTTGGGTCAGGAGCCTCTATTATGGAAACGAGATCGCTAGTAGGAATGCTAGGAAATGCCCCTTGGAGCTCAACATGTGGTGATGGAGATTGCTTTAAGATAACTGTAATGTTAGCTAGAGAGCTTCCTGTTGAGAAGCTGCCTGTTTCTGGGTATATAAGCAGGGCATAGTAGTAAGTTATGTTGCCTTGTTGAGATGTACCCTCGATTGGAATTGTAGTTATAGTTGTAAAAATTAAGATCAGAGCAAGGAATTGCCTCATTTCCCATCTAAATTCCTTGAAGTGAGTTTTATATTAAAAAATTTCTTGGTTTTATGGAAAAATCGACTGCATTAAGTATAGCATGTAGAGAGGAATGAACACCAGCGATATTGTGTTAAGCAACTTTATCAATATATGCAGAGAGGGTCCAACGGTATCTTTGAGAGGATCTCCGACAGTATCTCCAACCACTGTGGCCGCATGAACTGGAGAGCCCTTTCCTCCAAGGTTACCCTCCTCGACATACTTCTTTGCGTTGTCCCAGGCAGCCCCACCCCACATCATCATTATTCCTAGCACAACTGAACTAGCCGTTGCTCCCACAACTAGTGCACCAACAGCCTGTCCTCCAAAGAGAGTACCGAGAATAAGAGGAGTGATTATTATGGAGAGAGAAGGGGCAATCATGTTCCTTATGGCATATTGAGTGCTGATATCTACTGCCCTGTAATAGTCTGGTTTCTCTTTTCCTTCAAGTATCCCTGGTCTCTCTCTGAACTGCCTTCTGACTTCCTCGACCATCATATAGGCTGCTCTCGTAACAGCTTTCAGACCCATTGATGTGAAGAAGTATGGCAGCATTGCGCCTATGAGGATTGATATCAGTATTACAGGCTTAGTTATCACAAGACCTCCCAAGAAGTTCTTCAGTGCCTCAGCAAAGCCAGATATGTTCAAGGTCAAAGAAGAGAATGCTGGAAGTTGTGTGAGAACTGAGGGATCTCTAGCGACATAGTCCTGTACAAAAGCCTGGAATAGTAAAAGTGCTGCTAAAGCTGCGCTGCCCATAGCATAGCCTTTAGTGAGGGCTTTAGTTACATTCCCTAGAGCATCGAGAGGCTCAAGACTTTTTCTAACTCTTTCCTCCATCCCGCTCATCTCAGCTATTCCTCCAGCATTGTCAGCTATAGGGCCTGAACCATCCAAGGTCATTATTATCCCAGCGAGAGTGATCATGCCCATTGTTGCTATGGCACTACCGTATATGCCATATATGAACTTTGATAAGTTTACTCCTCCTATGCTCACCTGGAGTGCTAAGGGAAGTGATGATGAATATAGCGCGAAGAAGGAAGATAGTATAGCAATGGATATGGTTATGATGGGAATTAATGTAGATCTCATGCCTACGCTAAGTCCTGAAAGAAAAGTCAATGCAGGACCGCTTTGACTGCTTTCTGCGATCTCTATAACAGACTTAGACCTCAGTCCAGTATAATAATTGGTTACTAGAACCATCACTATTCCTGTTGCTATCCCTACAATAGAGGCTATGTATAGGTTCAACCAAAGATCCGGGAGAATATATTTGTAGAGAATTGGTAAAAGAATCAGCGCGACTATCGATGAAACGATCACTCCATTTCTCAGAGGCTCTATAGGTTCCCTGTACTTTCGATGGAGAATTATTGTAAGTAGTCCCGGAAGGGTAGATACTATTCCAACAAGGGATATCAGAAGTGGAAGAAACATGAATCTTGACGCGTATTCGTAGCTCACCCCGGCACTAGTCAAGATGAAGAAAATCACCCACCCGATCATCATGGCTCCTATTGTTTCAGCTGTGACGCTTTCAAATATGTCTGCTCCTCTTCCTGCACAATCTCCTACATTATCTCCAACTTGGTCAGCTATTACAGCAGGATTTCTAGGATCGTCTTCTGGGATGGAGGCTTCTATTTTCCCCACTATATCTGCCCCTATATCAGCGGCCTTAGTATAGATGCCTCCTCCAAGCTGTGCGAAAAGGGCTGAGAGGCTGGCACCAAATGCAAATCCAACAAGACTATCGAGGACAAACCTAATTGATAGGGGGTTATAGATGGAGGCATTGAAGAGTGCCGAATATGCTATATACAAAGCAGATATTGCGAGAAGAGAGAGAGAAGGAACAGAGAGACCGAGAATGGATCCGCCAAGAACAGAAATTTTTAAAGCATTCAGAGGGCTTTTGATAGCTGCCGCTGCAGTCCTCACGTTGGCTTTCGTAGAGGCATCCATACTGAAGAATGCCGCTATTATGGAGGAAAGTGAGCCTAAAAAGACCGAGAATCCCACTAGAGCAGATTCCTTTAGAACTTCGCCTTCCAGCTGCGGGTATGCTGAAAGCAGCTTAGCCCTGTATCCGAGGTAAACTGCTAGGAAAACTACTGCGGATATGAATACTGAGAATAGTAGAATGGTTTTGGTTTGCCTCCTCATGTAAGCAGAAGAACCCTCTCTAATTGCTTTCCAAATCTCAATCATTCTCTCATTGCCCATTTCCTGCTTCGTTAAAACCAGGTATACAAAGATAGCTGAGGCAAAGCCAAGCCCTCCTCCTATAGCTCCCAAAACTGCAGCAGAGACCAACCCAATCCCCTCAAGCGGAAAATGAAATTTTCAGCTTCTTTTCACGCTATCTCTAACAACTCTTTTATTTTTTACTTTAAATGATAAATTGTGATAATTTTTGTAAATTGTGGGAAAAAGAATGGGAATAGATTCTGGACAAAAAATTTTTATTATGCTATCTAATATCACAATTTGGTGATTTGATTGAAAAGTTCTCTGGCTGCAGGGATAGTACTTATAATTATAGTTGCTGCATTTGCTGGATACATGCTAATGCAGCATAATCCAAGTCAAAGCGGATCTCAGCAGAGCAAGTATGTGGTTGTGACCGATGGTTTGGGAAGGAATGTTACTGTTCCGCTGAATGTTACTAGATTAGTTGTACTAGATCAAGGGTCAGCTGAGATCGTCTACTCCCTGGGAGCAGGATCATTGATTGTGGGTAGGCTTGATACAATGAACTTTCCACCGAGTATCCTAAACGCCACACCGCTAACCTACACAAACGGCGTGGATCTTGAAAAGCTAATTTCTCTCTCTCCAGATCTCATAATTACATATATAAGAAGTCAGCAGGAGCTCCAAAGCTACGAAGCTCACAATCTAACAGTTATCGGAGTTCCCTGGACAAACAGCATACAAGATCTCTACAATACTATAGCTATTATCGGGAAGGCTCTCAATAGGGAGCAAAGAGCGAATTATGTTATCTCCTATCTCAACAGCACAGTAATGAACATATCGTCAATGGTATCAAAATCCACAACCCATCCAAGAGTCCTCTTCATAAGAAGCATAGGTACAAATGGAATTCAAGTAGTTACGCAGGGAATAGAAAATCAGCTCATAAGCTATGCAGGAGGGATCAGCTTGAGTGAGGGTCTCTCAAGCAACACGAGCACCATATTCATAAATTATGAAGATGTGGTTAAAATGAATCCAGACATAATAGTGCTAAGCTATAGAGTATCTCAAAATGCGAGCGATATTTTGAATGATCCGAGGCTGCAAAGCGTAAATGCTGTGAAAAACGGAATGGTCTTCAAAGTACCCAGAGAGTACACTCCAACCAGTCCTAGATTTGTCCTTCTCCTTGCTTACTTGGCAAAAATAATACATCCGGAGGAGACCGCTGGACTGAATATAACTGAGCTAAGAATGCAATTATATACGAATATATATGGACTGAATGCCACCGAGATCTCTCAGATTAAATAGGATTCTGCGTTAGGTGGATATAATAGTGCTAGGTGGTAACAAGAAAATTGCCATTGCTGCAGCAATTTTGTTTTTTATTTTCCTAGTTTCACTTGGAATGGGAAGCTATGGCTTCGCTCCCGTACAGTCCATGAGAGTGCTTGTAAGCTCAATCTTGGGCGGAGGGGCAAATCAGAGTCCTCTCTACAACGTTGTCATTCAAATAAGGCTACCCAGAATTTTAGCCGCATTGCTGATTGGAGCCTCTCTATCTGTTTCAGGAGCAGGATTTCAAGCACTCTTCAGAAATCCGCTTGTAAGCCCTGATATTTTGGGTGTATTGGCCGGAGCTGGCTTTGGAGCTTCAATTGGAATACTTCTCGATTTTCCCCTACCATTGGTTCAGGCAATAGCTTTTGGCATAGGCCTTGTTGCTCTTGGGTCCTCATATTTAATAGCATGGAGAGGGGGAGGGACGAGAATAGTTGATCTGGTTCTCTCGGGAATCATTGTGGGGAGCCTTTTCAAGAGCCTTATAAGCCTAGTAAAATTCGTTGCTGATCCAGAGTCTAAGCTTCCTCAAATAACGTATTGGCTCATGGGAGGTTTGGCTTCTGTGACTTGGAGAGATGTTGAGATTCTGACAGTTATTTCCGTTCCATCAATCATTCTTCTCTATTTCCTGAGATGGAGGCTTGACGCATTTGTTGTAGGAGAGGAGGAGGCAAAGGCTCTTGGAATAAGAGTTGAAGTTTACAAGGCAATCATAATTGTCCTTTCAACGCTTCCCGCTGCAGCAAGCACCGTTGTTGCCGGACTAATTGGATGGATAGGTCTAGTAATCCCACATATATCGAGAATGCTTTTCGGAGAATCAAACAAGTTCACAATACCCGGATCCGCTGTTATAGGATCCGCTTTCCTTCTTATAGTTGACACAATATCGAGAGCTGTACTGCCTAGTGAGCTCCCGCTTGAGGTGCTCACATCATTCGTAGGGGTTCCTTTCTTTGCCTATCTTCTCAAGAGGAGGATATATCATGGCTGGAGCTGAGCTGAAAATCAACGATGTTAGCTATACATATTTGGAAACGGGCTTCTCTCTTAGAAATGTGAGCTTATCCTTGAGGGGAGGGGAGGTTTTAGCCCTTTTGGGGCCGAACGGCTCCGGGAAAACAACATTGACAAAAATAGCGCTTGGTGTGATTAGACCTTCTCCCCCCAGGGTATTCATAAATGGAAAGAATGTGTTTGAGATCAGCGATAGAGAGAGAGCTAAGATGATAGCATGGGTTCCACAGGAAATAATGAGAAATGTCCCCCTCAGGGTAAAGGACTATGTCTTGCTGGGGAGAATGCCGCATGTTTCCCCGCTTAAACTGCCTTCAAGAGAAGATGAGGAAATTGCTGAGGAAGCTATCTCTAGGTTTGGTCTTGAGAGACTATCAAATAGATACTTCTCTCAGCTGAGTGGAGGGGAAAGGAGGATGATCAGTATTGCGAGAGCCTATGCACAGGGAACTCCATTCATAGTTCTCGATGAACCAACAGCATATTTGGACTTCAGAAACAAGCTTGTTGTTCTCAAGATGATGAAAGAATTAGCATCGGAAGGTAAAGGAATACTTTTCACTACACATGATCCAAATGAGGCAATTGAAATTGCCGATAGAGCTATCGTTATGTCAATGGGGGAGATCGTTGCCAATGGATCTCCAAAGGATATGCTGAACGAAGATCTTCTGGAGAAAGTTTACGGGATTCATGTTAAAATGATAAGGACAGATGGAAAGGCTTTTGTAGCACCTTCTGTTTAACAGAAAGGCTAACTGCTGGAATTTTTCCAGGTTTTAATTGAAGATGGCTAAATTCTTGTGGTTTTCTTGTATTTGGAAAAAAATTTAAATATATGTATATGGTTATTGAAACCAGGGATCAAGCTTGAACACGCAAAACAAGATTATTGTTTCCATACTCATACTGGCTCTCTTGCTCTCTGGAATCTCTGTATTTCTTGCTTACGAGTCTTATGCCTCAAGCAATTCCATAAGAAATGCCTTGGACTCGTTTGAAAAGCAGCTTTTCAATATATCCTCCCAGCTCTCATCGGCAAGCAATTCCGTATCAGCAATACAGAGCTTGAGCTCTACTATTCAGAGCCTGAACCTGAGCCTCACCCAGAAAATTGATCAACTATCAAGCGAGGTATCTAGCTTAAAATATCCAATTCAAGTCTATGATGCTTTGAACAGAACAGTTTTCATAACACAACAACCACAAAGAATTGTCTCAATAGCACCAAGCATAACGGAAATTCTCTTCGCAATCAATGCTAGTTCATATATTGTTGGAGTTGATGATTACTCGAACTATCCTCCAATTATAGGTGATCTGGTGAAGAATGGAACAATAGAGAGGGTAGGAGGATTCTCAGACATAAGTTTGGAAAAAGTCATTTCCTTAAAGCCAGATTTAGTCATAGGAACCACGGGAGTCCAGTATAAATTCATATATCAGCTATCTCAGATGGGCATCACTTCAATTTCCCTCAGGACAGAGAGCATTGATGACATATTCTCAGCAACACTTCTTTTGGGCAAGATAACCAACCACTTCCAAGATGCTCTCAATCTCGTGAATGAATTGAAACAGAGAATTTTGGGACAATATAG
Organism: Fervidicoccaceae archaeon; assembly: GCA_038734945.1. Classification (NCBI taxonomy): domain Archaea; kingdom Thermoproteati; phylum Thermoproteota; class Thermoprotei; order Fervidicoccales; family Fervidicoccaceae; species Fervidicoccaceae archaeon. The sequence goes on along the minus strand of JAVYOA010000009.1, from coordinate 152,553 downwards.
TTTAGTTGCATCGAAAACTACTACTAGGCCAAGTATCATGTATGTTGTTTGGATCAATCCAATCTTTGCTGCTGGAGGAGGAAGTTTTTGGAATGACATTATAGGACTTTCTGGTGGAAGAAATGCTCTGGAAAATATATCGCAAGCCTGGCCCATGATTTCTTGGGAGGAGGTCATCAAAGCAAATCCAGATGTCATTGTTCTCTCCGAATATGCTGGCGGCTTCTCCAATGCTTCCCAATTTCTGAGCTGGGCCAGAACTCAGCCTGGGGGAGAAAGCATCAAAGCTGTAAAGGATGGCAAAGTTTATATGCTTCATGGAGAGCTTAATGACATTGCCTCAAGGCCAGGTCCCAGAATTGCTGAGCTTCAACTAGCACTATCTCTAATTCTCCATCCCGATTTATACAACGTCACTGCAGTACCTAACGATTTAACGCTTGAAATGGTCATCAATATGACTTCGGCAAAGTGAGGGTATACCAATTGGAGAAATCCCTTTTTGAGTATTTGAGGGATAAGAAAAGAAGGCTGTTTATTTTTTTGGCAATTTCATTCTTCCTTCTGATCCCAGTTTTATTCATGAGCATATTAGTAGGATCTTCGGGAATTCTCCCAATAAGTAGATGGAAAACTACTGATCCTATTTTTGAGCTTAGAATATACAGAACAATAACGGCTTTTCTATCCGCTTCAGTGCTCTCCCTCAATGGTCTGATCCTGCAGACTATACTTGTTAATCCGCTGGTGGACTCAAGTATACTTGGAATTTCATCTGGAGCAATGCTTGGAACCCTTTTGGGCTACATAGTATCAATGGAAATTGGGATGTATGTAGCTCCTGCTCTCTCCTTTATCTTCTCATTGTTTGCTGCCGGACTCATCTATGGGATCAGCAAGCTAGGAGGGTTCAGAATTCTCATCATAGCCCTCTCCGGAGTAATGATCTCAACCATGATGACTTCGATTTCATATATAATACTCCTCATGGAACCGGCTCTTTCTAGAGGTGGGATTGCCTTCGTTCTCGGTTCGCTTCAATTTTCCGATGAAAAAACTGTCCTTTTGAGCCTGGTTAGCCTTGTCATAATAGCTTCGTATATCTATTTGAGAGTCGGCGCCCTTAGAAAGTTGATGATAGGAGAAGATCTTGCTCTCTCCTCTGGCATAAACGTGAGGAATGTGAGGAAAGAGAGCATTGTTGTCTCCAGCATAAGCATTTCATTGGTTACTCTTGCTGTTGGACCGATTGGATTTGTTGGACTAATAATCCCACATGTTTCGAGGATAATTGTTGGTGGGGACCCAGGAGCTGTTTCAACTCTATCATTTTTGCTGGGACCCCTCCTCCTCATATCTGCTGATGTAGCATCGAGAATTGCCTTCATGCCCTCGGAACTTCCAGTTGGGATTGCAATGAGCATTTTAGGAGCTCCTTTTTTCCTATTCCTCCTCGTAAGGAGCATGAGAGGGTGATCTGAAAAATGCTGATTTCTCTGAAAGGAAGCATTGGCTATTCTTTTCCCATCTATAGAAACTTGGAAATGCAGCTGAAGGGTGGTAGAATCTACTGTGTTCTTGGACCAAATGGCTCAGGAAAAACCACAATTTTGAAGTCTCTATCAGGATCGCTCCCCCTCCTTTCTGGGTCAGTAGAAAAAGACCCCCCTGCAAAGTCTCTATATGTTCCTCCAGATCCTCCGAGCATTCCAGGAATGCGTGGAGGAGATGCTGCTCTCTCTCTTCTAGCTGCTAATGAGAGGAGACTGCTGTACGGAGAATGGAAGCGGGAAATTCTGGATAGGGTTTCCAACCTGCTCAGAGAACTGGAATCAGATGTGGATCTAGAGAGAGAGTTTGAGCAGTTTAGCACTGGTGAGAAAATGAAGATTCTGCTAGCATCATCCATAGCTTCAGATGCTCCATACCTCTTCCTCGATGAGCCTAATGGCCATCTTGACATAGGAGCTAGGTTCTCTCTCTACAGGATTCTCAGAGAGGAGAAAGCTAGGAAGCTCATCGTATTGAGCCTTCACGATATCTGGGATGCTTCTCTTATTTGTGATTATGGAATTTTGATGGGAAAGAAAGCTGTTCTGGGACCAATGAGAATCGATGAAATTTTGAATGAAAACTTATTGCAGGAGCTTTACAGAGTGGTTTTCAAGACCCTATATGTAGATGACAAAAAGATTCTCATACCAATGGATAAAATCAGCTAAGCAAATGCTCCATCTGACCTCCTCCTTGCCCTAAAGGACGAGGCTTTCAGTTTGGTAAAAATGCAGAAATGCTGAAAATAGGTGTTCCAAAGTAGAAAGTTCTAAAATGTTAACAAGAGATCAATGGGCGTATAAGATTATAAGTTTCAGTGATAATGAAAAAGTTTGGGAGCTCTTTTGGTTGAACTAAGGACAACTGCTGATGCCGAAGTAAGCGAGACCGGAGCAATATTGCTCGGAAAAATGTTTGAAGTGGACTCCTTCGCATGGAGGGCGATCAGAGTTGTATCTCACTTCCACAGTGATCATGCGCTTAACCTTTCTAAAAGCAAGAAGTTCGCTTCCCATATAGTTGCTACTCCCCCAACGATTGAGGCTCTTATCTTGATGGGACATTCGCTTCATGATGAGAAGCTTCTTCCTGTTGATTATGGTAGGACTATTAGGTTCGGCGATGAAGCGCTTACGCTTGTAAAATCCTCTCATGTTCTGGGAAGTGCGCAAATTCTCGTTGAGACATCTGATGGGAGGAGGGTTGGCTACACGAGCGACTTCAAATTTCCTGGTACTAAGATAATGAGCGAGCTCGATGCTCTAATCATCGATGCCACATATGGGAGTGAAAGCATGGTAAGGCCATTCAAGAACGAAGTAGATCTTCTTTTCAGCGATTTAGTTCTGGATCTTTTATCGAAAGGAAGGCCCCTAGTGGTTAGGGGCTATCATGGAAAGCTGCAGGAGGCCATGCACATACTTAGAAAATTTGGAATTGAGGCTCCTTTCATAATGCCGGAGAAGGTATACGGGCTCACAAAAATGGCAGAAAAATTTGGAATGAGGATTGGAAATTATTTCTCGGAGAACTCGATTGAGGGAAAAGAGCTGTTGAGGGATGGCTGGTTTATTTACATGATGCACAGCAATTCAAGGAGAGTTATGCTTCCCAATCATTCTGAGATCACACTCACTGGCTGGTTCTTCCTCTCTCCCCTCAAGAAAATCTATGAGAACAGCAGAGGCGAGAAATGGATAGTAGCGCTGAGCGACCATGCTGACTTTGAGGATACAATGTATTACGTGGAGGAGGCAAGACCTAAATCTCTAATAATTGATGGATATAGGACATCAGTTGAGATAGCTGAGTCCTTCGCTAGGGCTGTAAAGAGAAGGTTAGGATTAGAGGCAGCTGTTATGCCCAAAATGCAGGGAACCAAAGAGGAGGACTGAATTGCTTCTTCCTCCGTTGCGCTCACCTGAAGTTAGGGGCGGCAAGCTCCCTAGATCCCCTGCACTGCAGATTCTTCCTTTCAGGGATTTCATGGGATTAAGCTCCTCGCTCCTTGTCTCAACTGAAGATTTTCTAAAAATGCTGGAGGGCTCGTATGGGTACTCCAGAGCTATGCTGTGGGTGAGAACCCTGCAGTGGATGGGACTCATAGAACCAGTTGAAGTCCATTCACCATTTTTGAGAGGGATAAGAGCAATAGAAGTGAAGCTGCTTCCAATACTGGAAATAATACAAAAGCAGAAGTGTCCTTCGGAAACTAAGGTTTGCATTTTGCCATTCCTCTCTCTTCTCCTTCCCACACCCTTCAGAAGAGTTATGCTTTTTTCACTTACCTCAAGGAGCATTGAGGAAATAGCAGAGAAGATGTTGAAGAATGGATCGGCAGCTGAGAGAATCATCGCCGTCCAGCACTTCATCTCAGAGAAAAACAAGATGAGCGACCTAGTCTTTCTATTGATATTTCTCTTTTCAACGGGAATATTAAGAAGGGGAAAGAAAAGCGATAGAGGAGGAAATGTTGCTTATCTTAGAGAGCAGTTAAGAGGATTGTGGAGAGAACATCCCTGTTTCAAAAAATCACCGCTCTTGGGTAAGGATCTTGTTGAAGCAGAAAGCTTTTTGTTTGGAAGATTAAACTGGGAAGCAGGAGGGGGAGGAGATCCTAATATATCTTTCATGTCTTTTCTTGACAATGATTCTAGGAATTGCTTGTTTGAGTGCCTTTATGAGGTAAAATCTGCTCTGCCGAAAATTTTGCTGGAATATGAGGATCTCTGGGATATCAGGAAAGTGGGGCAACGGGGAAGAACTGTGAATTCTTGATCCCGTGCAGCTTGGAGATGCCATCGACGAATTCTCTTATTCTGTTTGAATTCCCCCTCACAGCTATGATGAGCATGCACTCGTTCTTCGTCAAATGAATGTGCAAGGCAGAAATTATTACATCCATGAAGTCGTGCTGGATGTCTGTGAGCTTCTCCTCTATCCCTCCTGCCTCATGATCGTAGTGTATTACAGTAACGCCTGCTATCTTTCCCTCAGCTGTCATCCACTTCCTAGAGGCTATATACATTTCAGCCGACCTCTGAAGAGCTGCTGACCTGCTTATTCCTTCAGACTCAGAAACTCTCTCGAGCTCCTCTAGCAAGCCTTCCGGGAAAGATACTGAAAATCTGCGGGACATAGTCAATGACCCTCAATATATAATATTTTTCCATCCTCCATATATGCTCTTTCATTGCATATCTCAGTGATTTCTTTGTCCTGTGTTGCTATAACAACTGCCCAATTGCCTTCCCTTTTCTCTCTCAAAAATCCATTTATTCGTTCTATCATCTTTGCTTTGTTTTTCTCATCGAGATTGCTGGTTGGCTCATCAAGAAGAAGAAGGGTTGGTTCTAGAACAAGAACGGATGCCAGCGATACAAGCCTTCTCTGGCCAAAACTGAGTCTGTGGGGAATTCTATCTTTGAGATTATCAATTCCTAGTCTCTTCAGCTCAGTTTCCGCTCTGCTGAGGGCCTCCTCTCTCTCCATTCCTCTTGCTATCAAACCAAAGGCTACCTCCTCAAGAACACTTGGATTGAAAAGCATATCATCGGGATTTTGAAAGAGGAGGGCTATCTTTTTTCTGATGCTCCCTGCATTGTTCCTTTCAACTTTTTCTCCAAAGATTCTGAGCTCACCTGCTTGGGGGAAAATCAAGGATGCTAGAACGAAAAGCAGTGTGCTCTTCCCCGCGCCGTTCGGACCTGTTAAACAGAGGCGAGAACCATTTCTAATCTCAAGTGACACTCCATTGAGGGCTCTTGTTCCATCTGGATATGAATAGTATATGTCTCTCAGCTCTGCAATCAACTCCATGGTTCTCAGCTCTTCTGGTTTAGAATACAGGAAATATGACACCAAGAACAATGAAAGAGAAAAGAAGTAATAACATTAACAGAGTGAATTTTATGGAAAGCACAGATTTCCTCACTGTTTCCTCTCCTCCTCTCATGATGAAGGCCATGTTAACTCTTTCTCCTCTCTCATATCCTCTCACTAGCTGATATCCAGCAAAGTATCCCAGCTCTCTGATTCCAAGCTTTGGAGCCCCTCTTGAAGCTAAGGCAAGAGCTGAATTCCAGATTATTCTCGCCGAGGTTATGATATCAATGGAAGATATTGAAATGAGCATGGCGAGGTCTTTCGGAAGGCCTAATGAAGCAAGTCCTATGGAAATGTATGGAATCCCGTAGCTTCTAGCTATGAGTGTGGGAATAGATAGTGCGGCCCAGACCCTCAATGTGAATATGGCTGCCCCGGATAGACCATATGATGGCTCGAGAAATGCTCTAGGTATTGCTATTGCCAGAGAGAAGAGAGGAATGAAGAAGAGTGTGCTCTTCAAGAACCTGAGAAACTTTTCTCCTACCATGATAGAGAGAGCTATTGAAAGCAGAATTATCAACAGAGGAAATGCTGCTCCTTTGGAGAGCACAACCAAAACTGGTGAAACTATAGCAAGCAGAGCTGACTCGACCTCGCTGAATATTCTTCTCTTCGGTCTTTCGCAGAGGTACATGAGCTCAATAAGCTCACTGAGCTTCTTTACTACCTCCATGCTTGCCTACCCTCATCAGAAGGAGCGTAATGATTAAGACAGTTAGCATTCCTATTGCTCCAGCTATTATACCTCCAAGCCATTGAGGTAGACCTGGAACAGTGTAGTCGGGAAATAGGGATTGAAAGAGGCTTTCCTGTGCAAGGTTCAGCCTCTCTGAAACGACGTCTAGAGGCTCATATGAGAAGGAAAGCATGGTGGATCCGGTTATTATGGCAGCAAAGGCTAAGATGATTAGTACTTGCCTATCTCTCCTCATGAGTCTCGCCTCACAAAGACTTCTGGCTTATATTTGCTGAAGGCATAGACTCCAAAACCAGTAATTGCTCCCTCAACAATTCCAAGAACAGCATGGGAAATGCCCATCACTGGCAAGGTAATTTGCAGACTATACCCGAAAGTGCTCTGAGATAATCCGAGCTCAAGACCGCATGCAAGAGCCGCTGCAACTATTGCTAGCCATCCAGAAATAGCACCAGAAACAATTATTTCACTTTCTTTCTTCAAGAACTTCCTGAGCAGGATATATGTATAAAATGAGATAAGCGAGGCAATAATTGCCATATTTAGGGCATTTGCTCCAAAGGTGGTGATCCCTCCATCCCCAAATAGTAGGGCTTGGATAAGGAGCACTATAGAGAGGCCTACTATGCCTGCTTCTGGACCGAATATTATTGAGAGGAGAGGTGTTCCAATGAGGTGCCCAGTTGTACCTCCTGGGCCAAGCGGATAGTTGACCATCTGGAGAGCAAAAACAGTCGCTGTCAGTACGCCGAACATAGGTATGCTAGAACTGCTTTCCTTCAGCTTTTTCCTGAGCTTAACATATGAGTAAGCAATAATTGGAAGGGAGATGAGATAGCAAGCAACCCAAACATCTACACTTAGATATCCATCGGGTATATGCATGATAAGCCGCCAATGTATTACTTTTTTCTATTTTTTTCACACCTGACCTATATATCTTTTTCCAAGCCAAACAATTCGAGAATGAATGTTTGGGAGCCGGATCCCGCTGTAACCCGTCTTCTGTAGTTTCAGCGGCATTCGGCTAAGCGGATCAGCTCTGTCTCAGGCGGCAGCTCATCGACAGAGCTCCTTGCTCCGTGGGGGTCGGCCGTTTCATCGGTCATCCGAGATTCATAGGCTCCCCGCAGCGTCGCCGCTGCGCTTATGAGCCTCATCTTCATATATCTCGGAGCCGTCTCGTTTCTGTTCCGTTGCCGGGGAATCTCTCCCCGCTCCATTCAGGAGCCCCACTGCCGCCGGGAGGACGGTGTTTCCTCAGGGCTTGAACCCCGTCAGCCGCTAGCGGTGTCCGGCTCCCATTTTATTCTTCTTCTTCCCTGCTAATAATTGTTCCTTCCGCAGGAAGATAATAATATTCTCCAATTCTCTTCTGTTCTCTATCCATGTAGCTTCCTTCTTTATTTATCCTTGGCCTGCCCGTGACTGGATCTCTTCTGAATGTTATCTGCAGATCTCTCAGAAACTTATTCATTCCATCCCTGAGCCCCATTGGCTTATTTGCTTTCCCATATATTCCAGGTTTTCCATCAAAGACAATAATTCTAGAGCAAATGTAGTCAACAATAGAGAGATCGTGCTCAACTACGAAGGCAGCTATACCCCTTGCCTCAGTTAGTCTTCTTATGGTTTTTGCTACAGCCAGCCTCTCCTCAACGTCCAGATATGCACTCGGCTCATCGAGCAGATATATTTGGGATTCTCTTGCCAGCGTGACAGCTACAGCTAGTTTTTGAAGTTCCCCTCCACTCAGTTCATGAACATCTCTGTCTCTGAGTTTATAGAGGCCAAAGGGCCTTACGATTTCCTCAAATATCCAGCTGTCTGGAGTCATAGATGAGGCATTTGCTTGGAGTAAATTCTCTGCCACCGTGCTTCTTTCGAAGCTTTCCGAACTGACGTATTGGGGCTTATAGCTAAAGGTTATCCCACCTGCTTCTGCTCCCAATTTCTCACCAAGCATCTGTGCTATCTTTCCAACAAATGTAGTCTTTCCTATTCCATTAGAACCAAGTATTCCTATTACCTCTCCTCTCCTGATCTCTCCTCCTTCGGCTTCAAGCTTGAAGCTTCCGAGATCTACGGAGAAAGGCCCCCAGTTGAAATAAATTTCAGTAGCTAGAGATAGCTGTATAGGACGATCGGAAAGATGGAAGCGAATTGATTCTTTTCTCACTCTCATGTTCTCAGCAGGCAGATATCCATCGAGAAAGTTGTTTATTCCTGATCTCGAAGAATATACTTTGGAAACAATTCCATAAACTCCAGGCTCACCGAACATCAAGACGAGAGAATCGGAAATGTAGTCCAAAATTGCCAGATCGTGCTCTATAACAAAACCATAGGACTCCTTGGGAATCATCTCTCTTATGAGCCTAGCAGCATTTATCCTCTCCCTTACATCGAGAAAGCTGCTGGGTTCGTCGAAAATATAGACATCGGCCTTCTTGGAAAGAACTGCTGTTATAAGGAGTTTTTGGAGTTCTCCTCCACTGAGCTTCTCTACTTCTCTATCCAGGATGCTAGATAAGTTGAATTGCTTTGCCAGATCCTTCCATACTCCTCTTTCATCGGCTCTTTCCAAAAGTTCTCCGACTTTTCCCTTCAGCCTTTTTGAAACTATCTCGATGTTCTGGATTTTATGAGCGACTTTTAGCTTGCCATCATAGAGCTTAGAAAAATATTGATATATTTCTGTTCCTCTAAGCCGCGCTAGAACATCCTTCGGGGAAGGTTTAGAGTCAGGATTTCCGAAATTTGGTATGATTTCCCCTGCCAAAATTCTAATGCTTGTTGTCTTGCCTGTACCGTTCTTTCCGAGAATGCCAATTAGCTCCCCTTCCTTTGGAACTGGAAGGCCAAAAAGCTTAAACCCATTCCTTCCGAACCTATGTAGAGTCCTTTTTTCTAACTCATCAGGAATGTTCTCCACACTTATTGCTGAAAATGGGCATTTCTTTACGCATATCCCGCATCCTATGCATGTGCTTTCATATATTATCGGCTTTCCTGTCTCTGTGCTCATCTCTATAGCCTTCACTCCCCTTCTTCCCCTGTTCACAGGGCAAAACCTTATGCACTCCAAGCTACATTTGTCAGGTCTACATAGGGTTTGATCTATTACTGCTACTCTCAATACTTCTCACCTGAGAAGGCTCAGCTATTCACATTGCAACCACATTTTCTATAGTTTCGGTGCCGTCACCAAACATCATCGCCTTCCTTTTAGCTCTTCCACAAGTCAGTTATTTTCTTTCTCTTCATTCTTCTAGCTTCCCTCTCTAAAAATGAATATACTGAAGCATGAGGCTTGCCATCAATTAGCATCCTGATGGCCTCCTCAGCGATTCTGACCTGCTCGAAATCTCCAATTATTCCTATGCTCTTTTCCCCTATCACTATATCTGTCCCAGTTGTTTCCTCCAAAATTTTTCTCGCCTTTCCCTCTTCCCCTATAATTCTTGCCTTTATTCTTCTGAGATGATTCTCGCCCTCAATAATCATGCTGAGATCTATGAGGAGTAGAATCTGGTCATCTTCCAAAAGGCGGAATGCCTTTTCAGGAGGAAAGCCGATGGATATTGCCCTAACTATATCCCTGGCCTTGAGTAAGGAGTCGGGGGGAAGATTCTTGGTACCTGGCTCTATAACAACAGTTCCAGTATTGCTATCTATTGTTATCATTGTTCCCGTGGATACTTCTATCTTCTCCTTGATGCTTCCACCCGAGCCTATCAATGCTCCTATTCTCTCTGGTGGGATCTGTTCGAATATTTTGAAAGGTACAGCTCTTCTCTCTCTTTCTTCAGACATTCCAGCAGTTCCTCCTCCAGGATGGTCTCTCCAATAGGTTTTATACCATGTGTTCTCTTAAAGAACCTGTCAATGTTCATTATATCCTTTTTCAGAAATTCTTCAGCGTTGGGATGAGAAAGCAACACTGACTGTGATACATCGATTATTACTGGGGTTCCTTCGAATATCATTATGTTATATTCGCTCAGATCAGCGTGAACTAGCTCTCCTTTACAAACCATCTTCTTCACATTTTCCAATATTTCCTCATATATCCTTTGAGGATCCTCCAGATTCCCGCCGATTTCTTTTAGAAGCGGTGCTCTGTTCCCGTCCTTTCCTATGAACTCCATCACAACAATGTTGTCCCTCTGTGCAATTGGCTTCGGCACTCTAACTCCTGAGGAGAACATCTTCTTCAGGTTTGAATATTCCTTCTTTGCCCATAGAGACATGAGTTTCCTTGTGCTTGTTATCTTAGCTTTCTCAAATCTCTCGTCTCCAACTATGTATTTGCTTATGCTTTTTTTGAACTCAGCGGAAAAGGTAAGGTATATTTTTATTGCCAGCTCCTGACCTTCTCTATCTATACCTCTATAGATTCTAGCTTCCTTTCCTGAGCTTATAACTCCAGTTATTTTTCTTATATTGACCTTTCTTGCCAGCTCGTATAGAGATCTGATTGTGAATGAGTCAAAAACCTCTTCAACAGTTTTTAGAAGATCATAATCCTTCTCTCGCTTTTCTTCATCGTAAAGCTCTCTATCAATTCTCCTCTCCATGTCTTCCTCTTCCAAAGACCTAGACACCCTCCAACAGATCGGGAGGAATTAGATTTTTTTGGGCAAGCTTCCTTACTTCACTGCTTGCATATTTGTATACAAGATCTCCCCTCTTATCTGCCTGCATTTCCCAGGGTGCTACAAGCACTATATCTCCCTCCCTTATCCACATTCTTCTTCTAAGCCTACCAGGAATTCTGGTCATTCTCCTTATTCCATCAGCACATCTGGCAACAAAATGGTCTCCTCCTAGAATTTTCTCAACGACACATATAACTGTGTCATTTCCTGGAAGCGGCATTTCCCCTTCTTGCTCTTCCTCTTTCTTTACCATTCAATCACACTCTCTTTTCAAGAATGATTCTTCTTCTAGAAAGGATGGGTAACCGCCTGTAATAAAGATTTACAGCTTGGATATCTTTTCTCTCTGAAATCTTCTTCATGATTTCTTAAACTCTTGGCTTCCAACATTCTTAAGGAAATCTGTATGCTAATAGATGGTTCTTGAAGACCTGGATATCATGTAATTAGCTCTTTCTTTACCAGGAATTTCCCTTTCTTGTGTTCTATGAGGATGCATTTCTCTCCTGTTTCAAGCTTACCGAGAATAGAGGATATTGGAATCTCATCGGTGGAGAAGTCTTCAAGAAGAACGATCACTCTCTCTGGGAGCACCGCCTGAACTGTTACTTCATGAAGTGCTCCACTGAACGGCTTCAAATTGGACTGCTCTACTTTATTCAACCTGATCTCTCTTTTCCTATTTAGCAAATACAACCTCAGTGGCTCCCCCGTTTTATGCATTAAGATTGCCGGCTCCCCATAGATCTCGAAGATGCCTCCTTTTCTTGAAATTGGAATTCTGAGCGAGATTGACAATCTTGTTCTCTTCTCTCCTCCTCTTTCAGATATAAGCTTGTGTGTCAGCTTCATGTTTCCTCCGAGCTTGTTTGAAATAGCAGTTGCTAAAATCTTAGCGCTTGCTTTATCTTTGAGATTTATATCGAAGCCTTCCCTGAGCTCATCTATACTGACAACGTTCTCTCTCAGCTCGAGAGGAAGTGAAGAGATGATTCTCATGACTTCGTTGAAAACTGCCTTATCTATTTTTCCCTCATTGCTTCTGACCTGTATCTTTGCTTCATAAACACCAGATCTCTTGGCCAAGCAGAGGGGACATATGCTCTTCTCTTCCACGATTTCAACTTTTATAGGGAAAGAATAGCTCCCCTCTTTTCCAAAGACCTGTGCCTTGAAGCTATCTCCTGTGCTAGATACAAATACCTCGAAGCCATAAGGCCCGAATTTCTTTCGCAGGATTTTCTCTGCTTCCCGTATAATGATGCTGTTCAGCTTTCTCCCACCTTCAGGCTCCCATTTCCCCTTCAAGAAAATTGCACCGCAGGATTTGCATGTTTTTATTTTGATCGTAATTGGCTCTACTGGATTCTTTTCGAGGTAGCATGATATGCAGATGCCTTCTATGAAGGGGAGCAGTGCGCTTTTTTCCTTCCCACATATGGGACATCTGATCATTTCGTTCAACCTTAAATTAACGTGTTTATGTATATTGCATATGGAACGCCGGACACTTTCAGCACAGCTTCAGGATGAACTAAGCCCATCTTAATACCAAGTTTCACCGATTTTTCTCCTATCAGTGATATATAGTCTGCATCAAGAATGCTCCGCATTGCTTCTTCTTCATCAACCATTTCTCCGCCATAATATTCTTCATTAATATCAAGAATTTTTTTCCCATCTATGAATTTTTTTCCCAGGAGTTCCGCATCGCATACTAGAACTGTTTTCATCTCTTCAGTCTTTATTACCTTAAGCGAAAAGATCTCTTCCATTATTCAGCCTTCCTCTGCTCAGAAAGGCTTAACTGGCTGCTCGGCTCCGCAAGCATCGCATTTGAGCGTCCACATTTTTCCTTTTCTCAATATTCTCGTATCAGGTCTACCGCATGTGGGGCATATGAGATAGTTAGCAACGAACCTCTCAAGGATCTGGGTTAGGGTCGAAGAGCTTATCTTTGTGTTTATCGTCAAAATTCCGCTGTTGGGATCATAGTTTCCCGCCGTGGCCAGTTCTCTCAGCAAATATCTCTGGAGCATTTCTGGCTCTCTCCTGAGCAGATCTGCAACCTCCTTAAAGTTCCTGATAATTGTCTGATTTCCAACGTAGTGCAGTTGGAACTTAGGAAGCTCAAATCTCTCTCCACTGCTTGCAGGCTTTGGAACTTTCTGGTATAGCCTTTGAAGCAATGAATCATAGTCGTAGAACATTTTCTCATCAATTTCCAAATTCAGCACCTCTCCTATCTAATCCTCTCAACATTATCTCTCTAGCTCTGTTCTGCAGAGCCTTTATCAGAGGCTCCAGTCCAATTCTCTCTGTCGCACTTATAAAATAAACGCTCTCATTTCCAATATATTTTTTGATCTCATCTCTAACGATGGAGAGCTTTTCTTCATTTACTGCGTCCACCTTGTTCACAATCACCATGAGCTCAGCTACTTCTTCTCTAAATCTGGAGAGAATCTTGATCTGCTCATCCAGAGATAAAGCTGCGGAGTCCGTTGGATCAATAAGAAATAGTAGGATCCCTCTTGACATTCTTAGAACTGCTACTGCCCTTCTCTCGAAAAGGCTCATTTCGCTGAGGCTCTCATGTATTATTCCTGGAGTATCAAGGACTGCTATGTCCAGGATGTCCTCAGCGAGAAACCTTCCTGGTACAGCTATCTTTGTGGAAAATGGATATTCAGCTATCTCTGTCCTTGCATTAGATATTCTCGAAGCAAGAGTGCTCTTTCCTGAATTTGGAGCACCTGCTATGACAATAGTTACCTTGCTCGAGATATCTGGAAATAGGAGAGCTTCTTTCTTTATCTCGAGAACCTCGGAGAGAAGCTTTCTGTTCCTCCTAACTATAGATATCAATCGAGAAGATATCTCTAGAGCCTTATTCCTAAGATTTCTCCTATCCCCAGAGAGAAGCTCATTCTTTAAAGTAGAATAGAGCTGTCTTACTTTGCCATCTAGCCTTGCAGCCCGCTCAATACTATTTAGAGCCTGCTCACCGAGAACTATGGAGATGTATGCCCTCAGGTCATCTCTCTTTGAAACTATTCTATAAAATTTTTCATATGATTTTAACTTCTCGTGAATTATGTTAAAGGTCGTGTTCACTATTTCCAGTGCCTCATCCATGCTGTCCTTCGCTTCTCCTTTTTTCTGCTTCTCTATCAGTTTCCCTATTCTCCTGTAAATCTTCTCATATATTTCCTCGTATGGGGAAAGATGTAGCCTCCTGAGCTCTGCATCAGCAGGCAAGTTCTTATTCGTGCTACTTTCTCTGCTCACCTTTCTTCCCTTCGCTTTCTCCCTTTACCTCTGTTTTGAGAATTCTCTTGGTAGCTTTATCTATTGAAATGGTAACGCTGGGATGATCTCTGTCCATTTCCCTCACATAATACCTTACCAGGACCTTCTTACCCTCTCTATCTTCACCGACATCTATTTTGGGTCGCTTTCTAGTTTCCGTGAACTTCTTGACCTCTGGGAGATCGAGAGTCATTCTTATATATTCGGCATACAGCTTAAGCGCCTTAGTCTGCTGCTTGTAGTTGACCACTGCATAAGCTATAGTGACTACAGACATGGCAGCCATAATGTATGCCATGTACTGTATAACCGTGGAGCCGTCCAAACTAGTATACCCCATTGCTTTTTACGCAACAAGGAATAAAAGAGTTTCTCAGAAGAAATTGAACGTTCAATTAAGTATATTTATTTTCTTCAATTTACCTCTTAATCAGTGAGGGAATTGAAACTCATAGATTCGTATGTCTATTTGGATAGATTGAAGGAGCTCATCTATTCCCTTCTTGAACAGAGAGATCTCATAAAAGAGGAGGGAAAGGAGCTCTTCCCATTAAGAATTTCCACTCCGCTTGTTAACTACGGATTTGTGTCCATGCTGAAGGGTGGGGTGATAATGGATGTTACAAATGAGAGACAAGCTGAAATTGCTGAGGATGCAGGAGCAGTTGGAGTGATGGTCCTCGATAAGCTTCCCTACGATGTCAGAAAGGCAGGAGGAGTTGCGAGGACCGCTGATGCTTCCATTATAAAGAGGGTAATGGACAGCATAACGATTCCCGTTTCAGCCAAGTGCAGAATTGCTCATGAATGGGAAGCAAGAATATTGGAGGAGCTCGGTGTCGATCTAATTGACGAGAGCGAAGTTCTAACACCAGCAGATGAGTCTGCCCACATTGATAAATGGAAGTTTAGGACGCCGTTTGTGAATGGGGCTAGGAATCTTCCTGAAGCCCTCAGGAGAATTGAAGAAGGAGCAGCAATGATAAGAACGAAAGGTGAGCCGGGAACAGGAAATGTTGCGGAGGCCGTGAAGCACATAAAGCTGGTTAACAGAGATATCTCCATCCTTAGAGGATATGCCCAGGCAGGAGATTTTGAGGCGATTCTGTCATATTCAAGGCAAAACCAGGTAAACTATGAGCTCGCTCTTCTCACTGCTAAGCTTGGTAGGCTCCCAGTAGTTAATTTTGCTGCAGGTGGAATAGCCACTCCTGCAGATGCTGCCCTAATGATGTGGCTGGGGGCAGATGGAATATTCGTTGGTTCTGGAATATTCAAGAGCGCGGATCCTGAAAACAGAGCGAGAGCGATAGTTATAGCAACTACTCATTGGGATGATCCTGAAGCAGTAGCAGAAGCACAATCAATGGTCTCAGAGAGAGGAGCTTTGGAAGGTATAGACTTGAAGCAGCTGAGACCTGAAGAGCTCATGCAGGTTAGGGGGGTGTAATAAATTGAAGATTGGAATTATAGCTGTCCAAGGAGACTTCCTTGAACATGCAGAAATTGTCAGAGAAATTGGAGGTGAACCTGTTTATGTGAAGAAACCTATGGACTTGGAGGGAATTGACGCCTTGATAATTCCCGGGGGTGAGTCTACTTCTATTGGTAAATTGCTGTCAAGAGCAGGATTGGAGGAGAGAGTTAGAGAACTAGCATTAGAGGGAATGCCTGTGCTGGGAACCTGTGCTGGAGCAATTTTGCTAGCCAAGAGGGTCACAGACAGAAGAGTGGGAGAAGTTAAGCAGCCTTTGCTCGGCGTTATGGACATTTCGGTCGTGCGCAATTTTTACGGTAGACAGAGAGAGTCGTTTGAAACATCTGTAGAAGTGGAAGGGGTTGGGAAAGTGAGGGCAGCTTTCATAAGGGCCCCAGCTATAGATCAAGCTTGGGGCTCAGCTAGGATAATATCTTATTTGGACTTCCCCCCGTATGGAAGAACGGGTGTTGCCGCAATTCAGAAAAATGTCATTGCTGTGACCTTTCATCCAGAAATAACGGGAGACTACAGCCTTCACAGGTATATTTTAACTTTGGGGAAGAGATGAACTAGTAGTGGATCAGGGTTCGATTCTGACTGAGTGCCTGTCTTGTGGAATAACTCGAGAAGGGATCTATCTCAGCTGTGAGAACTGCGATGGAGTTCCCATTCTGAGGATAAGGGAATTGAAATGGAGAGTCGCACAGAACGTTCCTAACATATGGAGATATTCTTCGATGCTTCCTAATTTTGTGCGCAAAATAAGCCTTGGCGAAGGAATAACTCCGATAAGAAAAGCAGGTGATGTCAGAGTAAAGCTTGAAACTAGAAATCCCACTGGTAGCTATGCTGATAGGTCCTCTGCGATGATTTCGAGCTATATCCTCTCAAGCGAGCCAGGAAAGGCTGTGAGGATAAGCTACTCAAGAGATTTCACATACTCTCTCGTGAGCTACTTGATGGGAATTGCTGATGTTGAGGTAATTTTAGGAGATCCAGAGCAGGTGGATCCGGATGAGGTTCTACTGTTAACAGAATTGGGAGCAAACATCACTTTCAATGTTTCTGGGGGATATCTAAGCTATGCTAACCCCCTTACCATAGAGGGTCTAAAGACAATAACATTTGAGTTATTGGAGAGAGGATTTCGTGAGGGAAAAGTCTTTGTCCCAGCGGAAACAGGATTGTTAGCTCTCTCGATCTGGAAGGGAAGGGAAGATCTAAGACAAGCTGGCGTGGATTCGAACATAGAAGTAGTCGCTGTTCAGCTTGAGGGAGGACAGCAGCCAGAGATATTGAAGCATATAGATGATGTAAGAGTAGTTAATGTTAGCAGAGAGAAAGCGCTTGGCGAGATGATTGAGCTAGCAAAAGCTGGAATAAAGACTAAGCTGATTTCTGCTGCATCCCTTGCTGCTCTTAGGGAGAGGAAGGAGAGAAAATCTATAGCAATAATAACTGCTGCTAGCAATAGACCGAAGCCATTAGGAGCAAGAAAATCTAAACTAACAGATGAGATTGTTGAAGTTCTAAGGGAAATTAAAGAGGGCACTGCCTATGAGGTATGGGAAAGATTGGGAAAATATACACTTAGGGGGGTGTACAAGTCTCTGGTTTCTTTGGAGAGGCTGGGGATGGTTGCTTCAATGTATAAGATGGATGGAAAAAGGAAGAAGAAGATCTATTTTTTGTTGAAAAATGAGAGCGCTTAGGCTTGCTCAAAGCTCATTTCTTTGCACTTTTCAGAAGACTTAGTCGTTTGATTTTATTCTTTTGTTGGTTCGGCCACTTGCTAAGACCGGGGAGCATTGTTCATATACTTAGCATATATACTCGGTTCAATCTTGGATGCTCTGCTGCATTTTTCCATGAAGTTAGAATTGAAGATCCGGCTTGATATAGCATTTGAAGAGTGCTGGTAATGCTTGATTGACTATTGTTAAGAGCTCTCTCAAAATACATATATCATGAATTTTACTTCAACGGCTGGAAATATAAATTGGTGAATAGAATGGGGAAGAAAATCCTAATCATTGTAGGTCCTGAATTCGAGGATATAGAGGCTCTATATCCATACTATAGGCTTCTGGAGAAGGGATATGATGTTACGATTGCTGCCCCTTCTTCCGGAGAAGTTGAGGGGAAAAACGGTTACAGGTTGAAGGCGATATCCATGAAGGATGTTGATCCTTCAAAATTTGATGCGCTTGTTATACCAGGAGGAAGGGGGCCGGAAAGAATAAGGGTGAGAGCAAGGGAGGATGCTATCAGAATAGTGAGACATTTTATTGATTCAGGAAAGCCTGTAGCAGCCATCTGTCATGGACCACAGCTTTTGATAACAGCAGAAAGAGCTAGAGGGATGAAGCTAACAAGCTATCCAGGAATTGCTGATGATCTGAGGGCTGCTGGAGCCGAGTGGATCGATGAGAAAACAGTAGTGCATGGAAAGGTCGTTACTGCAAGAATACCTGATGATCTTCCACAATGGATGGAGGCCTTCCTAAAAATTATTGAATAATTTTCAAAAAAGTACTTTTAAAAATTATTTTTTTCAAGCTGATTACTATTATTTAATAAAAAAATAGAGACAAAAGTTTATAAATAAAAACTTTTGAAAGCTTTAACCACATGAATCCCACGAAAATAGGAGAATATTTGGAGGGAGTTATATTAAAATGTCTCGAAAGAGGGGAATATCATCAGCAGCCCTAATTGGAATAGTTGTAGTTATACTGGCAGTGGTAGCTGTTGGAGCCTATCTAGCCACAAGAGGAGGCGGAGCTCCCACAACAACTACTACAACAACTACTTCTCCAACAACAACACAAACAACCACACAGACTACAACAACAGCTCAAGCTAAGGCAGCAATAGTAATAGGCGTAACGGACAAGGTAACAGATCTGGATCCAGCGAATGCATATGATTTCTTCACATGGGAAATACTCTACAATACAATGGAAGGTCTTGTCAAATACAAGCCGGGAACTCTAGAGATTGTTCCAGGTCTCGCTGAGAACTGGACCGTCAGCTCAGATGGAACAATATGGACGTTCAAGCTTAGACCAAACCTGAAGTTCTCCGATGGAACTCCCCTAACAGCAAATGATGTTGTTAGGAGTATAAAAAGAGTAATAAACATAAACGGGGACCCAAGCTGGCTTGTAACGAGCTTTGTTAAAGATGTGGAAGCACCAGACAATCTAACTGTCGTTTTCCACTTAAAGATACCATGCAGCTATTTCCTTTCTGTCCTGGCTACTCCACCCTACTTCCCAGTGAATCCGAATTATCCCAATGATAGGTATGTGAGCGATGCTCTGTGGGGAGGAGCTGGTCCATATAAAATAGCAAACTTCACCAGAGATCAGGAGCTGGATCTAGTCCCCAATCCATATTACTATGGTCCAGCCCCCAACAACAGCAAAGTCATCATAAGATTCTACAAAGATGCTTCTACTATGAGAATGGCTTTGCTATCAGGGGAGATAGATATAGCCTGGAGAACTCTGCTTCCTGCTGATATTGTTGCACTGAGCAAGCAGAGCGGCATCAATGTAATAAGCGTGCCAAGCACGTTCATAAGATACCTTGTTCTCAATGTTAACATGAGTCCGACGAACAACCTTTTGGTAAGGCAGGCAATAGCTGCAGCCATCAATAGAACCCAAATAATAAGCACGGCCCTAATGGGAGCAGGAACACCGCTATATAGCTTGATACCAACATCTATGTCCGCATATAAGCCAGTTTTCCTGACATATTACGGTGATGGGAACTTATCACTTGCTAGACAGCTTCTTTCACAAGCTGGATATAGCGAAACTAACAAGCTACAGCTAACATTGTGGTACACTCCAACGCACTATGGCGATACTGAAGCCAGTGTGGCAACATTGATAAAGCAGGAGCTTGAGGCGACGGGAATGATAGCTGTAACTTTGCAGAGCGCGGAGTGGGGCCAATACGTGCAGAATGCAAGGAGTGGCCAGATGGGTGCCTATTTGTTGGGATGGTATCCAGACTATTTGGATCCAGATGATTATACAACACCATTCCTGCACACTGGGGACAACAAATGGCTTGGCAATCAGTACTCCAATCCTCAGATGGACAAGCTACTAGAGCAAGCCCAAGTAACTGTGGATGAAGCAGCAAGGAATCAGATATATGCTCAAGTTCAAAACCTTCTTGCTCATGATGTTCCAATCGTGCCGCTGTTCGAAGGAAAGCTATATATTGCTGCTAGCAGCTCAATCAGTGGAATAGTCCCAAGCCCAACAATGATATTGATGTATAACTCAATTACGAAAACAAAGTAATTTTTTTCAGAGTATTTTTTTGGTGGTCCTTGTGGGCGGGCTCGCAAGATATTTGATTATCAGAGCTCTTGTCATAATTCCAAGCATATTAATACTTTACACGCTTGTCTTCATAATTCTCAGGATCCTACCTGGAGATCCTATTTTAGCAGTCTTGGGAACAAAGAACATACCGCCAGATCAGCTTGAGAATCTCAGAAGGATGGCTGGACTTGATAAGCCACTATATGTGCAGTACTTTGAGTATCTTTTTAACGTGCTGAGAGGAGATTTCGGCGTAACTATTACCTTTCCAAGTGGAGTGCCAATTTCCACATATATAGCCCAGAGATTCCCAGCAACCCTAGAGCTCGCAATTTCAGGATTCATTGTGAGCATTGTGATAGGGCTTGGAACTGGAACATTGGCAGCTATAAGGAAAGGTACCAAAACTGACGCTGCATTGAAGTTCTACAGCATAGCAGCCTATGTAACATTCATTCCCCTGCTGGGAATGGTTCTTCAGTACGTATTTGGTGTGTATCTCAAGTGGCTTCCCATAGCTCAGAGGATAGACCCTGGACTGGCCCCAAGAACTATAACGGGGCTTTATGTTCTAGACAGCGTTCTGACAGGAAATTGGGCAGCGCTGAAGAGCTCGATCCTTCATTTGATACTTCCCAGCTTAACTCTTGGAATAGTGCTCAGCGGAGCCTATACAAGGCTGCTGAGAAACAACATGGTTGAGGTACTGAGCTCAGACTTCATTAGAAACTATTACTCCAGGGGAATAAGGGAAAGGAAGATTTATTGGTATGCTTTGAAAAACGCTTTCCTGCCTGTTGTCACTTATATGGGCCTGCAGTTTGCCATATTGCTTGGAGGGATGGTGCTGACTGAGAGCACTTTCAGCTGGCCAGGAATGGGAACGTTCATCGTGGAGAGGTTGGAGTACAGAGATTATACAAGCATACAGGCTGCCATAATATTTTTCGCATTCATCGTTGGATTGATCAGCCTCATAGTTGATGCTCTCTATGCGCTCCTCGATCCCAGAATAAGGTACTGAGGTGAACAAAAGTGGAGATCTGGTCAGAAGGGCTGAGCAGAGCTCTAAAGAAGCTTGGTGCGGTAATACCAAAGAGCGTTATGTTCAAGGTAGGTCTCCTGATCATTCTCGCTACATTATTCATTGCTGCTGCAGCTCCTCTGATTTCTCCGTACGATCCAACCAAAGCTACATCGGAGATCCTTCTTCCTCCCTCTCCTTCACACCCAATGGGAACTAACCAGATCGGCCAAGACGTCCTTTCTAGGGTAATATATGGCTCCAGAATCATATTATTGGTTGTTTTCAGTGCTACACTAATTTCAATGGCTGTGGGAATTCCAGTTGGAATATACTCGGGCTTCATTGGAGGAAAGGCGGATAGAGTACTGAGCATGATTATGGACAGCATTTATGCTTTTCCATCTCTGATACTTGCTATAGCAATTGCTTCCGTTCTTGGTCCAAGCCCATTGAACACTGCTATTAGCTTGGCAGTAGTCTACATACCAACGTATTTCAGAATGACCAGAGGTCAAACCCTGAGCTTAAGAGAGCAGTTATTTGTTGAGGCAGCCAGAAGCATGGGAGCCAGCAAATGGCATATAATGAGGAGGCATATTTTCCCAAACTTGCTTCCAACAGTTCTAGTTGTTTTCACTCTTAGCGCAGCAGATGCGATAATAACGGAGGCAGGCCTAAGCTACCTGGGATTATCAGTGACTCCTCCAACTCCAGATTGGGGATATGACTTAAGGGCGGGTCAGGGATACTTCACAATAGGATTCTGGTGGATCAGCTTCTTTCCAGGCATTATGATAATGCTGCTAGCCCTTGGTTTCGCTCTGATAGGAGAGGCACTTGGTGAGAGATTCAGCCTAGCTTCGGCAGGAAGGTGAAGGGCCATGGTACTTCTGCAAGTGAAGAACCTCGAAGTCACATATTCTACCCTTGGAGGTAAGCTGAAGGCTATAGAGGGGGTCTCATTCTCTATTGAACAAGGTGAATGGTTAAGTGTAGTTGGGGAAAGTGGATCGGGAAAAAGCACAATGGCATATGCGATTATAAGAGCTGTTCCACCTCCTGGAAAGATAACCGGTGGAGAGATCCTTTTCAATGGAAAGGACATTCTCTCGCTCGACAAAGAGGAGCTGAGAGGAATAAGAGGAAAGGAAATTTCAATGGTGTTTCAGGATCCCATGACGAGCCTTGATCCCCTAAGAAAGGTAGGAGATCAGATGATAGAAGTGGTATTAGAGCATGAAAGCGTAAGTAAGAGAGAGGCTATGAGGAGAGTGGAGGAGATTGTAAGAAGTGTTAATCTTCCTCCCCACGTTCTGCAAAGCTATCCTCACCAGCTCTCAGGTGGGCAGAGGCAAAGGATAATAATAGGAATGGCGATGTCCCTAGAACCAAAGCTCTTGATAGCTGATGAACCCACAACTGCTCTAGATGTAATAGTCCAGGAGGGAATAATGGAATTGCTTCAGAAGATGAAGAACAGGGGGACATCGATATTGTTCATAACACACGACTTCTCTCTCGCATCTGTTTGGAGCGACAAAATAATGGTGCTCTATGCTGGCAAGCTTTCCGAGCTGGGAAAGACAAACGATATAGTTGAAGATCCTCTTCATCCGTATACGAGAGGTCTCTTGGATAGCATTCCTGATCTGTGGAGTGATAAGAAGGTTATACCGATACAGGGAAATCCTCCAGATATGAGATCCCCTCCTCCTGGATGCAGATTCCATCCAAGATGTCCAAAAGCGATGGAAATATGTTCAAGAGAGGTACCCCCTCTCCTGAAGCACGATGGAAGAGAGGTCTCATGTTGGCTTCATGCTGTGAGGAAGTGATAAACCGTGGATAGCGAGCCAATATTGGAGGTCAGAGATCTCAAGAAGTACTTCGAGTTCTCCTCACTCATTGGAAAGGCGAAAGGCTTCGTGAAAGCAGTGGATGGAGTCAGCTTCAAAATCGAAAAAAATGAGGTGCTCTCGCTGATAGGAGAAAGCGGATCGGGAAAAACAACGACCGGAAGGCTAGTTCTGAGGCTCATTGAGCCGACTGCTGGAAGCATTAAGTTCATAGGAAGAGAAATAGTGAAGTTGAAGGAGGAAGAGATGAGAAAGTTGAGAAAGGACATGCAAATAGTTTTTCAGGATCCCTATGCCAGCCTCAACCCGAGGATGAGGATAGGGGATGCAGTTGCAGAGCCTCTCATCATAGCTGGGCTAGCAGACCCAGAGGAAGCGAGGAATATTGCCATTGAAATGCTTGAGAGGGTCGGCCTCTTCCCTGGAAGAGAGATGGCACAGAGGCTCCCTCACAACCTCTCTGGAGGTCAGAGACAGAGGGTTGCTATAGCCAGGGCCATGATAACTAGGCCAAAATTCTTGGTAGCAGATGAGGCTGTGTCCATGCTTGATATGTCAATAAAGGCATCCATAGTATCTCTTCTGGAAAGCTTCAAGAAAGAGAATGGTCTCTCAATGTTGTTTATAACTCATGATATATCCATTGCTAAACTGATATCGGAAAAGGTTGCCATAATGTACCTTGGAAAGATAGTGGAGATGGGGAGCATTGAACAGATAATATCATCTCCGGCACATCCATACACCAAAGCACTGCTGGAAGCCGTACCAAGCATAAGCAAAAGAAGGGTTGAGAAGACTATTGAGTTGAAGGGAGAGATGCCTGATCCCCGTAATCCACCAAAAGGATGCAGGTTCAGCAACAGATGCCCCTTTGCTGGAACCATTTGCATGAAGGAGGAGCCAATGCTAGAGGAAATAGAAAGGGGACACCTAGTTGCTTGCCACTTTCCATTGAAAAGGTAGGAAAAAGTTCTTATTTGCATTTTTCCACCAAGAGAATTGGAGATGAGCATGCCAATTGTACAGATTACGTTATGGCCTGGAAGAGATGCAGATACTAAGAGGAGAATAGCGGAGGGAATAACGAAAGTGCTAGAGGAACAAGGCATACCGAGAGAAGCTGTTACTATCATCTTCTATGAAGTCCCAAAGGATAGCTGGGCAAGCGGGGGAGTCCTCCACTCTGATAAGTTCAAGTAGTTTTATTCTAATTTTTTGAAAATTCAGAGAAAGGGAATTCTCTGTTTATAGAAGTTGTCTGAAGGCTCCAGTAGAATTTATTGGAAGGAAGAAGATGCAAGAATGCTGAGAAAGGATTAAGCTTTTTTCCTAAGGTCATTTTTATCCGGCAAAAATGAAAAATCTTAAAAGCGCATTTTGTTTAGAACCTTTTTCTTGCACTTCATGATAAGGATATGAAGAGCAGTAGTGCGTGAGGGGAGATTGAACGGAAGAAGATAAAAAAAGAATTTTGATGATCCTCTCCGTCACAACTCTCGCAAGCTTTCTAACAGGATTTAATGCGAGGCTGGCTGTAGTAGGTCTTCCCACAATTGCAGGAGATATCAAGGCTGACATATGGAGTATGGTCTGGATAATACAGGGATTCATGCTTGGATCCACTGTTTTTCAATTAATAATAGGAAGGCTGTCAGATCTCTATGGTAGAGTCAAGCTGTTCTTGCTGGGAATAGTGATCTTCACAGCAGGAGCTCTGTTATCTGGACTTAGCTTTGTTCCAAAGATGCTCATAATTGCTAGAGTAGTTCAGGGGACTGGTGGAGCCATATTGATGAGCCTCTCCATAACTATCCTGACAGATAATGTTCCCCCCCATAGGCTTGCAACCTGGCTAGGTGTAAACCAAGTAGCATGGCGTGTGGGTGCTCTTCTAGGTTTGACGTTGAGTGGTTTCATAATAGATGCTCTCGGGTGGCAGTGGATCTTTCTTGTTCAGGTTCCAATGGGAATTGTCATTCTGCTGTGGTCAAGAAACAGGTTAAAGGAATTCTACGTACCAAAAGAGGGGAAAAAACTGGACACATGGGGATTTGCTCTATTCACCGTCTCTCTGACTCTCGCTCTAGTAGCTCTTACAATGTTTGGATATGGTTATAGGGATACCTCAATTTTTCTTCTCACTGTCTCTCTAGTTTCTCTGGCATTCTTCGTGATAGTTGAGCTCAAGCATGAGGCACCTGCTCTAGATCTCAGGCTCTTTGGGATATGGCAGTTCACTGGAGGAATAATAGCTCAATTTCTATATTCCATAGGCTTTGGAGCATCGCTCACATTGCTAGCCATATACATGCAAAGCGTTCTTGGATATTCACCAAGTTATACTGGAATGCTCCTAGTACCATATGAGGTCAGCTTCCTTATCTTCGGGCTAGTGGGAGGTAGGCTCTCAGATAAAATAGGATATGCCCCCGTGACGATAGCTGGACTCTCCTCAGGAGCGTTTGCCCTCTTCCTGCTCTCAAGGTTCTCGACTATAGCTCCAATAGTAGCAGCAGAGGTAATTCTCGGTGTAGGAACTGGCCTATTCGTATCTCCCAACACAAGCTCCGTTATGACAGCTGTTTCTCCGCAGAGGAGAGGTGTTGCATCATCAATTAGAAATGTTTCCTTCAATGTGGGCTTTGTTCTCAGCTTAAACTTGGCGATTTTGACAATGACGCAGGTGCTTCCATATAATGTGGCATCGCACCTAATCATTCTGGGAGGCTATAATCCTGGAGATTCCTTGATAAATGTGGAGCTGAGCGAGCTAGGAGCCGCCATAAGACATTCCTTTATTGTCCAAGCCATTCTGATGGCGCTGGCCATACCATTCAGCCTCAGCAGAATAGGTCGCAGAGCTCATCCATCTGAAAAAGGGAAAAGCGGTTGAGATATAGAATCTCGTTGGAAATTTTTAGCTTCTATCCATTCGGGTGCAATATTTTCTTCAGATTTCCTCTCTGATCATATAAATAAAAGGAAAGCGGCATGCTTCCATACTCATGAGTAGCGCATGCTAGACATGGATCATATGCTCTGAAGGCCATTTCAACCATATTGAGAAGGCCGTCACTTATTTCTCCTTTTCTAATTAAGCTTCTGGCCGCTTTGTCAATTGAGAGAGATATTCTAGCTGCGTTGTGCTGCGTAGCAACAAGCAAGTTGGCTCTTTTTATAACTCCGTTTTCATCTGTTTCATAATGATGTATGAGTGTCCCTCTAGGAGCCTCCACAGCTCCAATTCCAACACTTGGCTCCGAAAAATTTGTGTTTCTGATATCCTTGCTCTCTATTTCGGGGTCCTCTGATAGCTCCTTGACTCTCTCGGCAGCATATATCATCTCTATTACCCTTGCCCAATGATTTGCAAGGGTATAATGCACCGGCCTTCCGCCAAGTGATTCGTACATTTCCTCAAAGGCCTCCTGAGCGATAGGAGTTGCCATTCCCTCAGAAGCGTTGAGCCTGGCTAGGGGGGCAACACTATATATGCCGCTGTTCTCACCATCAATAAATCCCTTCCACCCAACCTTTCGCAGATAGGTGAATGTGACATACGTCCAAGGCTCAACGCGCTCTGAAATATGCTCTAGATATTTGCTGGGGTGGAATTTAGCTATCTCTCTTCCCTTGGGATCAATAACCCTTATTAGCCCATCATAAAAATTCACCCTGTTTTTCCCATCAACCATCCCCATATAGTAGGTTCTGTGGGTATAGGCTTCACTCTCAATCAATTGTAGATAGCTTTTGTTTCCCAGAACAATCTTTTTGAACATTTCTAGAGTGATGAGGGAGAGGCTGAGAGCTTCGTCTGCTAGAGCTCTAATTTCTTTTACCTGTTCAATGCTTAGTGGTCTCGAAATTCCTCCAGGCATACCGAAGACTGGGTGAATGGTCCTTCCTCCTATAATCTCCATCATCTTCCTTATTCTCTTTCTGATCGTTATGATCCTCAGCACGAGTTCCTTGCCGACCTTATTCATGACTCCAACTATGTTCCTTTCAGCCCTAGGAGCATCTGGCCCCACTATGAAGTCCGGTCCGCTAAGAACGTAGAAGTGAAGTGCGTGATCCTCAAGCATAAATAGATTGTAGAACATCTCCCTTATCTTCAGGGCTGGAGAGGGGGGAGGGGCTTTATATAGATCATCTAGAGCCTTTACTGATGCTGTATGATGAGCTGTTGGACAAACACCGCATATCCTTGGGGTTATGATTGGCGCATCCTCAGCATGCCTTCCCTGCAGGAACTTTTCAAATCCCCTGAGCTCCGGCACCTGAAAATATGCTCTCAAGCAGTTTCCCTCATCATCGAGAATTATGGCTATTTTTCCGTGCCCTTCTAGTCTAGTTATGGGATCGATCACAATCTTTCTGCTACTCATCTATCTCGGCCTCCTCCTGCCTTTTTGTCTTTTCTCTCCTCACTCTCCCTCCCAGCTTTGAGGCAGGTAGAGTGTACTTGTACACTACTCCCACCCAATCCTTTATTTTACTGTAAGCACGCTCCAGCTCCTCTTCTTCAGCAGGGGAATAGTCCATTATTGTTCCTATGAATGAGATGGCCTTTCCTCCGTAGTCAGCTATTCCATCTAGTGGACCAAAGCATCCTGTACACTGCATGGCGGCCTTAATGCATAGAGCTCCGCATCCTCCCCTTGTAACTGGTCCAAGACAGAGAAGGCCCTGGGTAAGCAAGCACTTCTTTGCATCCGCTATAGTTTCGTGAGGTCTTTTAAGCTCCTTCAGCAAGATCTTCTCAGGCTTGGTTGAATTCAGTGGACATTCATCGCATAGCGACTTGTCTGAAGCACCGATTATGCTTCCTTTTGGAGGCAGCTTTTCGCTTATTAGAGCCTTTAATGCATTCTTGAAGACTTCAGGTGTAGGAGGGCAGCCTGGAATATAGTAATCAACATCTATGACAGCATTTAGAGGAAGGAGAGAGTCTAGGAAGGCTGGAAGCTCCAGATTTGCTCCCAGCTTGGTGAGCCTCGTTCTCTCAGCAGGAACTGCATGCGTAGGATTGTTGATGGAAGGCGGATCAAGGTATTTTGCTCTTAAAATCTCTTCCTTATTGTACAAATTTGAGAGGCCTGGAATTCCTCCCCAGCTAGAACATGTTCCGTATGCCACTACAATTTTGGACTTTCTTCTCAATAGCTTAACCATTTCTTCGTGCTCGCTCAGTCTTATTCCCCCATTTATTAGAGCAACGTCAACAGAAGCATCTGGCAGCCTCTCAACATCTTCCTTTTTGAAATCTGTTGCTACGGGGCAAAACACGAGATCGGCTGATTCGAAGAACTCCACCAGCTCCTCCGAGAGATCAACGAAAGATTCTTCACAGCCTCCGCATGAAGCACACCAATACCATGCTACTTTCAGTTTATTCAACCTTTATCCCCTCTTCGTCCCTTCTGAGCGGGCCAAGCCTCTTGAGATCCTCCGTCATGCTCCTCACTACTTCTACCCACTTCCTCGCTTCCGAGGCTGAGATCCACTCCAGTCTGAATCTCTCCTTCTCGACACCCATGGATTCCAGCACCCTTCGGAGGAGCATGAATCTTCTAAAGGCTCTGTAGTTCCCTTCTTGATAGTGACAATCTGAGGGCGGATGGCACCCAGCAACTATTACCCCATCCGCCCCATTAGCTATTGCCTCTAGAACGAATTGGGGATCTGCTCTACCAGAGCACATGAGCCTAACTATCCTCACGCTGTCGGGCTGCTGCATCCTGCTAGTCCCAGCCAGATCAGCTGCTGCATAGGTGCACCAGTTGCAAACAAAAGCTACTATTCTGGGAGTCCACTCTCTGTTCATTTCCCTTCGACCTCCGATAAAGCGGATATCTGAGCTCTTATCTGAATGTCCTTGAAACCCAACTGCTGCATTGCTCCAGACGGGCACGCTGAGGCGCATGTCCCGCATCCCATGCAGAGAGCATCTTCCACTCTTGCCAGTCTATCACCTTCCTTTTCCTCTATCGAAATGGCATTATAGGGGCATGCAGAAATGCAGATCCCGCAGCCGCTGCATCTTTCTTCATCAACCTTGGCTATCATTGGTTCAGCAACAACTTCTCCTCTACTAATGAGGGCCATAGCCTTAGCAGCTGCAGCACTCCCGGAAATTATGCTCTCTCTTATGTTCTTGGGACCTGAAACAGATCCTGCTATGTATATTCCTCTGGTTGGTGATTCGACGGGGGCAAGCTTTATGTGGGCCTCCCTCAGAAACCCCTCCTCTCCACATGTTGCCCTTGTAACAGCAATGACGTCTCCCAGATCCCTTGGAGGAATCATTCCGGTCGAAAGGATGACAGCGTCTACCGGTATTCTTATGCTTTCCTGCAGAAGGTAATCGGTGACTTCTATGAATACTCCCTCGGGTGTAATTTGGACCTGTGGAGGTTCTCCCTCGTACTTTATGAACTTTATCATTCTCTTTCCGGCTTCTTCGTAGAGCCCCTCATCGCTCCCATAGGTCATTATATCTCTGTATATGAAGAATATCTCAATTTCCGGATGTTTTTCCTTCAGCCTTATGGCATTGGTTAGAGCAGATGTGCAGCACATTCTCGAGCAGTAAGGTCTTGATGAGGGGGTTGTGCTTCTAGACCCCACACACTGAACAAAAGCTATTGTCTCTGGAATCTTCCCTCTTACAATCGGCTCCCCCCTGGTGGGACCATCCTCGTCAAGCAATCTTTCTAGCTGGAAGAGAGTCAGCACGGAGTCACTCAAGCCATATCCAAACTCGCCTTTGGAGGGTCTGTAGGGATCATAGCCTACAGCTATGATGAGAGCTCCGAATTTGATCTCAATTAACTTCTCCTCCCCATCTAGATCTATAGCTTTTCTCCTGCATGCTCTAACACACTCTCCGCACTTGACGCAAACTCTATCATCTATAATATAGCCCTCTGGGTATGAGCCGGGAAATGGCTTGTAAATTGCCTTTCTCCTGCTCAGAGAGAAGTCATATTCATTTGATATTTCTATGGGACAAGCATCTTCGCATTCCCCACACTCGTTACATCTTTCATTCACATGTTTTGGATGAATTCTCAGCTTTCCCGTGAAGTTCCCAGCAAATCCCTTTAGCTCAATGAGCTCAGCTTGAGTGAAAACATGTATCCTTGGATTTCCCCTTATTCTCTCGAACATCTTTTGAACTATTTCTTTACCCCTTATTCCAGGAGAAATGTAACCTATGACTGCAGATTTCCCTCCTAGAATGGGCTTTCTCTCGACAAGATAGACCTCAAAGCCGTATTCTGCCAGCTCTATAGCTGCTCTCATTCCAGCAACTCCTCCGCCCAAGATCATGACGTTTCTTGTAGTTGGGAAAGTTTTCTCTTCTATTGGCTCCAAGTACCTTGCCTTGGAAGCTGCCATTCTGACTATCTCCTTTGCTTTCTCTGTCGCCTTTCTTCTGTCTGAATGTATCCAAGAGCAGTGCTCTCTTATGTTGGCCATTTCTAGTAAGTATTTGTTGAGTCCTGCAGATTCGAGAACTGATCTAAAAGTCTGTTCATGCATAGATGGAGAGCATGCTGCTATAACTATTCTGTTAAGTTCTTTCTCCTTTATGTCCTCCTTTATGAGATTCTGCCCAGGCTCAGAGCACATGAAAACATAATCTCTCGCTACGATGACGTCGGGAAGAGATGCTGCATATCTCGCGAGCTCTTCTACGTCCACAGTTCCTGCTATGTTAAGACCGCAGTGGCAGATGTAGATGCCTATCCTTGGCTTCTCGCTCAACTTCCAGCACCACCTTTTTGCTTAGCGATGAGGGCTGCTCTAGCAGCAGCTGCACTGGCCTCACTGACTGAATCGGGTATATCCTTTGCTCCAGCTGCCACTCCAGCCACGAATATTCCATCGACTGTTGTAGAAACGGGATCTATGTAGGGATCTTTAAGCTTCACGAAGCCATCCTCATTCGTTTCAACTGGGATTATTGGATAGATCCTGTTTGGCCTAATTGCTACTGCCAGGACCACCAAATCGTAGCTCTCTCTCTTCAGGTAGCTATGGGAGGTGTCCTCATATATGAGCGTGAGATCCCTAGAGCTTGGATCCTCCTCAATTCTAGCAACTTTTCCTCTAACATATTTAATGCCAAACTCGTTCTTTGCCCTCTCTATGAACTCGTTGAATCCCTTGCCAAAAGCTCTGATGTCCATGTAGTATATAGTGCAGCTCACATTTTCCAAGTGTTCCTTGGCAAGAACTGCTTGCTTGGTTGCTGCCATGCAGCAGAAAGATGAGCAGTAGTGGTTGAACCTTATATCTCTGGAGCCTACGCATTGAATCCATGCGATTCTTCTCGGGGGCTTCCCATCGCTTCTCCTTAATATCAATCCTCCAGTCGGTCCCGTAGCTGAGAGCATTCTCTCGAATTCGAGGTGAACAAAAACGTTTTGATATTTCCCATAGCCATACTCGGGAACATTCCGAGCATCATAAATTTCCATACCAGTTGCAATTATCACGGCGGATGCTTCAATAATGACTTCCTCTGATGCATCGCTGAACTTTATGGCTCCTGCAGGACAAAATCTCTCGCAAATGCCGCAGATCGCTCTCCCCCCAGCTCTTTCTTTCAGTTTCTGAGGGGGGTTCAACCTCAAGCAATTCGCTGCATCTATAACCGCCTTTCTCGGAACAGCTTGGGGAAAAGCTATGAAGATTGCTTTTCTCTTGCTCATTCCTAGATTGAACTCATCTGGAACTTTCTGGGGGCACTTCTCTATGCATGTGCCACATCCAGTGCACTTTTCCCAGTCTACATAGCTTGGATGCTTGAGGATTCTGCAATGGAAGTTTCCGGCCTTCCCATCTATTTGCTTTAACTCAGATAGCGTGAGAATTTTTATGTTTGGATTTCTCTGCACAGATGCCATTTTGGGCGCAAGAATGCATGAAGCACAATCAAGGGTTGGAAATGTTTTGTCTAGAAGGGCCATTTTTCCTCCTATGCTCGGATTTCTATCTATGAGGTAGACCTTAATTCCTTGCTCTGCCAAATCGAGAGCTGCTTGGATTCCTGCTATTCCTGCTCCTACTACTAGAACAGGCTTCGAGCTATGCGCGTTAGTTCTCAATTTTAAGCTAGATGCATTCCGCAACTCTTGAGAGGAACTGAGATCTTTCAATGGAAAAATCAAGGATTGGCACCTCTTATCTCATTGATCCAAATAGCAATTGGTCTGTAGACGGAATGGGCAAACTTGGTGAATGGGGCGAGAACGATCAAATCGAACACGGATATGAGATGAGCAGCATATGTGAAATATGCAGCAAGGGGGATGTTGAAGTATATGAATGCATCGAGGAGAAAGCCGGTAATCCCTGCTATGAGAAGGAGAATGAGAAAGAGCCAGTCAGAATATGTGCTCTGTCTAATGAAAGCTTCATCCTTTCTCAGCCTCTTGTAGATGTAGTAAGAGCTCCCATATATTAGAAAGGCCCCAGAAATTAATCCGACCGCTCTGGGAACGTATGAGCTTATACCAAGAGCAAAAATATCGCTTACATAGTGAATGCTGCTAGCTACAAACAATCCTATGAATCCCCAGAAAATGGAGAGATGAGCTATATACCTAGAGAGATAGTTGGAGCATCTTTTGAAATTCAACTGAATTAATCCAGCTAATATAATAACGCTCAATAACTTGCTAATTTTTTCCATGCTGCCTACACTCTTGGGATGCTCTTTCATTCTTCCTAGCTTCCTGTACATCTGTAACAGGCTATATGCTGCTATGACAAGTATGAATGCTGCTAGGATGACTCCAAGAGCATGTATGGTTGAGTACGGGATGAGGGAGTATATATTGACCTCGGACATATTTGGAGTTCCTCTGAGCAGATAAAGCGCAGCAGATGCAAAAAAGGAGATGAATAGAATGAGCGGAATTGATGTTCTGCCGAAATTGAAAAGTGAAGCCACTCTTCCAGGAGAGAACTGGATTGTTTGATACCTTCTTACAGCTGCCATCACGTCTCCAGGATTAGCTTCTCTGGGACATGATGCTGTGCACTCACCACATCCGTGACAGAGCCATGGTGTGGGATCCGAAATGATCCTGTTTGCTATTCCTAGCTGAGCATATCTTATAGTTCTCCTGAAGCTGCTCTGAAAGATCTCGGAAATGGGGCAAATTGCTGTGCACAGACCGCATTGATAGCACTTCAGAAGACCGATGCCTCCCAGCCTACTTATTTCCTCAACAACCTTTGATTTTGGAACCACTGTTTGGTACATATATTATAATTTTACTAAAATAAATATATAAGAATTTCTACATATTTTTTGAAATTTTTTATCTTTTCCCTATTATAGAAATTTTTAAAAAGAATAATTTTAATTCAAATGAATTTTGCTAGAATAGATCAAAATCCCAAATTTTCTTGGGAATTTGAGAGATTGTTCGTTCTCCAACAATAAAAATTTTTTAGTTTCTAAATAGTAACGGTGAGATATGTGAATTATTTAAAAATTGTTTCTATAGTATTGATAGTAATTATTACTACTTCAAATATTCTATGGGAAATCGGTTACTCAGCTCTTCAGAAAACTAATGATGCTCTTGCAAAAACCAACCACGAACTCTCGATTGAGAATGCATATCTGAATACTACTTTGCTCATAATAAATGCAAGCTATCGTACTCTACAAGATCAGTATGCACAGCTCTCAGATAAATACTCCAATCTGTCAAAGAGTTATTCAGATCTTTCGAATTCCTATGCCCAGCTCTATTCTGAGTACAACTCAACGATCAAGAGCTTCATGGATCTTCAAGCGCAATATGCCGCACTTAATGATAGATATTCTCAGCTTCAGAATAACTACACTGCACTTAGCATCAAGTACAGCAACTTGAATGCGGACTACGGCAACCTATCAGCAAGGTTTCAGCAGATAACTGCACTGTATAATAGTCTCCAAGAGAACTATACCAACCTCAATAACAGCATGAACTACTTGCTATCTCTATATATCAGTTTGAACGAAAGTGCCTCGGATCTTATAAACTATCTATATTCGCTGGAGACGATTCCCGATGCATTCTCGAGAACCCTCAATTGGGATGAGGTCTCGGCTATAGGGAAGTATGTTTATAATGCAGGTGTATCAAAATACGATATTTGGGGTTCAATACAGAATATATATAACTATATTGTGAATAACGTTGCATATGTCTATGATATAGATATGCCCTTTCCTATTCCTTTCTTTATGAACTTCGGCAACTACTCCTTCTTGACTTCAATATTCTACTTACCACTTCAAAACTATGTTCAGACTCCTCTCTTTACTATTGAATATGGTCAGGGGGATTGCGATGATCAGGCGGTATTAGCTTATGCCATGATTAAATATTATATGTTAAATGTGTATGGAAAAGATTACCTTTTGTATTTTGCGGACATAGAAATGGGGGATGGAAGCAGACATGCTGCCATTTTCTTGCCAGTTCAGGGAGGAGAATTAACTATAATAGATTCGGCAGGCAGATATCTGACAAGAGACGCTTACGGTCATATAACCTCAAATATGGCATATAGTGAGCTGCAGAGATATTCGTTGTATTGGGGGGATTATGGGGGAATAAAGAGCATAACGCTGTATAGTATCAATGTCAGAGATGGAAGCTACCGGGAAGTAGTTTCAGGGTCTATATCGGATATAGCTTCCTACTTAGCTTCAATATCTTGATGTTTAATGCTTTAGATAAAAAATTCTTAAGAATAATAGCCATTTTTTTAAAAAATGGAAGGATATATTAATATTCTTATTTTTTCAAAAAAAATAAGGTGCACTGTCTTGAGAGCTTTTGTCTCGGTGGATCTTGAGGGGATGCCGTTTATAGCATCTGGCGAACATCTTTTTGTGAAAGGCGCTCTCTACAACGAAGCTAGGAGAATAGCTACGAGAGTGACACTAGCTGTTGTTGAAGAGCTTCACGAAGGAGGCTTTGAAGAGGTTATTGTAGCGGACAGCCATGGACCAATGATAAATCTTGATGTGGAGAGTTTACCAGAATATGTTACATTGATTCGAGGGTTTCCTAGACCGCTTAGCATGATTACGGGCATAGAAGGCTCAAAGATTGCTGTTTTTCTGGGATATCATTCTAAAGCTGGGACTGCTCGCTCCAGCTTCGACCATACCTACAGTAGTGCTTCAATCGATAGCATTGAAATCAACGGCATGCCGGTCAGTGAATTTTTGCTGAACGCATATGTGGCAGGACATTTCAACGTTCCCGTGATGCTCGTGGCTGGAGACAGAGTTCTTATTGAAGAGGATGTTTCAAAGAGCGCTCCTTGGGCTGAGAGAGTAGTGCTGAAGGAGTCATTCTCCAGATTTGCATCAGCAAGCAAGAGTCTGAAGAAGGTTGAGAGGGAAATAAGAGAAGCAGCAAGAAGGGCTATCGAAAAATATAGAAGAGGGGAGGGAAGACCACTGCAGGCTGAAAGTCCACTCGACATGAAAGTGAGATTCCTAGGAACAGAGATGGGCGATGTAGCGGAGCTAATTCCCATGGTTGAGAGGATTGATGGGAAAACGGTAAAATACAAAGCTAAGGATGCAGTTGAGGCATACAAATTGATTGAGCTCCTAACATTAGCTGTTCCTAGGCTATATCCATATACATATTTGTAGTTTTTTTATACTTGCTAAAGCTTCTTTTAAAAATGCTAAAAGGAAATGAAGAAAAGAGCTGGTAGTTGAGATTTTCTCCCTTGAATATTGAAGCAGCTTTTCTTGAACGACAATGCGCTTACTTATCTGTTTTCTAATATTTTTTCGATGGCTTTTACCAGTTCCTTCCCCTGATCCGTAAGGCTGTATATGCTGAAGCGCCTACTGCGCTCTACTTTAACGAGCCCAAGCTCAAGGAGCTTATTCATGTGATGCGAAACTAGAGTTCTATCAGTCTTCAACAAAAATGCTATTATGCATACTGGCAGCGGAGATTGGCGGAGAAGATAGAGAATCTTCAGTCTTAAAGGCTCGGAGATTGTTGATAAGATTTTTGAGATTGTATTCAGATTTTCAGTGGGCAGATCTACAGCTTTATCGAGATCTGGCACTGGAGGCTCTTCCTTGCACATTCCTGCTTCCTGAATTTTTCTGATTAAGTCCCTCAGTAAATACTGCTCAGGCATTTCCAAGCAACCATGCTTGAAGAATATTTATGCTAAAGCCATATCTATTTTTTACTCTCCATGATAGCTTATGGCTGAGGTAGGGCATATCCTTTGACAACCTCTGCACATTTCTATACAGTTGTCTGGAGAAGCAACTTTTGGCTTGTTGTCTTCCCCAACATTATATACAGCGTGTGGACAAAAATTAACGCATGTTAAGCATCCAGTGCATCTCTCATAGTCTATAATCGGATACCAATCTTTGGTCATGGAGAATCAACCTTTTTATTGCTCCAGTGCTTTCTCAATAGATTGTAGAGCTTCCTCTGTTGTCATGTTCCTTATCTCGACAGGAATGAACAGAGACTCGTCGAAGTTCAGCTCCTTGAATACCCATCCAAACATCTTCTTCTGCATTTCTGGGGCGCAGCCTGCTACCACAAGTTTTGAGATGTTTCTTCCTGCCAAGAGGACTCTCCAGAGATTGTCTCCATCTGAAGCGCATAGCTGTGGATGAATAAGGGCAAAATCTACTTTTTTCTCTCTCCTAAGCTTATTTATTAGTTCAAAAACATTCAGTTTTGAAAATGAGGGGCATGTACCCTGGCAGACGCATACTACAAGCCCTTTCATGTGAATCACTATTCACATGAATATTTATTCAAATTAATATTTTTTGCGATTTACAAAATTAGCGTATTATTTAGAAATAGTCAGAAGCTCCAGAGAACTTCTGAAATTTTTATGTACAGTTGAATATAGCTAAATGCATCCTGAAAATGCGGGCCCGCCGGGATTTGAACCCGGGATCTCCGGCTCCGCAGGCCGGTGCCTTAATCCTGGCTAGGCCACGGGCCCAGCATATTTATAGTTTAATTGAGAAGCTTTAAAATGTGCAGGTGATGGAAAATTTCCAGCCGAGAAACAGAAATTTTCACTGTAAGGACAGAAATACTGATAGTTTCCAACGGAATTGTGATTGGGGGAAGAGGTCTTGCTGAACTACTGAGGGCTGTGGAGGAAAGTGGAAGCTTGAGAAGAGCTTCAGCAAAAATTGGAATGAACTATAAAAGAGCATGGCTGAAGCTGAGAACTGCTGAAGCAAAAGCTATGGTACAGCTTGTAGAGAGGAGGAGGGGGAGGGGAGGATATAAGCTAAGCAAAGAGGGAAAAGAATTCTTGAGAGTATACACTGAAGCGGAAAGAAAGCTGAGGGGCTGTGGCATTCTCTGATCAGCGCTGAATGCATGAGGATATTCTTTTCACGGCAAGCCTCTCCAGCATTGTCCTATATAATGGAGGGGCGAGAATTTTGAGAATTTTCATGAATATGGAGATGTCAAGCATTGCTCCGCTGGCCATCCGATGTCCTCCCCCTCCCAAGCATCTAGCGATGGTGTTGACATCATATTCTCTTGATCTGAGCGAAAGTGCTCCGTCTTCCCTTACCACAGCAGCAATTTCTGTTTCTAGCCTGGACATTAGGAGGGATGCTAGAAGGCTTGAGTTTGGAGGTCCCTTGGGCTTTACTGCTACTGAGGCCTTAATTTTTCCAAGGTCATAGATCTTTGCCCTCTTAAGCCCTCTCTCATACCCCTTGAGCTCGAGATCTATGTACTCTACTACTGACTCGTTTAGATCATCGCTCCATATTATTCCTCTGCTGAAGAGTTCCAGCATCTCTCTCTTCATTGATTTCTCCCTCTTTCCAAATGCTCTGTAGTAGAGGGGAGATAAGGGATCGCTCCAGAGCCAGAGATCAGCTGCGCAAACAGCGTTCACCAACAACCACATTCCATCCCCTTCTTCCAGTCCTCCAAATGCGTGCCTGGCTACACTTCCAGCAGCGCATGTATCCCTGTCTATGTAGAGAGAAACTCCTGTTGCTGCAATGCTAGATATTTCGCTCTCATTCCAGACATGATGATCGAACCACTCCATCTTTGCCCTTCCCTTGAGCTTCCTTAGGGTACCTACAACCGTTTCTATGGTTGAAGCATTCAGTCCAAGATCCATTATGGCAATTCTCAGTTCCTCAGAATTTGAAGGTAATGCAGAAGTAAGAGCTGAACCAAGACTGCTGGGCTCAACAAAGTTAACTGATATCTCGGCATTCGGAGAAATCTTTTTGAGAAGGTGTAGATATATCCCTGCCGATGCAATCCCATCTAGGTCTCCGTGGGTGTATATGATGACTTTTTCCTTCAAAACGCTATCCTCCTGCTGGAAGCACCTCGGATTTGTGCATTGAAAAGATAAATATCCTCAGCAATTTAAAGAATATTCCGCTGTCCTGGAGCACTGGGGTGGTCAACTCGAAGCTCGATGATGAGCACTTGAGGAAAGTTTCCCTGAGCATTTCAAGAGAGGCTGCTGAGCTCCTCAGAGAGCTTAGCGAGAAGGGCAGAGCTAAAGAGAGAGTTGAAGGAAGAGGAGAAGCTATAGCTGCCGATATAATCTCTGAGGAGCACATATTGAGCAGGCTAAGGGAAGAGGGGTTCAGTGGAAGAGTGATAGCTGAGGAGAGTGGGATCACGGATATGGGGGAAGATGATCTAGTGGTCATCATAGATCCGCTTGATGGCTCTAAGAATTATGCTAGATCAATAAGATGGTGCAGCGTTAGCATAGCGTTTGCTGACAGAAGCAAGAATGATATGAGCAGCTTTATAGCAGGCTCCGTCTATCCAGTCTTCTGGGATGAACCAATAAGCTTCTCAATTTCCAAGGGAGTCTTCATCGGTGATAAAAGGGTTACCAAGGAGGATGTTCTCAGCTCATTGGAGAAGAGAGAAAACGAGAGGTACTTTGCTATATATATGGATGAAGAGGGAGCAATAGAAGAAGTTTCTAAAGTCTATAGAATTTTCTCATCCATTGGGAACAAGCTCTCCTTGAGAAGCTTGGGGAGTGCTGCACTTGAGCTAGCATATGTATCTATTGGGAGAATAGATGCGTTTGTTGATGCTAGATCTAGGCTGAGAATTGTGGATGCGGCAGCAGGAGCTGGAATGGTAATTGCTCAGGGTGGCAGCGTTCTTGACCTGAATGGAAATTCACCCAGGATAAATTTCGATGGAATGTATAAATTCAGGAATCTTGTCTCATTTCTCGATGAAAGGTTTAAAAAGTTGTTCTTTGGGAGGGGGGCAAGTTGAGCTGGAAGCTTCCTTCGAACTATAACCATGAGGAAATAGAAAAGGCTGTATTAGAATACTGGAGTAGGGAAGGAATCAGGAAAAAAGTTCTAGATGCTGCATGGAATCAGAGAAAGGACAAACCAATTTTTGCATTTCTCGAGGGTCCACCAACCACAAATGGCTTCATGCATGCAGGACATGCAAGGGGAAGGATTTACAAAGATGCGATGATTAGATTGCACATATTATTGGGGCACAGGGTATGGGCCCAAGGTGGGTGGGATACACAGGGACTGCCGGTTGAAATTGAAGTTGAGAAGAAATTTGGAGTTAAGAGCAAGAGGGAAATTGAGGAAAAGATAGGAGTTGCTAGGTTTATTGAAGAGTGCAAAAGAAGCGTGGACTTCTACATAGAGGAGTGGGTTAAAGATAACGAGAGACTTGGAATTTGGATGGATTATGAGAACGCTTATCAGACGAGGCATCCTAGGTATTTGGAGACTGTCTGGATGTTCCTCAAGAAAGCTAAGGAGGCAGGGCTTCTCTACAGAGACTTCAGAGTTGTGCCCAGATGTCCGAGATGTGGAACAGCGCTGAGCAACCACGAGCTCAGTCTTGGAAGTGAGATTGTAAAGGATCCCAGTTTATATTTCAAGGTAAAAGCTGAGGATGGTGAATACTACTTTTTAGCATGGACAACAACTCCGTGGACTATAATAGCTAATAGAGCTCTTGCTGTCAATCCGGAAGCAGATTATGTTATGGTTGAAATTAAGGGAGAGAAGTACATCCTTGCCGAGCAGCTTTTACCTTCGCTTCTATCCAAGCTGAAAGAATCTTCTGCTAGAGTTATCAATAGGTACAAGGGAAGAGATCTGGTTGGAAAAAGATACAGGCACCCGCTTGCAGAAGAGGTTCCGGCCAATGCTACTTGTTCTCCTCCCAACTGCACTGTTGTAGCTGCTGACTACGTTGTCCTCACTGAAGGAACTGGAATAGTGCACACTGCTCCATCGCACGGTCCAGAGGACTTTGAGACTGGAGCTAAGTACAACCTTCAAGTATGGACGCCGCTGAGAGATAATGGTGTGTTTGGAGAGGACTCGGGAATATTCTCGGGCCTATGGTTCAAAGAGGCTAACAGAAAAGTTGTTGAGGTTCTGCAGAAAAAGGGATTGGTGCTTCTTCTTGAGGAGGTCGAGCATGAGTATCCCCACTGCTGGAGGTGTGGAACACCGCTCATCTACTATCCAAGTGCTCAGTGGTTTTTCAAAACTACAGCAATTGTCGAGAGGATGAGGAAAGAGCTCAGCGATACACTGTTCAAACCAAGCTGGGGCTTCAGTAGAATGGATTCGTGGGTATCCTCCAGTAGAGACTGGTGCATTTCTAGGGAAAGATATTGGGGTACACCATTGCCAATATGGAGATGTGAGAAATGTGGTCACACAGAGGTCTTCGGCTCCATAAAAGAGCTGGAGGAGGCATCGCATAGGAAGCTGGAGGATCCTCACAAGCCTACAATAGATGAGATTGTTTTGAGATGCCCAAAGTGCAATGGCGAGATGAGAAGAGAGCCGTTTGTGGCAGATGTATGGGCTGATAGTGGGGTAGCTCATACTGCGGCTCTTAGGCAGCTTGGCCTTGAGGAAATGCACGAAAAGATATATCCATATTCGTTTGCATTGGAACCGCCAGAGCAGGTGAGGGGGTGGTTCTATACACTCCTCATAACGAGCACTGTTCTCCACAATAGGACCCCATATAGAAGGCTTGGAATGCATGGTTTAATCCTCGATAGTCAAGGGCAGAAGATGAGCAAAAGCAAAGGAAATGTTGTAATGGCGAGGGATTCTATCAGGAAGCATGGAGCAGACCAGCTGAGGCTATTTATGTGCTATAGGAACTCCCCATGGCAGGATATAAGGTATGTTGATAGGGAAATTTCTGAGATAGGGAGCAAGCTAAGAATAATTTACAATGTGTTCAAATTCCTAGTTTCATATGCTCAGCTAGACAAGTGGACTCCCCAGAAGGTCAGCGAAGATTTAAAGGCTGCTACTCTGACTGACAAGTGGATATTGACGAAGCTGTCTGAAGTAATAAGAACTGTCGTGGAAAGTGCGGAGGATTTTGATCTTCATTTAGCTTCAAAGAGCCTTTATGATTTTCTCGTGGAAGATGTGAGCCACAGATATGTTGTAGCCATTAGAAGGAGAGTGTGGACGGAGGAAGATGTTCCGGAGAAGCGCGCAGCCTATGCTACTCTATATACTACTCTCAGACTCGCTCTTCCCCTGATGGCAGTATTTACTCCATATCATGCCGAATACCTCTATCAAGCGCTGG
Source organism: Fervidicoccaceae archaeon (assembly GCA_038734945.1). NCBI lineage: Archaea > Thermoproteati > Thermoproteota > Thermoprotei > Fervidicoccales > Fervidicoccaceae > Fervidicoccaceae archaeon. The sequence goes on along the minus strand of JAVYOA010000009.1, from coordinate 111,055 downwards.
CTGAGAGCCTGGGAGGCGAAAAGAAAGAGAGCATAATGCTTGAGACAGTAGAGGACGTTTCGGAGGAACTCAAAGATGTGAGGGCAAGAGTGCTGATAGACGCGGCTTTCAAAGCAGTTGACTCGATATTAGCATATAGAGCCAGCAAGGGGATGAGGAGGAGGATGCCAATTAAAAGAGCGGCCATATTGCTCATTGAGAAAGTCAGCGAGAATGAGGCAAAAGAGCTCTCGGAGCTCATCTCGAGCATGGCCAACGTGACAAAGGTTGAAGTTCTAGAGAAGAAGCCGGAAAAGTTTGTCTCCGAGCTCAGTATTGGAGAGGATGCTGGAAATGTATATGTACTTGAGGAAGCTGACGAGGAAACTCTGTTGCTTGGATATGCGAAGGAAATAGTAAGGAGGATACAGCTAATGAGAAAGGATGCGAAGCTGAATTATGATGATTTCATAAAAGTTGAGATATCGACGGCTTCTGAGCTTCTGAGAAAAGCAATTAATGAACATGGAAAGTTCATCATGAATGAGACGAGAGCTGTCGAGCTAAAGCTGGGAGATGCCAGAGGTGGAAGAGAGTTCGAGATAGATGAGGAGAAAGTTGCGATTCAAATAGTGAAGATATAGGTTCAAGGAGAAAATGCTTTGAAGAGAGCTGATAAGGCAAGCTTGACTGAGGATTTGAGCTAAAATCCTATGCTTTTTGCTCCGTTTCGTCTATCATTTCATTCAATAGCATAGCTTCATATTTGCTTTTCCATCCAATTTCCTCTATATCTCTGAGGTAGGGCCACCTCGACCTCTGCTTCTCTATTAAATCAGGGCTAATTTTTACCTTGATTGCCTGCTCGAGGGCTCCCATATCAGCAATTATTTCTCCCCTTGGTCCAGCAACAACGCTTCCGCCCTTAAGAGGTCTGCCATCTGGATATGTGGATTCTGTTAGCATAACAGTGGCCCAGAAGACTGTATTTTCCGCTGCTCTCACCGAAGCTAAGCTTCTCCACAGCTGAGCTCTGTTTGCTGGAATGCTGGCAGGATTGAGTATGATTTCTGCTCCATTTATTGATAGATATCTTGGTATTTCTGGATAGATAGCATCTACGCAGATTATCGAGGAAATCCTTGCGAAACCCAGATCTAATACTCTGAGCGTCCTTCCCCTCTTTATTTTCTCCCTCTCCTTCATAGGGTGGCTTGGGAAAATCTTTTCGGATATGAGCTCCCTCCTATCTCCTGGAGAAATCAGATAGCTTCTGCTGAATGTCCCTCTCTCAGTTTTGATGTAAAATGCGCCTGGGACTATATGTATGCCTAAATCTGTGGAGAGAAGATGAAGGGGTGTTAGGGCAGCATCGAGGCGGTCTTCCTCTATTGCAATTGGACCAAACCACATTTCCGGAAGAACTGCTATAGCATTTGTTTCAACTCTTGCTTCCCCCAGCTTCTTCACTACTTTTTTTAGGTTCTCATCTAAACCCAGCTTAGTCCTTCCATGTTGATACAGAATAAGTTCGAACTCTCTCGCCAAACCAGACACCGGCAAAAAAATAAATTTCTAAGGTATCTATTAAAAGTTCCAACAATACTTCCGATAATTTAGAGAATTAGGATTAAGCATTTTAAGCTGAAGGGAAAAAATAAAATTGTTATTTTTCGGAGGAAAAGTGTAAATTGTTGAGAAAGTTCAACGAGCTAAGTTACATAAGAAAACTGCTTGCCAGCATGGGCGTTGATGAAATAGCTAGGAGAATGTTTGTTACAAACAGCTTTGACAGCATGATAGCTATTATAGGTATTGTTCTGGGAAACTACATATTTGGGATCTCCAATCCCCATTCGTATCTGGGCTCTGCTCTAGGAGGTTCAATGACTATGGGGATCTTCTCCTCTTTCTTTGGGGTCTATGTAACTGAAAAGGCTGAGAGATTGAGAGAACTCAGGGAGATTGAGGAGCAGCTGCTTATTGAAATAAGGAACTCTCTTTACAGTGAGGTGGTGAGATTTGCCCCGATATATGTTGCACTATGGAGCATGTTTGGGAGTATTCTCTTCACGTTTATATCTCTGATTCCTTTCTTCATAGCAGTGAAGGGCGCGATAAGCATTGCGGAAGCTGTGGGATCTTCTGTTATCATGCTTAACACGATGATAGGCTTCTTGGGGGCATATATGGGAAAAATAAGCGGAGAAGGGGGGATAGCTGGATCTCTGAAGTTCCTCGCCCTCTCTCTATCAGCAACAGCTATTCTCTCGGCAATATCGCTGCTCACTCCATAGCCAGGTTTTCCTGAAGATGTTTCGCATAGAATGATAAAATAAAAATTTGTCATGGGTAGCACGCAGAGTTTATTAATTGTGCTTTGGGTCATGTTTCAAACTAGCATTTGGGAGATAGATATGAAGAATATAATATTGGTAATAGCTGTTGTAGCCATTGTCATAATAGCAGGGATAGCTTACTATGGAGCTGCACATCAAGGAGTATCGACGCAAACTCAAACTTCACAGACAACCAGTACTACTATAGGAACTACAACCACTGCATCCAGCTCGCTACCTGTCCTAAAAGTTGGGACATCTCCCGACTTTCCACCGTTCGAATACATTGACGATAAGGGTAACATAGTAGGCTTTGACATCGATCTCGTGAATATACTTGCTAACATGACTGGATACAAGGTTCAGATAGTTCCAATGTCTTTTGATAGCTTGATACTTGCTTTGCAAAATAAGCAGATAGATGTCATAGCTGCAGGTCTCACCATAAGGCCAGATAGGGAGAAGGTTGTTTCCTTCACTATACCGTACTGGAATGCAAGCATGTCAATTGTGGTCAGGAACGGAAGCAGCTTCATGCCTAAGTCATTGGACGATCTGGTTGGAAAGACTGTTGGAGCCGAGTCATCAACTACTGGAGAGTTAATAGTAAAGCAATATATGAACGAAACTGGAAAGGTGATAAACTTGAAATCATATGAGAACTTCATCTTGATAGTTCAAGATCTTGTCAATGGAAAGCTGGATGCTGCTATGATCGATACTCCTGTTGCTCAATCGTTTACAAAGCAATATCCAGTAGTAATTTCAGCCACAATAGACACTGGGCAAAGGTTCGCCCTTGCTGTTAACAAGGACGACACGCAGCTGCTTAATCAGCTGAATTCAGCACTCAAGCAGCTTTTGGGTTCACCACAATGGGATCAGCTAGTAGCGAAGTACTTCGGGTGAGGTGCTACATAGCTTGGCATCATTCCAAACTTTTTTTCCATATATACACATAATATTGGATGCCCTTACCACTACTTTTTCCCTCTCAATTTTAGGTTTCATTCTTGGCTTCATAATAGGAACTTTTTTCCTCTTCATTAGAACTTTTTCCACTCAGCTTATAGCTAGGATTGTGGATGGAATTGTTGATGTATTGAGGGGGATCCCTCTCCTAGTCATGCTATTTCTCATATTCTATGGTTTTCCTTCCTTGGGAATTAGAATTCCAAATTTCATTGCTGCTGTGCTGGGGATGGGGCTTTTGTCTGGGGCCTATCAATCCCAAATTTTCAGATCTCTTCTTCATTCGGTAAGCACTTCTCAATACGAAAGCTCTCTGGCCATCGGTCTAAGCAGGTGGGGAAGCTTCAGATACATAATTTTTCCCCAAGTTCTCAGGCTCTCCATACCTGCTCTAATAAATGAATATACAATATTGCTGAAAGACACATCCGTGGCCTACGCCATAGGAGTCACGGAGATGTTCACACAATCTGTTCATGTTGCTCAAGTTATACTCAGCTTCACATATCCGCTTTTATTTGTCTCAGCCGTCTACCTGGCTATATGCTTCTCCCTTTCGTCTCTGGCCAATTATCTCTATAGAAAGCTCTCCTATGGATATAGCATCCGTGAATACATAGGTGGTTGAAGTGGGCAATGAAATACTGAGAGTGGAGAGCGTTTGGAAGTTCTTCGACGGAAGACCAGTAGTGAAGGGCATCTCTCTGGCTATAAATAGGAAGGATAGGTTTGTAATAATAGGTCCTTCAGGCTCAGGTAAATCTACTTTACTTAGGATGATGAACTTGCTGATAAGACCTGATAGGGGTAAGGTCTTTTTCGATGGAATTGAGCTCACTTCCCCCAAGGTTGATCCAACTGAATACAGAAAAAGAATTGGAATGGTTTTTCAGCACTACAATCTATTCCTTCACATGAATGTGATGAAAAATGTGACATTCGGTCTAATTAAAGTGAGAGGGATGAGACCAGAGGAGGCAAAAGCAAGGGCTGAAGCTGCCCTAGAGAGGGTTCATATTCCAAGGAACTTGTGGAGCAAGTATCCCTCGCAGCTGAGCGGGGGGGAGCAGCAGAGGGTTGCCATAGCGAGGGCTGTAGCTATGGATCCCGAAGTTATACTCTTCGATGAGCCAACTTCTGCTCTGGATCCCGAGCTCATAGGAGAGGTTCTCGATGTTATGAAGGAGTTGGCCCGTGAGGGTATGACAATGGTTGTTGTAACTCATGAGCTGGGATTCGCTGCATCAGTTGCTACGAAGATAGCCTTTATAGATTCAGGAGAGATTGTTGAAGACGGAACTCCAAAGGAAGTCTTGTTCTCCCCAAAGAAGGAAAGGACGAGAGCCTTTCTAAGCAGAATGTGGGAACTTCATAGAATAGAGCCTGAATGGTGATGAGATCTGCTTCTGGGATTCGATATATTAGTTAATAATTGGGAGCTCATTCTCAAGGCCCTTGGATACTCCCTTCTTGTATCTATAGCTTCATTTGGAATTGGATTTCTGCTTGCTTCTGCAGTAACTGTTGCTAGAGTGTTTTCCTCCTTTTCAATCCCAAAATGGCTTGTAAGAGGATATGTGGAGCTTTTCAGGGGGACTCCTATGCTTGTCCAGCTATTTTTTATCTACTATGCATCCCCCTCAATTGGTATAAACCTATCTCCGCTTCAGGCATCTATAATTTCCTTCGCACTTAATTCTGCTGCCTATCAGTCTGAGTACTTGAGGGCCGGACTTCTGAGCGTACCGAAAACACAGTATGAGGCTGCTGTCTCACTCGGTCTCTCCAAGTGGAGGGCCGTGTACAGCATTGTTCTTCCAATAGGACTGAGATCCTCGATGACATCTCTGAGCAATGAATTTGTTTCTCTGTTCAAGTACTCAAGCATAGCATCATTCGTAACGCTTCCAGAGCTCTTCTATGTTACAAGATACTTGGCTGCTGGAAGCTTCAGGTACTTGGAGATGTACTCGATGCTGGCAATCATATATGTGGCCATGGGATTCGCTCTTTCCAAGATATTCAGAAGGATTGAAAGAATATTCTATGTTCCAGGTCTAATGGATTAGCTTTTGGAGAGAAGCCTCAGAAAAAAGAGCGAATCCAGCAGGGCATGGAGAGAAAGAGCACTAGGTCTGTGCTTGAAAAGGAAAACTGCTTCCTCTGAGAAGCTCAAGGATGCTGAAGCGAGATCTCCATTCTCTAAGCTCCTAATTCCCTCCATATAGTGGTGCTTGTTCCCATAGTGAATTCGAGTTAGCCCATATTCGTCATAGGGCAAAGGGATCGTTGGAGGCCTCTCTAAGTCCGAAGGCTCGTTTATGTTAGCAAGCTCCCTCAATCTAACACCGCTTTCCAGGAGCATCCCAATTGGTATCATGGCAATGGAGGTGCTCAGCCTTGCTGGATCGGTTGCCCTAACAGGCTTCAGCCCAATCGCTTTTTCTGCATCCAGAAGGGATCTCCTGGAGTATATGGAGAGGAGGGGCTCTATCCTTCCGTTGGGCCATATTGGAATAACAGCTTCACAGCAGTTGCCACTCAGCTCAATTAGCGCAGCTGGAAGATCACCTTCAATGAATGGAGAATCTACTGAGGTGATGAAAACAAGATCACTTCGTGCTTCTCTAGCTCCTGCTATCATTCCTGCTACAGGAGTGTATTCTTCCATCTGATCCGCAACTATCATCACGCTCTCCTTCGTTCCGATCAATGCTTGAAGCTCCTTTAGCCTATTCTGCTTAGTAGTCACAATAACTCTTGAAAAGCTCCTCTCGAGATTTTCCACAACTCTTACTATTGCTGGTTTGCCATCAACATTGAAGAAGAGCTTGTCTCCTCCACCCTTCTCTCTGAACCTCCTGCCCAGTCCACCTGCCAGAACAATAGCATCAATCTTTCCTACATCCATGGGCTCACAGCTCTATTTAAGTATAGATAGAACTAAAAAATAATATTGAGAGTGTGTTCTCAAAAAACAAATGATGCTGGTGCTACTTTCTGAGAAGAGATAGTGCCTCTCTGATAGCCTGAATTATTTGGATGTAGCCCGTGCACCTGCAGAGTATGCTGTTGGAGGCTTCCTCTATTTCCTCATTCGTTGCCTCTGGTTTGTTCTTCATCAGCCAATATGCCAGCAGGGTGAATGCTGGAGTGCAGAAGCCGCACTGAAAAGCATTGTTTGCCGCAAAAGTCCTCTTTATCTTCTCCATTTCCTCTGTTTTCGCAATTCCTTCCACTGTCGTTATTTCCTTTCCATCAGCCTCTGCAGATAGAATTAGGCAGCTCTTTACAAGCTGCCCATCATAAATTATTGTGCATGTGCCACATTCTCCGGTGAGACAGCCCATCTTAACAGACTTCAGCCCAAGCTTTTCCCTGAGCGTGTCAACCAGCCTTTCGTTAGGCATAACTTGGATCTCTTTCTGCCTTCCGTTCACCTTAAGCCTTATTCTGATTTCCTTCTCCAAAGCTCATGCACCTCCCCTCAAAAGTTCTTTCAGCAACAGCCTCGTTCCAGCTTCTATGAGATGCATTCTGTACTCTCTGCTTGCCCTAACATCTGAAATTGGAGATACCTTTTCTTTGACAATTCTAAGGATCTCCTCTTCTCCTCCTCTCTCTAGAGCATCTTGAAGATTGCTGAATAGCAGTGGAATGGGAGCTACAGCTCCATAGCTCAGATTGATTATTTTATTGGAGGATCCTGGTTCCTCGAACACTGCTCCAGCTATCCCTACAATCATCAAGTCCTCAGCGCTCCTATCATATCTGAGATACTTGACTTTCTGCCTCCCTCTGGGAACAGGGACTTTTATGCTGACAACAAGCTCTCCTGGAGCAATTGCTGTGCGCTTTACTCCGGTGAAGAAGCTAGATAATGGAATGATCCTCTTGCCACGCCTGCTTGCTAGCTCGACCTCTGCTCCATAGACGAGGAGAGATAATGATGTATCTGCAGCGGGAGAAGCATTGCATATATTTCCTCCAATAGTGGCCCTTGCTCTTATGAATTGATCTGCAAATCTCTCCGTTGTCATTCTTAAAAGGGGGAGCTTGGAAGATATCAGCTGACTCGATCTGATTTCCGCTATTGTTGTTGTTGCTCCAATTACAATTCTATCTCCTTCCTCTCGTATGCCTTTCAATTCCTTGATATCCTTTATGTCAACAATTACCTTGTTTCTTACTCCTCTCAACCTAATGTCAATTAGAAGATCTGTCCCTCCAGCATATATCTTCGCCTGGTCATTGAGCTCGTCTAGGATCTCCAATGCTTCCTCGAGAGTTTTTGGCTTCAAATAGCCCTCCAGCTCAGGCAGCGTTGTTCTGAACACTATGGGAACCTCAGCCCTCATTTCATTCACCTCCAATTGACCTCAGTGCCTGTTCGATGAGCTCTGGTCTCTGTTTCTTGATTTCCTCTATCACTCTCTCCTGTGTTAGAGGGGCCATTTTCACTCGAACCCCAGTTGCTCTATATAGAGCGTTGGCCACTGCTGCTGGCCATCCTCCAAGTATGACTTCAGCCAGACCCTTTGCTCCGTATGGAGCATCATGAAGAAGCCTAGTTGCAATGAAATCGATACTTATGTTCTTTGGCACATCGCCAGCCCTTGGAAGCTTGTAATCTGTGAAGCCTGGATTGAGTATTTTTCCGGTCCCGTCGAACTTTATTTCCTCCCTTAGAGCCATGTTCATCCCCATAAGTGCTCCTCCGTAAACCTGTCCAAGGGCAAGGATCTTGTTTATGTAGGGAGTATCAACTGCAACGGCCGCCCTCAAGACATCTATTTTACCATTCAAGATGTCCACCTCTATCTCTACTGCTTGAGCGCTGTAAGTCACAAATTCCAATGGATGGCCCCTTCCGTTTTCATCCAAACCTGTTGTTCTCCTTGGAACCCAGCTGCCCCTTCCTATAAGCTGTCCATATATAGCGTGGCCATCTGGAAAAGTGTATCCCATGGCAAGCTCCTCAAGCCTGATGGCTTTCCAGGGTTCTCCCTTAACAATAGCTTTTCCATCCCTTATCTCTATAGAGCTCGGATCTACCCTGAAAACTTGAGATGCTATCTGTCTTATCTGCTCCTTCAGATCTGCCACAGCTCTCTGGACGGCTTGTCCTATAGCGAAGGTTGCTCTGCTTGCACAGGTCTCCCAGTCATATGGTGCATTCGATGTATCTCTATCAATTCCATAGACTCTAACCTTCTCTAGGGGTATTTGAAGCTCCTCTGCAACCATCATCGCCAAAGAGTTCATGGTGCCCTGTCCTAGCTCAGCCACTCCCGTTAGGAGATCAACGCTTCCATCTTCATTGAGCTTCACAACTGCTGCTGCTGTTATGTTTGGTGGCATGGATGGGCCCTTTGGCGCCATTACGATAGCCTTTGCCCTCTTTTTCCAGGGCTCCTTTGGCTGCTCAGGCTCCTTCCCCCACTCTATGAGCTCAGCCGCTCTCCTTAGAACGCCCTCTGGATCACCCCAATCTTCTGTAACCGGCTGCCCGCTTGGAAGCGTTGAAACGCCTGGCCTTATCAGATTTCTGAGCCTGAATTCAACAGGATCTAATCCGAGCTTTTCAGCTAATATGTCCATCTGTTGCTCGAATGCAAACCAGAGCTCAGTATGTGTGTAGTTTCTAAATGCTGTAGTTGTGGGCTTGTTCGTGTAGACTGTATAGGAATCAACCCAAACATTTGGTATATCGTATGGCCCTGTAGCCAGCCATCCTACAGTGTTTCCTAGGAGGGAACCTAGGTCGGCAGCGTGTCCAGTACCATATATATACTCTCCTCTATGGAACACGATCTTTCCATCGCTTCTTCTTGCACCAGTTCTCATCCTTAGGATGTATTCCCCTCTGTGATATCCGTAGTAGAAGCTTTCCTCTCTATTTAGTATCAGCTTCACAGGCCTCCCATTGAGCTTCATTGAAGCTAACACAGGAAAATATTCGAGAAACAAGTCGCTCTTAGCCCCAAATCCTCCTCCTACATAGAGATAATGAACAATTATCTTTGATTCTGGAATGTGCAAAGAGTGAGCTAGCTGCGTTCTAACTGCGAATGGACCCTGGGTCGATGACCAAATTTCGATAGTCCCATCGCTCCTCACCCTCGCAACAGCACCCCAGGGCTCAAGATAGGAGTGATGAAGCATGGGAAGTCTGTACTCCTCCTCAACAATTACATCTGCTTCCCTCTCTCCCGCTTCAATAGATCCCTTTCTGAGCTTGAAGCGATGGGCTATGTTCGTTCCAGGAATAGGATATAGGAATGGAAGATGCTCGTATTCTCCAAGCTTTGGGTGAAGAATAGGAGCATCTGGCTTCATTGCCTCCACAGGATCAAGCACATAGGGAAGGGGTTCGTATTTGATCTTTATTAGCTCCGCTGCTCTCTCAGCAGCCTCCAGTGATTCTGCAATCACTGCTGCTACAGGATGCCCCACATACAGTGCTCTCTCCTGGGCAAAGACTTCTCTATCCCTTATATGATGACCTATTCTGAAGGGAAAGTCCTTTCCAGTTAGTATGGCTTCAACCCCAGGGGCCTTTTCTGCCTCACTGGTATCAATCTCGAGAATTCTGGCATGGGGATATGGACTTCCAACGAGCTTCATCCAAAGTGCTCCAGGAATCTCCAAATCAGCAACGTATGTAGCTTCCCCTGTTACCTTGTCAATATCCATCCTTGGAATTGGTTTCCTTATATAGAGGAATTTTTCCTCCTGCAAATAAAGCACCTAATTTTCTATTCGCCGGAATATTATAAAAGATTTTTTATAAAAAATTGAGACTAATTACTTCAGTAGGGGTCTCAGGAGAGAGAAAATCTGCTCCTTACCCATCTCAAGAACTCCTGGAATCAGCCTACTGTTGAAAAGAGGCCACGAGACTTCTATTGCCTCTCTCAGCTTCTTCTCATCGAAGCCATAGTCTGCCAGCGACAAATTGAAACCGACGGATTCCTGGAACCTTGCAAGTGATTCTCCGGCTCTTTCCGCATCTTCTGCCAGCGGTCTAAGCTCAGGATCTATTATCCTCATTACAGCATAGGCTTCCTCTGTTCTTACCCTATAGAGAACTTTCATTAGGGTTGGTCCTATAATAGCCAGCCCAGCTCCATGCTCGAGTCCTGGTTCCACTCCACTCAAACCATGCTCCAGTCCATGTATTATGCTCGTTCCAGCTAAGTCTATGGCTATCCCGGCCAACATGCTTGAATAGAGGAGCATATATCTGGACTCAATATCCCTAGGATTGCTGACAGCTTTCCCTAGATAAGAGAAAATTTTCTCAACAGCAGCTCTGGAGAGATCTATTACAAGGGCATTGGAAGAGCTAGATATGCTGGATTCCAATGCATGGTATAGAGCATCGAGAGATGTGAAAATAGTCTGGTTTCTGGAGAGAGTCAAGAGGTACTTAGGATTATCAACGGAGACATCAGGATATGCCACTATTGTTCCAAGCTTTTCCTTAGTCTGGCTTATTGTTGCTACAGCATATCTATCTATCTCTGTTCCAGTTCCATGTGTGAGGTTCACTGCTACGAGAAAGAGATGCTTCTGCGCCTTTGCTCTTCCCTTGATATAATCAGCTGGATTTCTACTCTCTGCATAGGCTGCGGAAGCCAGCTTGGCTGAGTCTATTACGCTTCCTCCTCCAATTGCTACGATGAAGTCCGGAGAGAAGCTCTTCAGTTCCTCTACTATTTCCTCGACAATTTCAACTGTTGGATTGGAGCTTACTCTGTCAAATATTTTCCTCTCGATTTTTAGATCTTCGAGAACGCTCTCTACATCCTTCAGAGCTCCACTTTCCCTTGCAGACCTTCTCCCAGTGACTATTAGGGCTCTTTTCTTTCCAGCAATGTGCTCCCTTATTTTTTCCGTTGAATCTGAACCAAAATATAGCGTTGTTCCTCCATATACAAGCTTGAAGTCTTTGAGTTCAACCATTACTTCTCACTTCCCAAATATGTTGGAAAATGCCCCTGATGCTTTCTCTCTTTTTCCTCAACTGGTCTAATAAATCTGAATCCTGTATGTATGTTTTACCCAAAGCCAGTGAAAGCTCAGCCTTGGAAAGCTCGTAGCCAAGATAGGCAGCATGCTCCTTGGAAATTGATTCAAACTGTGAAACAATTTTCTTATAGAGAGCCCTAGCAGACTTTCCCTTAAAGCATATATTCTTTCCGCTCAAGTTAGCACATGCTATTATGCTTTGATCGTTTCTGTTTATTCCTATTGTGAAGAAGATCCCCTCATCCATCCTAGGCTGAGGCTCTTCCTTAACTTCCTCGATGATCGCTCCTTCCGGAAACACCATCTCAGGTTGGGTCTCCTTTTCTTTCATGAACAAAAGGTCAATCCCTATATTGTGGGGTGGAGCCTTCAAATGGAGGGAGAGAGAGGAAAGGAGAGATGCTCCTCTTGCCTCCAGCGTCGATCCCTGAGCTTTCCTCGATTCCTCTGAGGTGAGCATAACACTGACTCCTATTTCTCCCAGCAACTGCACCAGCAAAGCAGCTATGCCTGTGGAATCAGCGTCGAAAAGCTCTATGACATTGGACAGTCCAGCAAATAGCGGAATCCCCTGAAGCAACTGTGAAGAGAAATAGTATGCTTTTATGGATTCAGATAAGCCTATGCCAGGGGGACTCAAAACGGGATCGGCAATCAACTTTTCGAAGCCAAACTCCCTCGCTTTTTTCAATGCCACATCTAGCATGTTTGCAGCTTCCTCCCCCTTTCTGGGAAGCCTTCCCTCCATTGGATTTCCGGGAATGACAACGAAGGCCCTGTCCCTCACACCACGCAGCTGTTCCATATTTCCCTCGCTGAGAGATAGAAGTAGCTCAGCTCCAATCTTCGCTCCCTCAATGAGGGCTTTGGGATTCAGGGAATCCACCCCCAATGATGCTCTGTTCAGCCCCTTCTCAACAGCTTGTATTCTCCTCATACTTGCTTCCAAGCTCTCATCGATTGGTAGACCCGCGATCACGATCTCAGCACCGTTCTCTTCCAGCATCCTTGCGTGATCCTCCAGCATGTCTGGGCTCATTGAAACAGGAGTCTCTGCAGCTATCACTATAGGAGGAGGTCTAATAGGGATCCCTATGCTTCCTATGCTGAAGGCTCTTTCGTAGCTCCTGTATATTTGCTCCAGTGTGCCTCTCAGCATTTTTTCCTCCTTCATTTTCAAGAATGTCTCTGCAGGATCAGTTGTGGATAGCTCCTCTCCTCTGAGCAGGGATTCCACAATGAATGAGATGCTGGATGGATAGATTCCTCCCTTGTATGTTGTGACCCCTGTTATTTCCGTTATTTTTTCAGCATCACCCTTGACTGTTCCTGGAATTAGAACCAAATCGCAGCTCTTCAGAGTTTTTAGAAAGGATGGAGAGTTCTTGAGCTTGTTAGCAATCAAGTCTGCTGATGCAAGAGATACTACTCCTATATCGAGAGGAATAATGATAAAATCTGCTTTTCCTTTTCTCTCAATAGCCTTGACAACCTCCTCAATGAGGGGATATGCTTTCTTGCCTGTTATGATTCCAATTTTAAGCCTTCTTTTCCCCTCTTGCATCATTTGAGACCTCTAATTTTAAACAGGTAATATAACGGAGCCAAGCTCTTCTCCTCTTAGGACTTTCAGAACGTTTTGTGGATCTGACCCACTTATTACGTGGACAATTATCTTGCTTCTCTCAATTATTGTGAGGCTGGGCGGATCCAGGAGCTCATATTTTCCTGCTAAAGCGCTCTGCTTTTCTAGTATCTCTCTCATTTGCATTGTAGTTATTTTCCTGATTAGCTTAGCGTTTTTATCAATGTTGGGATCTCTATCGTAGACGCCATCTACCTTTGTGGCATTGATTATCTTTTTTGCACCAACCAGTTCTGCTACGACTGCTGAGACAGCATTTGTTGATTGTCCTGGCTGGAGGCCTCCAGCAACCATTATTCTCTCCAAAGGATCCTGCTTCGCATTCAGGATCTCATCAATGTTTCTTGGAGGATATGGAAGGGCAATATCAGCAAGCGATGTTATGAGAAGATGGGCATTGAGCCTGGTAACATCGATTCCAAGGAGATCGAGCATGGATTCGCTTGCCCCAAGACTTCTGGCACTCTCTATATAAAGTCTCGCTATTCTTCCTCCTCCAACGACTACCATGGGTCTATATCCGCTTTCCCAGATCTCTCTCAATAGCTCTGCATATTGTTTAACCATTTCAGGCATATCAGGCTGAATAAAGCTTCCACTTATCTTTATGACAATCGGTGTCCTTTTCTCCATCAGCTTCCCCACGGCTCAAAAAGAGAATTGAATAATACGTTAAAATAAATGTTAGCTAGAAATAGCCAGGCCTCTTGCGGATACTGCACTCATTATAGATGGAATGTCCAGAATATATGGACCCTCATCCGATACAAATACGGTTACCTTGTTTTCTTCAGAAACATGGAAAAGTCTCTCTCCGTCTGCCTCAACATATTGTCCTTTTGCGAGCTCCACCCTACTTCCAACTGGAAGCAGCTCGAAGCTCTTTATATCTATATCCTTCACCACTCCTGGATATACCGCTGCTCTGACTTTTTTTCCCTTTCCGAAGAGAACTCTCAGAGCATATCTGGATGAGGCTTTAACTATTCTCAGCATCCCTCCCACAGAGGATACACCAATCCCTGTTGGATCAGCTATACTTATTACGCTGTCGATGACTCTGGAAACATCTATCATGGCAGCACCTCTGAAGGGATAATCAGTCATTGAAACTTCAACGAGCCCGATCCCCTCGCTTCTTCCATCTATTTCAATAACCAACTTCTTTGCCCTCATGAGTGATATTTCCGGATCAATGAGCCCTCTAAGATAGTATCCTGCCGCAAGTCCCGCAACAGTGCCCTCAGTGAAGTAGGGAATGGTGTTATTTGTTCCTGTTGAAATTGGGAGGATTGGTGTTTCTCCGGAATGCTCCGCTATGACTCTAACTGTTCCATCGCCGCCGAGGGATACTATGAGGGGGGAATTGAGCTCGATGAGCTGCTTCACAGCGTTTCTAGTGTCATCAGGCCCTCCTCCTGCTTCCATATCGAGAACATGAAGTTCCAAGCCTTCCAAGGAAAGAGATTCAATAAGTACCTTGAATACACCAAGGTAATCTGGCATTATGGCGAATTCCCTAATTCCGAGGCCAGCCATCCCTCCTATGACGCTTCTAGCCAGCCTCACTTTCATGTTATTGTCCATGAAAGCTGCCGTTGATGTTAGCCTCCTGAGATCAGTTCCAGCTACGGGGTTTATTATCAAGCCAACAGGACCATCAGGCAGCTCTCTTTTTTCCCCCATCTTACTCTATCTCCACTAGTGGATCTCCTGGCTTAACTTCGGTTTCCTTCTGAGCAATTATTCTCTTGATCTTTCCATCAACTGGAGACTCAACTTCTATCCTTATTTTAGAGACCATTATGAGGCAGAGAAGTTCTCCTTTCTTCACGCTCTCTCCTTCTCTTTTGTACCATTCCGCTATAACTCCATTTCCATATCTCGAAACATCCCACTTGCTTGGAACCTGAACTATCATTTCAGATACCCCTTCCTTCAAAAGTTTTTTTTAAAAAAAATTTTTACTTTCCAACTGCCCTCTTAGCTGCCTCTACAATTCTTTCAACCGAGGGAAGCACAAACTGCTCCAGAGGTCTGCTGTAGGGAATTGGAACATCGGGAACAGCTATTCTCGTATAGGACTTCAGGTATGGCAAAGCTTCTTCAGCGGCAACTGCTGCTAGCTCTCCCGTGAGGCCGTAGCTCAAATAGTCCTCATCAACCACTATTAGATTTCCTGTTTCCTTGAGGCTGTCCAGCACTGTCTTCTTGTCTAGAGGCTTGAGGCTTCTCAGATCTATTACTTCAGCCTCTATTCCCTCTGATGAAAGCTTCTCAGCAGCCTCAATCGCTCTGTGAACAGAGAGGGCTGCTCCAACAATTGTCACATGCCTCCCTTTTCTCACAACCTTTGCTTTTCCTATAGGAACCTGATAGGGCTCTTCCGGAACAATTGAGACAGCGCTCTGCGGATAGGGCATCCAGGGAAGGCCCATGAGGCCCTTATGGAACATGTACATAATTGGATTCCCGTCTCTGATCGAACTTATCATAAGCCCTTTAGCATCAAATGAGTTTGATGGGACAACAACTTTGATACCAGGAACATGCGCAAATATTGAGTACAGAACTTGAGAATGTTGTGCTGCGTCATTATATCCACCGCCTATTGCAGTTTGCATGACGACTGGTACATTCACGCTTCCTCCGCTCATGTAGTGGTTTTTTGCTATGTGATTGTACATTTGATCAAATGCTACTCCAAAGAAGTCCACGAACATGAGCTCGACTATGGGTCTCAGACCGCTCATGGCAGCGCCCAGAGCTGCACCAAAGAATCCTGCCTCGGAAATTGGTGTATCTATTATTCTCTCTGGTCCAAACTTATTATATAGGCCGTAAGTTGCCCCGAATATCCCTCCATATACCCCTACGTCTTCTCCCATCACAATTATTCTTTCATCCCTCTCCATTTCCTGGGCAATTGCCTCGCTTATGGCAAGATACATGGGGAGCCTTCTTGTCCCCCTAATTTCTGGCTCCGGGGGGAGAGGCGATGGAGCAAAAACGTCTTCAAGAGCCTCCTCTGGCTTTGGATATGGGCTGTCTAGAGCAAACTTGATTGCTTCATCCACTTCTTTCTTTGCTTCCTCGGTTAGCTTTTTGTCCAGTGCCTCATCGAGCCATCCTCTCTTTATGAGTTCGTTTCTAGTCCTAATTATGGGATCGTTAGCCTTCAGACGCTCCAGCTCCTCTTTTGGCCTGTAGACCTCAGGATCCCCCTCGAAGTGTCCGTAGAGTCTGTAAGTTTCTATCTCTATTAGGGTTGGTCCCTTCCCTGCTCTGGCTCTCTCCACTGCTTCCTTGGATGCCTCGAACATTGCAAAAAGATCATTATCCGGTATGAATACTCCAGGTATGCCATAGGCAACCGCCCTGTCCGCATTTCTTGAAACTGCTGTGGACTTCGACTTCGAAACGCTTATTGCCCACTTGTTGTCCTCTATGACGAATATCACTGGTAGCTTCCAGAGAGATGCCAGGTTAAGGGACTCATGAAAAGTTCCCTGATTAGCTGCTCCATCCCCTCCATAAGCTACAGCAACGTTGTTTTTTCCCAGCTTTTTGAAGGCCAATCCTGCACCAACAGCTTGTGGAAATGAAGCTCCCACAATTCCGCTGCATCCAAATGAAGCATTGACATCGAAGAGGTGCATATGCCCTCCTTTTCCCTTTCCTAGTCCTGTAGCCTTTCCAAAGATCTCTGCTGCCATCTTCTTGAGATCAACGCCCTTAGCTATAGCTATGTGATGAGGCCTATGAGTTGCAGCTATGAAGTCTTCCTTCCTCAGATGAATGGCCATTCCGACAGCAGCTGGCTCCTGTCCCGCCGCTAAATGCATTTCTCCAGGTATCGGACCTGCTGCTATGTTGAATATTGGCTTCTTTCCCTCATAGTAATAGTTTCTTATAGTGTCCTCGAAGTACCTAATTTTCACCATGTCTTTGTACATTTTGAGGGCAACTTCTCTGTTCAGTTCCACCATTTTCTCACCGTTATTATTTTTAAGATACTTCATATATAAACATCACATATTGATCGGACCAAGCAAGTGATCATGTAAATCTTGTATGGCTAGGAAAGACGCAAGAGTGCAGAGAATTAAGGTTGAGAGATATCCATTCTGGGAATTTTAGATTTCAGAGTGAAGATAGTATTCTTGAGAGAATTTTGCTTTCAGCGGAAATGGGATCCCCTAAGCTGAGGTCCTCCCAAAAGTCTGGCTGAGAATGGAGCAGAAGACTAACAGATCTGGGCTCCTCTGGGGAGATTTTTCCAGTTGAGATAAGAGATTGCACTTTGGAGGCATCTAAATATATGTATGCCTTTCCTGGGGCCACAACTGCTATCATGTTTGCTCTTCCCAAAATGCCTGCGTATGGATAGAGAGAGTCGCTGAAGGATTCAGTGATTACAATTCTGCTGTTTCTTTCCAGATAATCCAAGCAGGTATCGAGGTTTCTCTCGATTTCTCTGCTTCTCATGAGCTTAAGAAGTTCGCTTATTTCCTCTTTCTCTGAGTTGACTTTTCTAGAAAAATCGTCTATTTTATTTCTGATCTTGGATGGAAAGCTATCGATGTTGTCCACTATGAGATAGTGCTTTGATCTTCCATCTTGGCAATCCGTGATTCTGGCTACTGCCATCGTTTTCAGCTGATTCTCCATGCTCTTCATGTACTCGTTCAGCTCTTCTCTTGTCAACACAGTAGGAGATGATATTGGAGACAGGAGAAAATCGATGGGATTTATTCTGAGAAGGTCCCTTTCCATTAATCCAAGCTCTCTTTCATAGATCAGAGCATCTCCTCCAATCAAGTAGCCTCTCCTATAGCTTTCCTCAAACGACCAGCTCTGCGTAAATATGCTATGGGCCGAGACAGGCTTGAATGGATGGACGGAAGCGCTCATCTTCAATTTTTTTGCTAGAGAAACAGCAAAGGTTGTCTTACCTGAATCATACGGAATTAGGCCTGAAACAAGGAGGTGAATCACCATTTCCTGTCTCACTAGCTTTTTTTGTATGTTCTCAGTATTTCCTGGACATTATCATTCGATATCTTGCTGGGATTTCTCTCAATGGCCAGCTGCAAGTATATAATTTTTGATGCCTCCTCGAGGATCTCCATTTTCGCTATGGCTTCCTCAATGCTACCTCCCATAGCGAATGCACCATGATTCTTCATTACAATTACATCGGAAGAAGTTATTGCTTCTGATATCATTTCCGCTGTCTTTATACCAGGAGGAGCAAAATCAACAACACTCAATCTCCTAAGATAGAGCACTTCTTCTGGAGAGACATGCAATGGTGGTACAAGAAGTCCCTGATTTGCAAGTGCAATAGCATATGGCGGATGAGCGTGGACTATTGCATGAACTTCATCTCTCTTTCTATAAATAAGAAGATGGCTGGGAAGCTCGCTCGAGGGCTTCTGAGTTCCCTCAATGATCCTTCCCTCAGGATCTACAACAACAACGTCCTCTTCAAATATTTCCCATTTTGGTACCCCGGAAGGGGTTATGAATATTCTGCTGTTGTCCTCTGACCTGGCACTCACGTTACCTCCAAGAGAAGAGACAAGCCCCCTCTCGTATAGCCTTTTCATCCCATCAGCAACCTTCTTCTTTAAATTGCTCATATTCACCACCTATCTTGTGAGACTATTCTCCCTATCTCTCTCTCAAATTTTTCCTTTTCCACTGGACAGCCTAGAGCAATCTGCTCATTTTCTGGATTTAGTATAAGAGGAAGAAGAAGCTCTCCTCCTTCTATCATTTCCACTGTCATTCTTGCTTCCTCATTCTTTTCAATGTCTATGTATTCCCACTCTATTCCCATTTCGCTCAAATACTTGACTGCTCTCTCGCATGGAATGCAGCCTTCTGTGCCGTATACTATTAGCTTTAGCTTACTTTTCTTTCCTGATTTCATTGAGCAGAACCCTTTCCCTTTCCTTCAATTTCTCCTCCAACTCCCTAACGAGCTGGGAGCCTCTCTCCTCTATTCTCCTCTTTCCGCTCTCATATTCCTCATCAAGCTTCGCCAGCTTTTTCTCGACCCATTCCTTTTTCTCTTCTGTCATCTCAAGCACCGCGGAGAATCTTTCTCACAAAGAGTTAAAACTTTTTATTCAGCTAAATGCGTCCCATCGCAAGATCTAGAATTGAAGAATTCTCTTGCAGTAAGCCCCTCCCTGCATGTAGCGTACTCAAGTCCTAGCCTTCTTGCTTCTTGAACCACAGGCATCAGCATCTTTTCCCTAATCTCCCTTCTCAAGTACCTATATGGACCTATTCTCTCCCCTTCCTCAAAGTATATTTTTCTCCATTTATTTTCCATTTCAGGAAACGCCTCTGCTAGATCTCTGAAATCAAGCTGCTTTGCCTTGTATGTAGAAGTTATTATGAGTCTTGCTCCGGCGCTTGCCAAGATATCTACAAGCTCCCTCAGCTCCTCCTCATCATCGTTGATTCCAGGTATTATAGGATCTATCCTTGCCCCCACGGGCACCCCTTTTGAGCTCAGAGCTTTCATAGCTTCGACTCTCTCCGATGGATCGGGAGCACCAGGCTCGATTTTCCTGGCAATTTCACTTCTCATGGTTGTAACCGTAGGCGTTACAGCGATCTTCCCTCTAAGCATTATGTCTAAGTCTCTGAGCATTAGCTTTCCTCCCTTTGTAGTTATTAGCACCCTGAACTTGTTTTCGACGAGTATTTTCAGAGAAGCTCTGGTCAATTCATAAGCTTCCTCCTCTTTTGGATAGGGATCGCTGCTTGTGCCTAAGTTCACTGGAAGTCTATAATCCAGCTTCGGAACGGCCCTCTCCAGGAGAAGAATGAAGTTTCTCTTTGGTATGCTGGGTTTTTTGCCTATGTAGCTCTTGGCATAGCAGTAAAGGCAGGAAAAAGAGCAACCTGTATATGGATTAAGTGAGTACTTTCTGGGACATGTGCAGAGTTCTCCATTCCATGGATCGAAAATCGAAAATGGATAGATAGATTTGCTAATTTCTTATCCCCCTGTAGCATAATAGCTATTTGAGAAATACATGCTTCTTTCTGGTCTTCTTATCATATATGTATATCAGGTTGGTTCTATCGTCGATCCTTATTTCATATCTGTAGCCTACGTGCAGCTTCTCACCGCTTCTGAGCATTGCTCTGGTCTTCCTTCTAGCATATTTGGGGATCCACTTCAATGGGTTCGCACCAAACCCATTATAACTGTTGCTTTCGTTGATTAAAGCCTTTTTCCATTTGGCTTGATTATGTTAATAATTTTCTATGCACACTTTTTCCAATTAAATGCTAGATCTTCAATTGCTATTTCTATTGCCTCGATGACGTTCCTATAAGGATTTTCTTTGAGGGCTTCTGCTATTTTGCGCAGAGAGACTGCCAGAAGAGCCACTATCTCCTGGAACAGCTCTGGATGTTGCGAGATTAGCTTGAGAAGATGGGGAACGCTATCTGGCAAATCATCCTTAGGAGGATCTTCTCCTGCTTTCCTATAGAAGGAGGAAAAATAGGCTAGTACTCTTCCTCTATCATTGGAATCTCCAGAAAAATAATACGATATATTCAGCGTAGAATCTGCTGAGAAGTCAAATGTCTTAGAGTAGAGCTCTTGCAGCTGATAAAGATCCAGTGCTGAAATTTCTTTTCTAAATAGCACAATTTTCTCCAGTATCGTGGTTCTGCTTGGGAATTTTCCTATTGCTTTTTCTGCTTCATGGATTGACTCAAAAAAGGCAGTATCAGGATATTCCAGGAGCTTTCCCACGACTTCAAAGAACCTAAAGCTATCCTCAAATTCTTGCTTCAATCCAACTACCTCAGCTCATCTAATCCAGCATACCCCTGCTCAATTGATGCTTTCAGTGACTGTTCTCTGTGAGCCTTTGGTACAACAAATCTATCTTCGTATTTAGCAACTGCCAAAAGCCTGTACATCTCTCTCGCATCTTTCTCACTTAGCCCGACCTCACTTAGCACATTCAGGTTTGGTCTCCCAAGAGAGATGCTCCTCATATATGCTCTTACGGCGATCAATTTCTCGATTGCTTTGCGAACAGAATCCTCATCACCTGCTGCGAACATCTTTGCTAAATAGGCAACTGGGATTCTCATATTCCTAACATTTGGGAAAATGTCCTCTGGTTCGAGCTCTCCAAGCTCTTCTCCTTCGAAAATCCTGAGAATTGGGCTCAGTGGAGGAATATAGAATACCATTGGAAGCGTTCTGTACTCAGGATGAAGGGGAAAGGCGATTTTCCACTCTTTTACCATCTTGAATACTGGAGATTTTTTAGCAGATTCCAACCAGTCTTTCCAAATGCCTTGATTTAGTGCTTCCTCTTCTATCTTCGGGTCGTTAGGATCAAGGATTATGCTCAGTTGCGATTTCAGGAGAGCGCTTTCCTCTGCAGAAGCTGCCTCCCTTATTCTCTCTGCATCATATAAGAGAAGCCCCATGTACCTCATTCTCCCAACACAGGTCTCAGCACAAACAGTGGGGAGGCCTGTCTCTATTCTTGGATAGCAAAGTATGCATTTCTCCGCCTTATGTGTGTTCCAGTTATAGTAGACCTTTTTGTATGGACATGCTGAGATGCAGTATCTCCATCCTCTACACCTGCTCTGATCCACGAGAACTATACCGTCTTCCTCTCTCTTGTACATAGCACCAGAAGGGCAGGCTGCTACGCAGGAGGGATTGAGGCAGTGATTGCATATTCTTGGAAGATAGAACATGAAGATTCTTTCGTACTCCAGCCTCATACCTTCCTCCAAATTTGGGTCAGAAGATGCAAATTTGGGTGATCCTGCCAGATCGTCATCCCAATTTGGACCTCTCTCCAAAGTAAGAGGCTTCTGAGTTATAGAGGATCTGACCTCAGCGAGAGGCTTCTCATTTTCCTTCGCTTCTATGAGTTTTTCGTATGTATAGCTCCACGGCTCATAGTAGTCATCAATGCTAGGCATCCAAGGATTGTAGAATATCCTGAGGAGCCTTGATGTCCTTCCACCTACTCTGAGCTTGAGATCTCCATTTTCGAGCTTCCATCCCCCCTTCCATTTCTCCTGATCTTCCCATTTCTGTGGGTACCCCACTCCTGGCCTTGTCTCTACATTGTTCCACCACATATACTCTGCTCCCCTTCTGTTCGTCCATGTTGTCTTACATGTTACGCTGCATGTATGACAGCCAAGACACTTGTCCAGGTTCATAACCATCGATATTTGAGCTCTCACTTTCATTTTTGCTCACCTACTTTTCTAAGAAGTATTAGCTCATCTCTCTGAGTTCCGGTTGGACCATAGTAATTGAATGCCCAACTTATCTGGGCATATCCCCCCGCAAGGAGCGTTGGCTTTATTCTTGTTCTAGTTGGACTGTTGTGAGTGCCCGATGGATCTTTTCCTGCGGATATTGTTCTCTCCTGAGCATGATACATTATAGCCACTCCCTTTGGTATTCTATCGCTCACAACAGCTCTCGCTACAATTGATCCGTTTCTGTTCGATGCCTCAACCCATTCGTTATCCTTCACACCGAGAGCCTCTGCATCATGCCTGCTTATCCAGATGACCGGCCCTCCTCTGAATAGAGTTAGCATGAAGAGGTTATCCATGAAGGTAGAGTGAATCTGCCACTTTCCATGCGGAGTTAAATATCTCAGCACTAGACCGATCTTCCCCTCGCCTTCTCCTTTTTGGAATGGGGCAAAAGACACAGGTGGCTTGTAGGTCGGGAGCTGTTCTTCGAACTCAATAAACAGGGGATGATCAATGTAGATATGCTGTCTGCCAGTCAGCGTCCTGAATGGAACCGAATTCTCCACGTTGAGAGTGAAGGGGGAATAAGTACCTTTTTCTTTCCCGCTCCATATGGGGGAAGTTAGAACCCTCCTTGGCTGAGAAGCCAAGTCCGTGAAGCTTGTTCTTCTTGATGCATCGATTTCCATATCATCGAATGTAATGCCTGTAGCTTCAGAGAGAGCTCTGAAGGCTTTCAGTGATGCTCTTCCATTAGTAACACTCGATAGATGCAATATAGCTTCCGCAGCCTTCCTGTCATTATCAATTAATGGATGACCATGATCATCTGCTCCATTTATTAATACGAGCTCTGAATATTCTTCCTCCGAGCTCCACGAAATGCCCTTGGCTCCTATAGATTTTGAGGCTAGAGGTCCAAGAGATGTCATTCTATGGTGCACATCGCAATAGTCCCTCTCCACAATTGATATGGAAGGCTTTGACCCTTCTCCGCTCAGCTCTCCAGGCGTGTCATGAAGCTGAGAAACGAGAACAATTTCCTTCACCTTTCCTAGCCTAGAGCACGCTAATTCTGTGAACTTCTTTGATAGTGATACAAATATGTCCCAGTCGCTTCTTGATTCCCATGCAGGAGGGACTGCTTGATTGAATGGATGAATGAATGGATGGAGATCTGTTGTGCTCAGATCGTTCTTCTCATACCATGTTGCTGCTGGAAGGATTATGTCTGAGTAAATGGCACTGGTGCTCATCCTGAAGTCGAGAGTGATAATTAGATCGAGCTTCCCCTCGGGTATAGGTTCCCTCATAGCAATAAGGTTTGGCCTAACGTCGCTTTCCTTGGCAGACAGCGAGCTCTCAGCACCAACCAAGTGCTTCAGTATGTATTCGTGCCCCTTTCCGCTTGAAGCTAGCAGATTAGCTCTCCAGATAAAAAGAATGCGGGGAAAGGAAGCAGGGTGATCTGGATCTTCCACAGAAAACTTCAGCTCTCCTTTATCTATCATTTCTGCTGCTATTTTCCTTATTTCCTCGTCTTTCAGCTTACCCTCATTGCTGAGCTTTTTGTAAAGCTCAATTGGATTCTCGGTGAATTGAGGATAGAAGGGAAGCCACCCTCTTTTTACTGCCTCGACTATGTAATCTCCAGGATGCTCGTATCTCGCCCTTGGGCTCAGCGTTTTTGCGCTGAGGTCCTCGAATCTGTATTGGTCAGAATGTATGTACATCCAGGAGGTTGTGTTCTGCTGTCTGGGGGGTCTCTGCCAATCAAGAGCAAAAGCAAGCAGAGACCAGGAATCAATCGGTCTCACTTTCTCTTGCCCAACATAGTGGGCAAGCCCTCCTCCTCTCTTTCCCACAGTTCCAAGGAGGATGAGCATGGATATTATTGCCCTGTAAGTCAGATCTGAATGGAACCAGTGGTTAACTCCAGGACCTATTATTACCATCGAGCTTCCCTTTGTTTTCTCAGCCGTCTCTGCGAACTCGATGGCTAACTGCTGAATAGCTTTTCTGCTGACACCTGTTATTTCCTCCTGCCAAGCAGGAGTAAATGGTTTTGGATCATCGTAGGATTCTGGATAGTCCCCAGGCAATCCTCTCGATACACCAGCGTGAGCTACTAGAAGATCAAAAACTGTTGTAACGAGGAACTCACCCCCGCTCGCTCTGATCTTCCTCGCTGGAACACCTCTAATAGCTTCCTTTCCTAGGACTGGAAAGCTCACCTGAACTATCTCATCGTGATTGCCGAGGAGAGTTAGATAGGGGTCGATTTTCTTGCCTGTTAGCGAGTCCTCCATTCTCAAATTCCATTTTTTCTCCTTTCCCCACCTGAATCCAATGCTTCCGTTTGGTACTGAGAGCTCTCCTCCTTCTGAGTTCAGTACGACTGTTTTCCACTCCGCATTCTCGGTATTAATTCCTATATCGGAAGCTCTGAGAAATCTCCCTGTCCTATATTGACCATTTTCCCTTTCCAAAACTACTAGGAATGGGAGATCTGTAAATTTTTTCACATAATCAATGAAGTAGGGAGTGCTTTTCTTCACGTAGAATTCATTCAAAATCACATGCAACATAGCCATGGCCATGGCCCCATCAGTTCCCGGCCTAGGAGAGAGCCATATGTCTGCGAACTTCGTGACGTCGGTGTAATCTGGTGTGATGACAGCAACCTTTGCTCCTCTGTATCTCGCCTCAGAGAGGAAGTGAGCATCAGGAGTCCTGGTCATAGCTAAATTTGTCCCCCAAACAATTATGAATAGAGAGTTCAGCCAATCAGCGCTCTCCGGTACGTCTGTCTGCTCCCCCCAAACTTGAGGAGAGGCTGGTGGAAGATCTGCATACCAATCATAGAAGCTCAGCATGACTCCTCCTATTAGCTCCAAGAACCTTGATCCGGAGGAATAGCTTACCATTGACATTGCTGGGATTGGGGTGAAGCCGAATATCCTATCCGGTCCATATTTCCTTATGGTGTATATCAGAGCAGCTGAGATTAGCTCGAGAGCTTCATCCCAGGATGTTCGAACAAATCCTCCTTTGCCTCTGGCAAACTTGTACGCCCTTCCATGTTCGCTCTCCACTATTTTCTCCCAAGCCAGAACCGGATCATTTGTTCTCGAAAGTTCCTCTCTCCAGGCCCTTAGCAATGCGCTCCTAACATAGGGGTGCTTTATTCTAAGCGGGCTGTATAGATACCAAGAGAAAGACGCTCCTCTTGGACATCCTCTTGGCTCATAGTCGGGGAGCTCTGGGGAATTGGACGGATAATCAGTTGCCTGGTGCTCCCATACTACCAATCCATCCTTCACGTAGATCTTCCAGCTGCATGATCCCGTGCAGTTAACCCCATGCGTAGATCTTACTACATTGTCATGCTGCCACCTTCTTCTATAGAGCTCCTCCCACTCCCTTCCAGCTCTATCTATCTCTATCCACTCGCCAATTCTCTCCTTTGGGAAAAGCTGCCTCTTAGCTTCCTCAATTGGATTCCCTCTATTCATATCTCTCCAGCCTCCTGTAGAGTATCCATGGCCTACGCAGATAGAATATGGGAACGCTCCATACATGAACTAGCCTGGAGAAAGGCCACATGAAAAAGACAAGGTAAGCAAGAAAAATGTGGATTTTATATGTTAGGGGAACACTTGTCATTAGTGATGGGTTTGGGCTGTAAAATAGGGATCTGATCCAGGGAGCAATTGTGCTTCTGTAGTCATAGGGACCATGCAGTGCGCTATAAACTACAGTGTTGAATTCCCCAAACATCATTGTAAGAACTATTAAGATAAGAATCAGAGTATCTGAGCTGCTGCTGGTTGCCCTGACTCTTGGATCTGCTAGTCTTCTCCAAAGAAGTATCAAGCTCCCGAGAAGTGCTGCTCCTCCTGCTGTTCCGCCCATGGCTATAGCTATCATGTGGTACTCCTCATCGCTGATGCCCAAAGCAGCAGTAATGCTAGGAGGAATGAACAGCCCAAGGATGTGGCCAAAGATGACAAGCAGCAAGCCGTAGTGAAAGAGCTGTCCACCAATTCGCAGAAGTCTTTCCTCGAATATTTCACTTGATCTGGAGGACCATGACTGCTGTGAAAATACATATCTGTATATATTTCCAATAATGAATGTCATTACGACTACATATGGCAAAATGACCCAGAGAATCGATGCCAAAATGCTACTTTCTAGCAAGTTTGAACACCATGAAAGAGAGGATTAGGGAAATAGCACTTAGAACTACAAAAGTCGAAAAGCCGAGCGAATAGCCTCTTGTTCCAAACTCTTGAGCAAACCAGGCCATTGCGGGAGGAAGAAGGAGGCCTCCAAGAGCTCCTAGACCTCCAACCCACCCAGTAGCTCCTCCAATAGCTTCCGGAACATATTTTGGAATCATCTTGAATGTTGAAGCGTTGGCGAAGCCCATTCCAAATGCTAGAACAAGGATACCAACCAGGCATATGGAGAAAGATGCACTTAACATCATGATCGTGCTGCCAAGCAGAATGACTGTGAAGGATAATACGGCAACCCTCTCTCCTCCAGCTCTATCGCTGGTCCATCCGCCTGCTACTCTTATGAGGGATGCGAGGAGTGAGAAGAGGATCCCTGAGATCAGCCCTGCCTGGCTAGAGGGGAGAGAGAAGAGCTTCTGCCAGTATGTTGGAAGCCAAGATGTTAGGGCAAGAAATCCTCCGAAGGAAGTGAAGTACAGTATCACAAATATCCAAGTTCTGAAAAGCTTTGAGGCCTTCATGAGGCTCTCTCTTGCTGAACCAGTGGGGATGAGCTCCTGCCCAAGCTTCCTAGCTTCCTCTATTGCTCTCTCTCTGTTGTATTTCTTAAGAAGCTGGAAATAGTAGGGATCCTTACCAGTGAAGAAGAAGATAAGAATCACAACGATTAGTATGAGCATCCAGGCAGCATATGAGCCCAGCAAGCCCAAGGATGCTACAGCATATGGGAGAATCCCAGTAAATATTCCCGGGGCCGTGTTTCCTATTCCTGCATAGAAGCCGAGTGCATATCCCTGCTTTCTCTGAGGAAACCAGTAGGATACATAGGCTATTCCAGAGGAGAAGACTGAGATTCCTATTCCTGCAACGGCGCCGAAAAACATGAGCAGAGCATATCCAAGAGTGCTTGATGTGATTGATCTATTCATTATAGCTCCGATGGAAAGGAGAAGCCCTATCATACCTATAAGTGCAAGAAGTAGCTGAAGTAAAATAATCCTTCTTCCTCCATATCGATCAACCATCGCTCCAAATGGAATCCTCATTAGTGAGCCTGTCAGTGTTGGTATGGCTACAAGCCATCCTATTTGCAGGAGAGATAGGTTCAGTGTCTCGGAAAGGGTCTTTGCTGTTATGTTAAAAAGTGCTACTGCTGCAAAACCTCCAAAGAATGCTGTTGTTCCAGCTATAAGTGCCCTTCTTTGAGTCCCACTTATCCTAACTCCATCCTCAGACATCACCAGCACATCCCAAAAAATTCTTCATTTTTATATACTTAATCATTATGCATTTAATAATTGAATATGCTGATAGAGGAGTTGCTATGAGCTTCTCGTATATATGCTTCAAGCCAATAGGATATGTCAGGCACGGCAAGGATGATGATGTTTTGAAAAGAGCGTGGAGAGGAGTTGAAGGCTATATTGAAATTCTTCCTGAGTATTCTGATGGTCTCCTCAACTTGGAGGGCTTCTCTCATATAATTGTCATATCATTTCTTCACAAAATAGGAGAGGATCAGAGGAAAGTTCTGAGAATTAAGCACAGAAAGCTCGAGAGGTTTGGAATCAGAATAGACGATATTCCAGAAGTGGGGGTTTTTGCCTCCGATAGTCCAGCAAGGCCAAATCCAATTGGCTTGAGCATTGTCAGGTTAATTCGGGTGGAAGGAAACAAGCTCTTTGTCAGTGGATTGGATCTGAGCGATGGCACCCCGGTTCTTGACATAAAGCCCTATGACCATGGTAGGCAGATAAAAGAAATAGAGCTGCCGCAGTGGGCGAAGCTGCTTGAAGAGAGAATAAGAGATAGGTTCGGTCCTGAAGAGGAAAGGCTCTCTCCCTAGAGTTTTTATAAAAAATTGAGATTTTTGCCGCCCGTTTCTATCCCCATAGATCCTTTCTCCACTCAGGTTTCAGAATTCTGACCGCACCAATGGTGACAATTGGGATGAAATAAACAGCAAAAAACACCCATGCCAGCGTGCCGTATCCCTTGGCTACCAGAGTGACAAGACCAACCTGCGCAGTGATTACGGATACGAGAAAGAGGAGAGATGCTATAATTGCCTCGCTACTTTTCCTCAGCTTCTTTCCCCTTGCCTCCAGCTGAGCACTGACCCTTCTAACTATAGCATATATCATTCCAAGAGCTGTGGCTATTAATGTGTAGAATATCCAGAACACATATAAATATAGGAGCCAGGAAACTCCCAGAGACTTGGCTATTTCATAAACTGGAACTGTCATTCCTATTACCTCAGGATACCAGCCCATGAAGCATATCCATAGCAGGGCCGCCGTTATATAGACAAAAAAGACAGAAAGGATAGATGCAAAGATGCTCTCCATTTTTCCCTTATATCTGTCTGCAGATTGGAGAGCGGAAGCCACAACTACTAAATTATACATGGTATATTGGAATCCGCTGATAGCTGCTTCAGTTATTGTCCCTTGGTGAACCCCTGCTGATATGTTCTGCATTGCGACTCCTCCTCTGACCGAGAGAAAGACAACCCATATAGCTATGTAGAGCATATAGAGCCCAACAGTTCCAACAATCCAGAATCCTTCTATGACCTTCCTTCCATAGAAATGGAGGAGAAATATTGCTAGAAGCACTATAGTGACTGAGACCCAGTAAGGTATATTGGCAAGATCTGACAACATGAATCCTGCTGCAGCACCTACTACAGCTATGACTATCCATGCTAATATTACATAGGATACTTCAAATGCTGGCCAAAATTTCCATAGGAATTGTCTAGACCAAATTCTATAATCAAAAGCCTTAAACCTTCGTGCTATTTCGAATGACAGGAGTAGAGCTATTAAGAGAGCTAAAGACCCAACAACTATCGATATCCAGCCTAGAGATCCAAATCTTGCTATATACTGCACGATCTCTCTACCACTCCCATAACCACCGCCTATCCAGACATTCTGTATTATTGCTGCTGTTAGGGCGGCGTATCCTACTCTTTTCCAAAAAGATGTTCTTTCAGACAAGAAGGATCACTTGTGTGGGACTTAATTATTAATTTCTTAATAATATATTCTTATTACAATTATTAAAGTCTTATTCTGTTAAATAAAGCAAAATTTAAATATTAACACAATATAATTATTTTACCATGAACTTCTGTGAGGATGTTCTCCATGAAGCTCAAAATAGGCTTCTACGGTTTTGGAGCAATTGGAAGACTTGCTGCTAGGGTTGCCCTGGATGGAGGGCACGAGATCTCTGGAGCCATTGATGTTAGAGAAGATATGATCGGAAAGGATGTTGGAGAGCTCCTAGGAAGAGAAGCATTAGGAGTAAAGGTCAGTAACGATATATCTTCTCTCATAGATTCTGATGTGATTATTCATGCTACAGGCTCATATCTGGATAAGGTGTTCGATCAGCTATTCTCTCTAATCAGAATTGGAGCGCCAATTGTATCTTCATGTGAAACTCTAGCTTATCCTTATTATAGATACCCTGTTCTCTCCGTCAGATTGAATGATTTCGCTTCAAGGATGGGCGTTCCTATAATAGGGACAGGAGTAAATCCTGGATTCATACTAGATACTCTTGTTGCTGTCATAGCATCCTCTTCTCCCACTGTCAGGAGAATAAACGTTGTGAGGAGCTTAGATGCTTTCAAGAGGAGGGAACCATTCAGAAAGAAGGTGGGGGTTGGAGAAGATCCAAAAGTTGTGGAGGAAATGCTGAAGCGAGGGGAGATAACTGGGCATGTTGGCTATGCAGAATCCGTGCTTCTTATTGCCCAGGCAGGAGATCTGAATCTCACCAGAGTTGAGGAGGGATCCCAGCTAGTTGTAGCTGAGGAGGACGTGGAGCATGAGGGAATCAAAGTAGCGAAGGGAAAGAACCTTGGCATGAGAGGATATGGCTCAGGCTTTCTTGGAAGTAGAGAAGTCATAAGGGTAGAGCTCCACGCCTATGCAGGAGCTCCAGATTTCGAGGAAATTCTTGTGGAAGGAAAGGACTACAAAATTCTGTGGAAGAGCACGGGAACTCCGGGAGATCTGGGGACTGCCTCCATACTTATAAGCACTGCGGAGAAAATTATCGATGAGGATCCTGGGCTTCATCTGATGACCGAGCTTCTCCCATTCAAGATAAGATTTGAGAGGTAATGAGAGGCATGGAGAACACGGTGCTGATCTCCAGGCTGTCAGAGATAGCAAAGAGAGAGGAGGAAGAATATAGGAGAAAAACAGGCAGGAGCAAGGAGCTCTGGGAAAGAGCTAGGAAAGTACTACCAGGAGGAGTTACCTATGCTATAAGGTTCTTCAGGCCCTATCCATTGTTCATAAAAAGTGCCAAGGGGACAAGGGTCTACGATGTGGATGGCAATGAATATATAGACTTCTGGGAGGGGCATGGAACTCATCTTCTTGGACATCTCCCTGAGCAAGTTATAGAGGCAGTGAATGAGGCTCTGAAGAAAGGCTCACATCTTGGGTATGAGAATCCGTATGCGCTTGAGTATGCCGAGTTCCTTACGAAGCTCCTTCCAGGAATAGAGATGATCAGGTTCTCCAACAGCGGAACTGAGGCCAATCTATATGCTGTGAGGGCTGCTAGAGCATACACTGGAAAGAACTACATCGTGAAGATGGAGGGAGGATGGCATGGTGGAGTTGAATCACTGCACAAAGCAACATCTTCCCCTCCTTTCGATCTCCCTGAATCTGCAGGTCTTCCCCAGGATTTCACAAAGTTCACAATAGCAGTTCCATACAATGATATAGAGGCTGTGGAGAGAGCATTGAGGAGCTATCCTACAGCAGCAGTAATAGTCGAGCCGGTGCTCGGAGGAGGAGGATGCATAGGTCCTGATGAAGGATACTTGAAGGAGCTTAGAAGGCTGACGCTAGAGCATGGAACCTTGCTGATATTCGACGAGGTCATAACAGGATTCAGGCTCTCTCCTGGAGGAGGTCAGGAGTTCTTTGGAGTGAAGGCTGATATGGTGATATATGGCAAAGCGGTTGGAGGTGGAATGCCTGGAGCAGGAGCAATTGGAGGGAGGAGGGAAATAATGGAGATGATGGATCACATAAAGTTTCCCGACAGAGCGAGGAGGGCCTTCCATGGGGGGACATTCACTGGAAATCCAATAACTATTCATGCTGGAAGGGCTCTAGTTGAATATCTGAGCAGCCACAGAGAAATATACCAGCATGCGAATTCAGCTTGGGAGGATCTGAGAAGGAAGGCAGAAAAAATATGCAGTAGCTATGGTGTGGAGTGCTTCTCAACGGGAGCCGGAACCATGACTGGGATACACTTCACTAGGAAAAGACCTAGAAATACTGGGGAAGCATATGAGCTGAGGTGGAGCGGAGGTCTAGCAGAGAGGGCTTTGAACCTCCATGCAAGGAACAATGGAGTACTATATCTTGGAGAGGGTATGGCTCATCTATTACCTGCATTGGTACATGACGATAGCGAGCTCAAGTCCTTTATGGATGCCATGGAATCCCTTCTCTCGGAGGCAACTAGAAGGTAATCTCGTGGATCAGCTCAACTGGCAGAGTTTTTCCCCAATTTTTTTATTATGATGAAAAATATTCCTGGAAGTTTGAAGTTCATTCGTGCCAGCCTCGATAGTTCATTAAGAGAAGCTCTGCGTTTGTTTTGGGCAGAATACATAAAGAGCTGCTCATATCCGGGTCTCAAGTCCATTTATTCTAAGATGAGAAGACGATTTCTGCTATTAATTCATTACGTGTGGAAAAAGGGAAATAAATAATTTTATAGGAGGGAAAAGAAGTAAAATATTAATTTTATATATTTAAAATTTGACATTATTTTTGTGATTTAGCTTGAACTTCTCTAGAAGTGCGTGCTTTCTAATAACTGCAGCCCTCTGTATTGTGCTTTTTTCCTCTTCATTGCTGGAGGGCAGCGGAGCAAAGAGCATAGTCGTTCCTAGAGATTATCAGGATATACAATCAGCGATTAATGCAGCATCAGATGGAGATATAATAACTGTGATGGCGGGGACTTATTCGGGCTTTAAAGTAACAAAAACTCTAACAATCTTTGGTGAAAGCAACTCTACAGTTGTGATAAAAGGCCAAATAGAGATATATGCCAACAATTCCAAAGTAGGAAGCATGAAAGTAGTTCTAGAACGGCCTTCGAGCGGATTGGATTCTGCTATAAAAGTCTTGGCTAGCAATGTCCTTCTGGAGAGCATGGTGGTTGAGAGCACAGCGAGCGGAATCCAGCTAGGGGATATGGATCATGGTTGGGCAAGTGCAAGTGTGGAGCATTGCAGCATCACTGCTGGAAGAGAAAATCTCACTCCAAAGCCCGGGGGAATATGGGGAGCGTGCAGCATGCTGGGCCTCTATTATAGCTCTGTTTCTGTTTACAATGGGAGCATAGGAGTTGGCGGGTGCAGGAGCACTCAGATAATGTTCAGCAATATAAGAAGCTACGATGGTACTGGAGTGAAGATGAGCAGTGGAGAGCTGAGAAATTCCACGGTATCTTCAGCTACAACAGCTGTTCTCCTTACTGGAAGGGATGCTGTTGTTATGGGAAGCAGAATAAGCGGAGACATAGGAATTGATATACCGGCAGGCTCGATAGCAAATTCAGTGGAGAAGAGCGAAATAGCTGGAGCTTCGTCTGGGATAAGGCTTACAGGAAGCGAAAACATACTGCGAGAGAACATAATATCAGGGGGACAATTTGCAGTTGAGCTTAGAGGAAGCAACAATTACATTGTGCTCAATGTGCTTTCTGGAGGAAGGGGAGTCAATGCGCTCAATGGCTATGGTAACACAATTGCTCTTAATTTCATTAACAGAACTGGACATATAGGAGTATATATGTCGAAATCTACAGGAAACAACACAATATTTGGAAATGTGTTCTGGTACTGCTATAATTACTGCGCAGCAGACGAAAGTGGTGGGAATTCATGGTACATAGCGAATGAAACGACGAAGATGGGGAACTACTGGTACAATCACGTATCTCCAGACAGCAACAAGGACGGAATAGTCGATTCTCCCTATGCTATAGCAACCACTACAGGGAAGGATGTCCTGGATCTGTATCCTCTTGCATCTCCTCCTTCGCAGGTTCTGGGAGTGTTCAGCGGCACATCAACAACTACTATAACCACAACAGCAACCACAATCACTTCATACACTGTGACAACAGCCACAAATACTTTCCCTACAAAAACGACAGCCACAGGGAGTGAAACATCTTCTGCCTCTACTTCTGCACAGGGTGGTGGAGGATATGGAAACATAGTGATTGCATCTGTTGCTGCTGTTCTTCTTCTTTCGGTGATGCTTTTAGCAGTGATGAGAAGGCGAAAATAAATTAGAAGTACGATAAAAGCTTTTTTCGCTTTGTCCTATAGGCTGAGTTCGAATGCTGACAAAAGGTTAAAATAATTTTTTGAATAAATAAAACAACTGTAGTGGGAAGTAATGAGGGTTGTTATCATTGGAAATGGAATAGCAGGAATCTCGGCCTTAAGAGAGATGAGGAAATACGATAAATCTTCTGAAATAATTGTTCTATCAAGGGAAAAGCTTGATGAGACCCGCCCATTTTACTCTCCAGCTGCGATCCCGTACTACATAGAGGGTAGACTCAGCAAGGATAACCTCTTCTCGAGAGATGTGAGCTTCTATCAGAAGAATAAAGCAAAACTTTACCTTGGTGAAGATGTGAAATTCATAGATACTTCGAAAAAGATCGTTTCAACTGGAAGAAGGGAAATACCGTACGATAGGCTCATTATAGCAAGCGGAGCTTCCCCACGAAGGCTGAAGATACCAAATTCTGACATGGCCCTTGTTGTGAGGACCTACGACGATGCTGAAAGACTAAAAAGTAGTGCCGGGAAGGAGATAGCAATAATTGGGGCTGGCCCAGTTGGAGTCGAAATTGCTCTCTCTCTGAGGAAGCTTGGAAAAAGAGTCAAGCTTATCGAAGCTCTGGAAAATGTGCTCAGCACGGTTTTCAGCAAGAAGCTAAGCAATATGATAGAGAATAATCTTAGAAGAGATGGAATAGAAATATACAAAGAGGAAAAGGTGATTGAGCTGAAAGATGAGCCCGAGAGAGGAGTGAAAACTGAGGGTGGATTCTACAGAGCAGACACGATAGTTATGGCTGTAGGAGTTAAACCCAACACGGAATTTGTCGATGAATCGATAAGGCTTGGAAAAAGCGGTGGTATCATTGTTGATGAATTTATGAGAACCTCCTCTCCAGACGTCTTCGCAGCGGGGGACTGCATAGAGCTCAAGCATGCTCTTGAAGATGCTGTCTCCCCAATTCCAACATGGACAAACGCGTTTGAGACTGGAAAGATAGCTGGAGCAAATGTTGCTGGAGAAAGCGTGAAGCATGATGGTGGTGTGAGGCTGAATTCTATTAATATAGATGATAAAGCATTTTTTTCATTGGGAAACGTATGGAAATATGATGAGGAGATCGAAATCGAGAAGGATGGACTTCTCGAGCTATATTACTCTAGAGATGGAAAAATAGTTGGAGCAGAGATGGTTGGAGATGTTAGATGGAGCGGCCTTCTGAAGAGATATCTAATGAGAAGAAGAGAGATATTTCCTGTGTTCAATGGAATAGATGAGGTCAAAAAAACGCTTCTTGATCAGGATCTGCTGTTCTGAACGAGCCAGCTTCCAAAGATCCTCTTGAAGGCTTCTTCGAACTTGAGCATGAACTCAGTATTCCGGTAGTTGAGCATGGGGAGAACAGAAGGCTCGTTTCTATAAATCTCTTCAGAAAAGGGAAGAAAGGATATGCTGTGGAAGAGCTTCCTGCCAGTGCTGTTCAGCACGCTCAGAGCCTTTTGCTCATCCTCTTTGTTTTTTACTTTGTTCACGATTAGGTGCACGTAGGGAATCTTGAGATCTCTGGAGAGCTCGGCTGCCCTCAAGGAGACACTCATAGAAGTTAATGTTGGCTCGGAGATAATGAGGGAGTGATGGAAACCTCTTGAGATTGCTCTACCAAACTGCTCAAGACCAGCCTCAGTGTCCATAACTATAACTTCATTCCTCTTCAAGGAAATGTAGTTCATGACTGCTGCAAGGAGATCGTTTTCGGGACACGTGCAGCCAACAGCTGCTTGAACCACTGTTCCCATTACCAAAAGAGTGAGCTTCTCGGTAATCTTAATACCGAACCTTTCAACTACATCCTCTACATTTGGATTGAGTCTTATGAATAAACCCCAGCCTGTTCCTGGCCTAGCCCCTGTTTTCTCCTCAATATAATCGAGCTGCCTGTTGAGAGGGACTATCCTGTTGGCTTCCTCCTCTGTAAGTCCTAAAGACATTGGAAGGTTCATCTGAGGATCCTCATCAACCGCCAAGACCCTATAGCCTGCTTCAGCAAATCGGTAAGAGAGGAGTGAGGCAAGTACTGTTTTTCCAGCACCCCCCTTTCCTGTAACAACAACTCTAAGTCCTTCATCTGTTTTAGATTCTCTGTGAGGCAGCTCGAGGAGTATCTCCTTAATTATTCTATCTCTCTCTTCCTCGCTTGCTCTTGTGAACGGCAAGCTATTTCACGCCCTCAGTCCTAGCCCTATACGCTTTTCTCTAATTTTTCTAATAAGCTCCTTGGCTGCCTTCTCCGGGTCGCACTCTATATAGAGCTCCCCTCCAGTAATATTCCTTAATTGCCTTGTTAAAATATCAGCAACCTGCGGTCCTCCTAGGACTCTGAGAGGCGGGCAGACATGCACAGTCACACCCAAAGCAAGAGCCCAAGTACCAATGGAAACAGCCTTCTCCGTAATGAGTTCGGGAGCAGACGCTACAACAGGGAGCGATGACACATCGACATGCAGCTTTTCTGAAACTGCTTTAAGCAGCACACCTATCCTTGAGTTATCCACACATGATCCCATGTGAATTGTGGGAGGAAGGCTGGGCAATCCAGCTGCCCCTCCCAGGGCTTTGAGCACACTCTTCAATCCTTCCCCAACACCAATTTCATCTATTTTTCTCGGATTCATGAAGCCAGCCTGTGCAGCTATGTGAGCTATGCAGCCAGTAACTATAACAAGAACGTTGTTCTTGAGCAGCTCCTTTATAAGCCTCTCACTGAACAGATACTTTCTTGTTTTTGGGTTGGGACATCCCACTATTGCCGCAATTCCATAGATGTTACCGTTTGCTATGTTTTCTATTAGAGGTTTGAGAGGATCCTCCGGATCGACCTTCTTGAGAATTCCAAGCAGCGCCTCGACGGAGAAACCTGCATAAACTTCCTCTGGATGGTTCGGTATGAAGACCCTCGCTGGATTTCTCTGCTGATAGGCCTCAAGTCCTATTTCGATTATTCTCCTAGCAACTTCATCTGCTTTCTCGGGAGAGAATTCTATGTGTATGGCTCCAGGAATCTTCACATAGGGAACAGTGGTTATGAGCTTTGTGTGATAGCAAGAAGCTACTTGAGCAAGTATGGGCCAAATGCATTGAAAGTCAGCTACCATTGCATCTAGAGCTCCGGTGACTATGGCAAGCTCTGCCTGCATTTCATTCGCTGCCAGAGGTATCCCATGCCTCATTAGGACTTCGTTTCCTGTGCAGCAGACCCCAATTATGTTTATTCCCTTAGCTCCTATGGCCCTTGCTCTTTCCTGCAGCTTTTCGGCCCACTCTAGAACCTTCTCTGATAGAGCAGGGTTGTGACCATGAACTGCAATATTAACATAGTCCTCCTTTATAGTAGCTAAGTTTGCATAGCTGTGAATAATGTTTGGAGTTCCAAAAAGCACATCGGAGAGCTCAGTGGCCATGGTGAGTCCGTAGCCGTCCACTATTCCCATCCTAAGATCTGCTAGCAGGATGTTAACTGGATCGGCATCATTTCCCATGGATGTTCTATGCATAGCATTCACTATGGGCTGCCATATGTTAGTTGGCACTATTCCCAACGCGCTCCATTTTTTAAAGCTCGAGGATGGAGAGTATTTCTCTATCCATCTACTTGGCTTTCTGTCGAGCTTATAGAGATCCTCCAAAGATGCTTCAGCAATTTCGAGAGCTATCTCTGAAATTTCTCTATTTTCCGTATTTATTCCGAGATTCCGTGCGACACTGAGAAGCTTTTCTGTATCTCTTATTTTATACGCTTCTAGCTTTCCTTCTGCCACATCCCTCAATATCTCAGCTATTTCCATAGCATGCTCAACATGGGAGCTTGCTCCTCCAACGGTCTCTCTAAGTAGATTTCTCGCAACTATAGTATCGGCAGTAGCACCACACACTCCGAGCTGAGGACCTCCTGAATTGAAAACATCGATTCTGCAGGGGCCCATGTAGCACATCCTACAGCATACACCTAGCTCACCAAAGCCACACTGCGGCTCCTGCCTCGCGAGCCTATGATAAACTGTTGTCCTCGCCTCTTTCTCCTCTTTCTTTAGAAGCCTGACAGTTCCTTCATCGAGCATTCCGTATTCTTGACTGCTTTTCTCTATTGCCTCCTTCTTCTCCTTCAATAGATCGGTTACCATGTTAGACCACCCCTAGCTCAAAAATTGAAACTTTCTGCCCTGCTGTGAGCTCTCTGAGGGAGCGCTCTCTTTTGAATTGCTCCATTTCCTTGACATCTGCGAAGACCAGAGCATTAGTTGGACAGGCCTCTACACATGCCGGTAGCCTGCCTGACTTGACTCTTTCAATGCAGCCATCGCACTTCGCTGCTGTTAAGGTCTCATAGTCAGGATAGATGGCACCGAAAGGACATACCATTGCGCACTGCCAGCATCCAATGCACTTAGCGGGATTATATGTAACAAATCCAGTCTCTTCGTCTTTCTGTAATGCTCCCGTAGGACAAACATTAGCGCAGGGAGGATCCTCACAGTGAGCACATCTCAGCGAGGCATTATACTGATCCACTTTTAGAACAGTGTTGAATCTCTTAGGCCTTGGAATTTCGAAAATAGCCTTGTAGAGATCCTTGCTCTTGGAGTGCTCTATGTGGCATGCTATTTCACAGCTCTTGCATCCAACGCATCGCTCCACAACAATGAAGACCCTCTTAACGTTTTCCAACCTTTACACCATTTAATGTTAATATATAATAATTATATAAATTTATGGGAAAAAGGTGGGAAAAAATAAAAAATTTGTAACAATTTAAATCAAGGATATAAATTGCTTCAAAGTGCTTTTAGTACAAAAAACTACAGGGTTAGGATGAGGGGAGAAATGAAAGTCTCCACGAATGCTGCTATCAGGAGAAGAGCTGCCACTGCAAAGACATAGAGAGGTAGCTTTATTATAAGAGAAGAGAGATTTCCACTTTTTCCGATGATCCTTTTCCAGAAAGCAATTCCAAGGGCAGTTCCATACGAAGCTGATAAGAAAAAGGCTGATAGCTCAAACAGTCCGTGGGGGATCATGGAAAGAATAGCTAGTGGTATGCTTATTCCATTTCCTTCAGCAAAGGCCACAACCACACCAGCAACAGCTCCATTGAGAAAGACTACAACAGATGGAAGTACAATGGTTATGCTCAGGATAATCATTAGAAGGGCAATAGCAAAGTTGTTCATGAAAATTAGGAAAGCAGATCTTATTGAGAATGGGGCAAATCCTATGGTTTTTGCCTTATTTCCGAATGAGTTGAATAGCTCCTTAGCCAATCCATATGGGTTGCTCATAGCAAGAGAATAGCCTATGAATCCTCCAAGTATGAATAGCAATAGCATTATAATTACGAGATGCCTTATTTTCATCGTTCCATACCGAATAATTCTTGCAAGTTCAAGCTTATAACCGTCTCTCGCTCTAAAAAATGAGAAAGCAATGCGCGTGTTTTTCGAGAAATGAGGATTTTCCTGTTGCTCTATATACTAGCGAAACGATTCTGTATGATTTCAACTGCCTCGCTACCCCTATCTACGAACGCTAGAAATCCTCCTTTTCTTTCATCGACAACTCCTTTCCCCATGAAACCTTCTAGAGAATCTGTCAAGCTGCCAGTATTTCTCAGAACGATAGTAAGCTTTCCCATTGATAGAGCATTAACAACTTCAGTGAAGGAACCGAGTCCTCCTCCAAGGCAGAGAAGGACGTCCCCAGATCTGACCATTATAACGTTTCTATTCGTGAATGTTGTCCCTGCCCTTATCTTTATGACGTCCTCAGATATGTCGTCAGCTTCATATTCAAGAGGAAGAATCATCACCACTTTCCTCCCTCTTGAAACAAGGAAATCTGTAACATATTTCATTAATCCCCTATATCCTCCCAGAATATAGTAGGAAATTCTTTCTGAGAATAGAAAATCAAGCTCCTCTAGGAGCTTCAGAGCTTTTTCCCTGTGCTTTTCTCTTGGCTCAGAACTATAGGCGGAAATTGAGATGGCTATTTTCAAAGCACACACCATTCTTCTGCTCTTTCAATGAGGAAAATAATAATTGTTTCCAAAATCATGAAAATATGTGGTGGGTCATGTTGGATAGGCAGCCTGCTGTTCCCGTGATCGACTATGCAAGAGCAGCAGATAGGATTTCTCAGTGCGTCAAGGACTACCTCGATGCAAGTGGAGCTAAAGGCTATGTATTGGGAGTTAGTGGCGGTCTTGACTCGGCTGTAACAGCATATCTCCTTGTTAGAGGTGTAGGGAAGGAGAGGGTCCATGCGCTCATTCTTCCGGAAAGAGAAACGGACATCAGAGAAATTGAGGATGCAAAACTAGTTGCTGACAGCCTGGGCATAAGGTATGTGATAGCTGACATAAGTGAAGCTGTTGAGGGGATCCTCAAAATGTTTGGAGAGAGCTATGGTACTGCTGAGAGGGTAGCTAAGGGCAACGTTAAGGCTAGAGTGAGGATGACTGCTCTATATTTCCTTGCAAACACTAGGAAACTTCTAGTCTCCGCCACAAGTGATAGAAGCGAGTTTCTTCTGGGGTATTTTACTAAGTGGGGGGATGGAGCAGGAGACGTCTATCCAATAATCTCCCTGTATAAAACACAGGTCAGAGAGATGGCAAAATTTCTAGGAGTGCCAGAGAAAATTTGGAGAAAGCCTAGCTCCCCAGGACTTTGGCCAGGACAGACGGCGGAGGGAGAAATTGGTTTGAGCTATGAGGAAATTGATACTATCTTGCACATGCTCGTGGATAGGCAGGAGACTGTTGAAGAAGCTTCAAGGCTCAC
Source organism: Fervidicoccaceae archaeon (assembly GCA_038734945.1). Classification (NCBI taxonomy): domain Archaea; kingdom Thermoproteati; phylum Thermoproteota; class Thermoprotei; order Fervidicoccales; family Fervidicoccaceae; species Fervidicoccaceae archaeon. The sequence goes on along the minus strand of JAVYOA010000009.1, from coordinate 70,351 downwards.
CGGGATTCCAATTGAGAAAGTTGAAACTGTTTGGAAAAAGGTAATTTCCAGCTCACATAAAAGGTTCAGGCTTCAATCCTGTGGTATTTGATGTTATTGCTTCTATACTACTAGCATCGATCTGTATGAAGTCCTTTTTCAGTAATTTACTAACTGGTTTTTAGTGCATTCATTTATCTTAGCTGCCTAATATTGGCTTCTCCTTGAAGATCATGCGGAAATGATTTTTCATCACAATCAAAATTTAGAACATCTACATAGGAATGTTCGCTTATTTCTCTTACTTTCTGCTTCAAAAAATCCACAATCTTCTCATTTTCTAGCTCTTGTCTCAACATTTCACCACTTGAACGAGATGGTGTTGAAGAGCATAGCTAATAAGCACTCTATAAAGCTTATATTTCATAGCTACTAATCTTCTTCATAAACTATTCATAAAGAAGGAAAATCAGATTAGCGTGCATGGAAAGAGAAAGCTCGTGAGCTATGCTTAAAAGTCTCTTTTCTAATCAATGAAAACGAATATCCTAAAAAGGTGTAAAGAGCAATGACGAAACTGCCATTTGCTGATGCGCATTCCCACTCGAATCCTATCAGCGGAATTGGGGCAAAGAAAATTGCGGAGAAAATCAAGGAACATGGAGGATGGTTCGCAGCTTTTATAATGCTCCCTTCCTGGGACTATGTAGGAAAAGTGATATTTGATGTGGAGAAATATAGAGAGCTTGCTGAGCTTCACAGCAGGGGATGTAAAGAGGCAAGGAGCTCTGGAATAGAGATTAAGTGCTTTGCAGGTCTTCATCCCGCTGAAATTGATAGGCTCATTGAAGCAGGAATAAATCCTAATAATGTTAGGGAATATGCATTCAAAATAGCAGAGATTCTGAGAGAGATGTGCAGAGAGGGAAAAATAGATGGCATAGGTGAAGTTGGAAGGCAGCACTTCAAGGTGCAGGTTCCTTCTGCATTGATAACCCAAGAAGCCCTAGAAAAATTCATGACAGTTGCTAAGGATGAGGGTTGCCTAATGCAGCTTCACTTGGAACAAGTCGAGGGCTTCACAGCAGAAAGCATAGTGAAATTAGTTGAGAAAACTGGGTTCAAAAAGGACTATGTTCTAATTCATCATTCTACTCTGGCAGTTTCAAAGGATTCCCAGAGCTTGGGACTGTGGTCAACTATGCTCGGTAAAAAAGAGCTTCTAGAAGCAGCTATTCCTTCCAGAGGAACTGCACTTTTGCTTCTTGAAAGCGATTTTATAGATGATCCCAAAAGACCAGGAAGAGTGATATATCCTTGGGAAATCGGGAGCAGTTTGAACTATCTGCTAAGTGCTGGGAGAATATCTGAAAATGAAGCAGAAAAGCTTTCCATTGATAACGTGAGGACCTTTTTCAGGCTTTGAGATGCGAAACTTCACCATAGATAAAATTCTTTGTCAGCTCACTGCTGGGAGCATAAGCCAGCTTGGAAATTGGTCCTTGTTCTACTACAGATCCATGATATAGGAAAATTGCATGGCTGGCTATTCTGATAGCCTGCTGGGGCATGTGAGTCACCATAACAATTGTCATCCCTTCCTTGGCTAGCTTCTTCAAAGCCTCTTCTATCTTAACTGTATTGATGGGATCGATATTTGCTGTTGGCTCATCAAGCAGAAGAATTTTTGGCTTTATTGCTAGAGCTCTTGCGAGACACAGCCTCTGCTGCTGTCCGCCACTTAGTTTCCAAGGTTTGTCTTTTAGTCTCCCTTTTACCTCTTCCCATAGCCCTGCCATTAAGTCCAAAATTGCTGAGAAAAGCGTTCTTGCTTTCTTCGGTGCTATCTCGTTGAGAAATACAATAACGCTAGCAGATAGAGGAAGAGATACCAGAAGAGCTATGGTGGAAGTATATAGTGAGCCAAATACGGCAGGAAGCAGACCGTATTTTCCTCCTTCAGGAGGAGGAATGCTGCTAGGCCTCCAGTCCTTTCCTAAAAAGGTCTCCAAGCCTTGTTTCTCAAATATTGGAAGGCTGAGATTCAGTTGGGAATAAAAGATAAGTATAAGAGTGAAGAGTACAAGAGCTGAGGGAAATAGGAGGGAGAAGAAAAAAATTTTGTCTGTGAGGTTTCTCCTCATTTGGAAAGTTCACCCTGATACTATAAGATTCAGGCTATTCAAATTGAACCGTGCGAGCTCATCTGGTATTGGAACATAGCCCTCAATGATGTAGTTCCTTCCTTCATTGTTTATGAACTGTATTAGCTGTTTAATTCCCTCTACCTTGTTGCTTGGATAAACCTTGTGAAAAATTAGAAAAGCAAAAGAGGTCACTGGATATGATTGCTTTCCGGGAGAATATATCACAGCATTCCAGAAATCATTGAAATCTCCTTCAGGGCTTTGTGGGAGCTTATCCATACTAGCTCTTATTGCTTCCATCATTGTTGTCATGTTTGCCTCAACAAAAATGCCCTCGGAGTTCATTATGAGAGCTGTGGGCAAATTCTGAAGAAAAGCATACGCATACTCAACATAGCCTAGTGAGTAAGGGGTCCTCGATACAATATCTGCAACACCTTGATTCCCCTTTCCACCAAGTCCTCTCCCAGTCTTGTCTACAGGCCAATCTATAGCTTTTCCAACAAGGTCTCTAGGCCATAGACCATTCGAAGATTTATACAAGAAAAGAGTAAATATGTTCGTTGTACCACTCGAATCAGATCTATGAACAGCAACAATTTTCTCGTGAGGTAGGGAAATGCCTTGATTTAGCTCAGCTATCCTCCTATCATCCCAGTACTCAATTTCACCCTTATATATAAGGGAGAGAACTTCACCTGTGAGCTTCAGTTTGCTTGCAATCCCAGGAATATTGTAAGTTATTACTACACTGCCCACTAGGACTGGAAGTTGGATCACTCCCCTAGGATCGTTTTTTGCCTTTTCCCAATCGCTGGTCGTGAGAGGAGGATCGCTTCCTGCAAAGTCAATAAGACCTTGCATAAACTGTGTCTGCCCTGTTCCGCTTCCGCTGGGGCTATATTCAATTATTATCTGGGGATTTTTCTCTGAAAGTGCTTTTATCCATCTGTCTAGTTGTGGGTAAATAAATGTCGAGCCGGAGCCTATCAAAGTTATCTTGGAACCATTTCCTACCACTGTTGTGGTAATCGCGGATGTATTTTTCTCAGAGAGGTTAGTAGCAGTTACGGGGGAGTCCGTAGTAGTTACTGGATAGGTGCTGGCATTATTGCTGCTTTTCATTACATATAGAGTTAAGGATGACAGAATTGCTACTACAACCAAAGTGAATGCCACAATTGTTCGGGGTAGCATATGCATCACTCAACATCTAAATAAAAAATGGCAATTTTTATTTATGTTGCAAATAAAAAATATATTAGTATATAGAAATAGAATAATTTATAGAGGTAGCCCTTTATGCACTATATTAGAACTGTTCAACTCACAGGAACATCTTCGCTCATCATAAGTCTTCCAAAGGAATGGGCCGAGAGAAGTGGCATAGCTAAAGGATCGAAAGTTGAAGTGCTTGTGGAGCCAGATGGATCTCTCAGAATTCTTCCAATTAAGGAAAAAAGAGAAATTAAGGAATCAGTATACAGGGTTAAGCAAAAGGAAAATCCAGCGTTAGCTGCTACGGAGGCCATATCAGCCTACATTGCCGGTTATGATTTGATCGTTTTTTGCAGCGAGAAATCGGATAAGGCTGAATGGATGGATAAGTTCAAAAAAATTATCATTTCTAAGACCATGGACACTATCACAATTGAGGAGAATGAAAAGTGCATAACATTGAAGGTGCTCGAGAGCAGGCTAGAGCACAGCATGGAGGAATCCGTTGGTTTGATGTTCAGGCATATAGAGTACATGTTTGAAGATTTACTATTGGGATTAGAGAGAAGAGATGAAAGCTTGCTGAGAAGCTCTGCTGAAAGGGATGATATGGTGGACCAAGTATATTTGGCGCTGACAAGATACATCTCAGGCGTTCTTTCTGGGAAATACAGCATGCAGAGCTCCAAGATTAGAAATTTGGCTGAGGCCCTTCACTATCATCACGGCTTAAAAGCAATGGAAAGAATCGGCGATCACATTTCAAATATATCGAATAATCTTCTTTTTGCTTTCAAGTCGAATTGCGAAGTACATCCTGAACTTTCCTCCGTTATAAGAAATGCTGAGAGAATAGTAGAGGATGCGATAAGAAATTTTTCGAAGTTGAACCAGGAAAGGACAGTCGAACTTTTACGAAGAATTGATGATGAAATTAACAGAGTTTCAAGTATAAAGATAAATAGTAATGAATGTGGGTTTTTCCTCATTTCGGCTATTCTCAGCATATATAGAATACTCAGCTACAGCTCAGACATACTTGAAATTGTTCTCGATCTGAAGGCGCTAAGGGAACCATCTTCCTCCTGATGAAAAGCTTTTGAGACGCTTTACCAAGATTTTTGACTTCCTCTTCCCATGAAAAGGGAGCTTTCAGGTTGTAAAAATTTTAATGAGAGATCAAGGAATAAGTTAAGCTTGTTGACTACTACGGCTGGGATGAATCGGCTCTGTACTTAGCATACTTGTAGAAAGCTGCCATTGCTGAGACTGCTCTTTCTGGTATGTTATAGCTTGGTATTCCCTCTCTATCAAGCATCCTTCCAGCCTCCCTGGTCTTTTCACCGCCGAGCATTACAACATTTACAGGCTTCTTCTTCACGTTGTAAGTCTTCAGAGTATATGCGATCTTTCTTGCAAGCTCTATTGGATCTAGGAAGCCAACCTCGCAATACATTATTACAGCCCCGGTTATTGCATCGCTTTCAAGAGCTGTCCTGATTGCTCCCTCATAGCTATCTGCTGATGCCTGTCCAGTCAGATCTATTGGGTTGTTTGGTGAGCCAAACCATGGCATGCTCTTTCTGAACTGCTGCTTCAAACTATCTGTCATCTCAAGTAGAGGCAGTCCGTTGAGCTCAGCAGCATCGGTTGCCATAACACCCATTCCGCCGCCGTTAGTTATTATTACAAAACCCTTTCCTTTCAGCTCAAAGCTCTCCACGCTTGCCAGCATTTTTGCCCAGTCAAATAGCTGTTCAATGTCATTTGCTCGCAATATACCTGACTGCTTGAATGCTGAATCATACATAGCATCACTTCCAGCTAAGCTTCCAGTGTGGCTCGCTATAGCCCTTGTACCTCTCTCTGATCTTCCTGCCTTAAGCGCTATGACCGGCTTGCTCTTCGTGATCTTTCTGAACTCATTTAGAAAGCTTTGACCTCTTCCTGTTGATATCCCCTCCAAGTACATTGCTATTACCTTGGTGTTCTCATCCTTCTCAAAGAACTTGGCCAGATCCACTGGATCTATGTCAGCCATGTTTCCTAAACTTACAATAGAGGATAGTCCTATCCCCTCCATTGCAGTCCATGCCATGAGTGCTATTCCAAGCGCGCCACTCTGAGTAAGGAAGGCTATCTTTCCTTTCAGCACTTTCTCTGGACCGAATGTAGCATTAAGGTTTGTTGGAGTGTAAACCACTCCGAAAATGTTCGGGCCCAAAATTCTCACGCCGTATTTCTTACCAAGCTCAACTATTTTCTCCTCAAGGTCTGCTCTACCTGTTTCCTTGAATCCTGATGATATTATTGTGAGAACTTTCACCCCTTTCCTGCCAGCTTGCTCCACGACTTCAGGTACCTTGTCTGCTGGAATGGAAATGACCGCATGATCAACTTCATCAGGTATATCGAGAAGAGATGGATAACTTGGGACTCCCATTATTTCAGTGGCGTCTGGATTGACAGCATATACTTTCCCACTGAACCCATTGACCAGAATGTTCTTCAGAATAGTTCCTCCGATTTTTGCTACATTTCTGCTCGCTCCAACAACTGCTATTGTTTTCGGTTTAAAGAGCTTCTCTATCTTGCTGAGATCCGAATCTGAGCTCATGCATCATCACTTTTTTAATTTGAATTATCTTTTATTTTCCAAAATATGACGATTTTATGGAATATACTGAGAGATAATATAATTTTTCTCTTTAAACGACCTTAATTAGTGCTTCTTTCTAGTAATAAATTGGTGAAATCCTTGAGAGCATCTGAAATGGTTGAAAAGAAAATAAAGCTCGTTAGGAGGGCTCTCGAGGGAAGCGGTGCCCAGGGAGCCCTGATAGTAAACAGAGGGAACTTTCTCTATCTTACCGGAGTTGACGCTGGAGGAGTAATATACATAGAACAAGACACCGATGAAATCATAGCATTAGTCCCCCTGATGGAATTTTGGAAAGTAAGCACGGCTGTTGAGGGAAAAATGCAGGTTTATGCTGTAAGCAAAATAGCATTCAACAGCCACCCAGACTATCCGGTGATATTGGGGTCTGTGGCTGACGCTGTTTCAAAAATCTCCGAAGGCATTGAAAGCCTTGCAGTAGATTCCGATCCCATTTTGCTCAACTCCTTTCAGGAAGTTTTGAAGAAAAAGAGAGTAGTTAATGCCTCCAGGGAAATCACTATGGTCAGAAGAATAAAAATGACAGAAGAAATTGAGCTAATTTCAAAAGCTTCGGAAATATCCGAAAGAGCTCTTGAAAGGATAATCAACATACTGAGACCAGGATTAAGCGAAAAGGAGATCTATGCAGAGCTTCTTTCCACTATATTTAGAGAGGGTGCTGATGCTTTGGCATTCGATCCGATTGTTGCTATAGAAGAAAATGCCTCAAACCCACATGCTATCCCTGGAGAAAGGAAGCTGAGGAGGGGGAATGCTGTTGTCTTTGACCTAGGTGCGAAAAAGGGTTCATATTGTTCAGATATGACAAGAACTATTCTCTTTGGAGCATCATCCTATAGGCCCTTGCTTGAGTCCCTTATTTCTGCCTATTCCGAATCGTTGGATATGCTTAGGGCTGGAATACCTGCAAAGGAGGTGGACCTAAAGGCGAGGAGTGCTCTTTCATGGAGGAGACTGGACATCAACTTCATACACTCACTGGGTCATGGTGTAGGAGTTGAGGTCCATGAGCCACCAACATTGTCCCCTGCAAGCGAGGAAGTCCTCATGGAGGGAGATGTTGTGACCATAGAGCCTGGATTCTATATACCGAGAAAGCTCGGCATGAGAGTGGAAAATACTGTAGTTGTTACAGAGAATGGGGGGAAGCCTTTGAACAGAATGGATGTGTTGATTGAAGTTTGATCAGTTGGACTCCGACTCAAGGCTCCTTCTCATAGACTCATAGAGGTAGCTTCTTGCTCTAGCTGAATATATCCTTCTTTTTGCCTCGAGCTCCTCTATCATTTCTGGTGTCAGCGTATCTGGATCTGCATACGTCGTTCTGTTTAGCTGAACAAGTTTCTCCTCCTTAACTAGCTGTCTCAGAGCTCTTCTCAGCCTATCTTCCCCGATAACAGCGCTGAAGTGCTCTCTCAGCTGCTGCCATGTCATTGGTCTCTTTCTTCTCTTGAAGAGATCCATTATGAGTTGCGGGATTTCGTCGTCATGAGGTCCTACCTCAACGACCACATCCTCATCCTCGTAGATGGACTTTAGCTTCATTTTAATTTCACCCCAATTTTTTATTCCATTTTTATATTCGAATCACTTTCTTATATGCTTATGCTCCATATTCTAGGGAGCTTTGCATTCAGAGATCGCATTAAAGTTTCTTCTACTAAATAAACCTTTTCCAAAAAATTTTGAGCAAAAATCAGTTTTTTAAATTATTAATTGAGAAATTTACTGCTCATTCTTTTTTGAAATATATATGGGAGATCTTCTGTTTCTGTTTACAGCCTCAATCAGCTTATTTTGCTCGAGAGCCTTTAGAATCTTCTTTGAAGTGCTCAGCGAGACTCCGAGCTTCTGTGCTAGGGAAAATGGGGTTATGTACTCCATTCCCTTTACCTCTCTCTCAGCTCTCCTTATGAGCTCAGTTGGTGCGGATACGTTCATTTCTGCCTGCTGAATCGCGCTCCTTCCCGTCTGTCCTTTCTCCTCTTTCTTTTGCTTTGGCATATTGCTCCTACCCACTTGAAGTTTGCTAAATTGGTTTATTAACGATTTCTTCCAATAGCGCTTTGGGCTGATGTTGATTGAAGATCCTCCAGCTGGGGGACATTCACTGTAATGTAGCAAACTTAAAAAGATTGAGGGAGGAAAGCGCATCCCTGCAGTTTGATTTGTTAGCAGTCCATGGAGATGTTGAATGCAATGGAGACGTGGTTGATCTACTTAAGGCGATTTCCTCTTCAATTGTTTTCGTTCCAGGGAACATGGACGATATCTCTATAGCAAAGGAGTTCTCGAGGGAAAATTTCAACATTGATTCGAAGGTCATTGAATTGGACAACTATGTGATAGCAGGAATAGGTGGGTTGAGCTTTTACTCATCATACACAAGAGTGAAGGAGATGCTTCCTCTTTATAGAGGAAGAGATATAATTATTCTCTCTCATCATCCTCCTCTATCCACATCCACGGATCTTGCCATGGGCTCTGTGCATGCAGGACTCCCTGAGTTAAGGGAGCTGGATGAAGAATTTGGAGCTATATTGCATATGCACGGACATATACATGAATCGTTTGGATATGAGATAATCGGTCAAACACTTATAGTAAACCCTGGTGCACTAAAGAGCGGAAGATATGCATTAATCGATGTAGAGAAGAGAAATGTAGCGCTTATGAGGCTGAAATAGAGAATGTTGGATGATGCCCTCATCCTAAAAAGTCTATTGAGAGATAAGTCTGTGATAGTCTTTTTTTCTCTGACAATTCCTGATGCGTGCCTAAGCTTCATTATGGATCCTCTTTCTTCAACAGACTTTGAATTGCGAGAATGCTACAACGAGCTGAGAAAAAGGAAAGATAAAGAAGAGAAGATGATTCAAATTCTCTCTTCGCTCTTCAAGCTATCAGGAATAGTTTTTTTGTCCCCGTCTTTAGCAGATTTTTTCCCAGATAATGTGGAAAAAGTTGATTTCCTAGGTGATGCTAGAAAGCATTTCTGCATCAAGTGTGGAAGATCCTTTCCATCACACTCAGCTCCTAAGATCTGCCCAGCTTGTGGTTCTCCAATAACACCAATGTTCAGCAACAGGATGGAGTGGTTCTCGAGGAGAATTGACAGAGCTGTTAGGATATCAATGTCGAGTGATAGCATGCTTGTGCTCGGAAAAGCTGATCAGCTCCTTCCAGGGGCTCTGATACCGTGGGTATCAAAGGTGTTCGGTGGAGTTGAGCTGATCGTTGTTTCTGAGGCAAAGTCGCAGCTAATGAAAGTAGCAGATGAAGTTATAGAGAGAGAACCAGTAGAGCTCATTCTGGCTCTTGAATCTAAATGAGGAGAGTCACGGCTGTATACAACAAGTATATTGAGAATGCCGACAGTGTTATAAAGCTGAACCATTTTATTGCTACAGCAAACTTTCGAGAGAAGCCAAACCTGTTAATCAGATAAGAGAAAGATATCACCCAGGAAGCTATACCAAAAACGAAGCCCAAAAATATTTGGAGACCGAGGCTTTTCACAAGAGAAACTCCAACTGTAACCCACCACATTATCTGGAATGGGTTTGTTAGACCCATGGCCAGCCCAGTAAAATAGCTAGATCCGCTTTTTTCCTTTACTTTTTCCGTGTATGAAGCAGAGGACTTGAGGACCCCATAAGCAAGCCAAGCAAGAAAGGCGAATCCGAGAAGAGAGATTGCGGGCATAAATTTAGGTGGGATAAGATAACCAAGATAGACGCTCATTATCATAAATATCAAATCTGCAGTAAGTGCACCGAATCCAACCGATGCTCCTCTTTTCCAGCTCCTCAGGCTCTTTGAGGCTATTATAGCATTAACAGGCCCAGGAGGAGCAGCAAGACTTATTCCCAGAGCAATTCCCTGAAGGACAGCATCTAGCAACTTGAGCCCTCCACGGTGGGAAAGAAGTTTTTCGTGGGACATTAAAAACTTAATTATTCCCCGAGGAAAAGTTTTTAGTGAGCGGGGGTGCCCGAGCGGACTAAGGGGGCGGACTCAAGATCCGTTGGCGTAGGCCAGCGTGGGTTCAAATCCCACCCCCCGCATATTTGGGTTTCCTTATCAAGAGAGCATTTATATTTGGAATAAATTAATTATCTGCGCAGTACTGAAAAAAAACTTGAGAGTAGGAGAGTGTAACGATTGTCCTCAACAATAACTGATTGGATATCGGCTATTTCACAGTTAGCCTTTCTAGTCATATTCATGCTACTCTTCTTGGGATTCAATCAGAAATTCCAGATATACATATCATCGAGAAACATAAAAATGAAGCTTGGAATTTTGGAGAAAATGATGAATGACTCACAGAGCAAGACAATGAGCTATATGAGGAATTTAGGGCTGGAGAAACCGGAACAAGTTGTAGAGAGAGGAATAAACTACTTCACAATTGAGCCAGTCAGCATAGAACCGACTGACATAATAAAGAGGATGGATGTTCTCTTTTCGACGAGGGAGGAGAGGCTAGAGGGAATAATTAAGGAAGCCCTCCCAAATGCTGGAAAGGTTGAGAGAAGCATAGCCTCCACAGCCCTAGAGATAAGCGCAGCGCTCACCTTTGTGTACAAATATGTGAGGCATCTATTAATCACAGGGCAGAAAACAAACAACTGGATACTGATAATGCAGTTGGAAATGGTTCTTCCAACCATAATAAAACAGGCAGAGGCATACAGCAAAGCTCTCGATGTATTCTTGGAAGGAAAGCCGATTGGAGATGGGGCTGGAGCACTTCTTGTTCAAAGGCTTGTTGGACCATCTGCTACTCCAACAGAGATTGTCAAAGATACTGTGTACTATGAAAGCCAAATAGAGAATAGAAAAGTATATCTAATCAAGGCAAGCGGTCCGGAGAGCAACGTAGGGCACCCGGGCTTCGCTGTAGAGGAGCTTCTTAGAAAGCTGAGCGAGAGAAATGAAAAAGTTGGGATGATAATTACAGTTGATGCGGCACTTAAGCTGGAGGGTGAGCCTACAGGAGAAGTAGCTGAAGGAGCTGGAGCTGCTATAGGTGATGTTGGTCCAGAGAAGATAAGAATAGAAAGGGCAGCATCTGCTTATGGAGTGCCTCTCCATGCCATAATTGTGAAAATGAGCATGGAGGAAGCAATATTGACCATGAAGAAGGAAATAAGCGATGCTGTTGAGAAAGCTGTAGAGAGAGTGAAGGAACTAGTTAGAAAAGCACCAGAGGGGCAGAGCGTAATAATTGCAGGAATAGGAAATACTGTAGGAATTTTGTGAGGTGATAGCATGCTCAATCCTGCTCAGGCTTCACTTCAGCTCTTTGGGAACAATAGCACAATACTTTCTCCAGAAGTCCAGGGGATCTTAACTCTTCTTCTAATGGCAATTTCCCTCACATTTCTATACTACATAATGATTCAAATGCAACCAAAGAGAACGCAGGATAACTATGAAACTGTTACAGTTATAAAGTGCCTTGGAAATGGCGGAGAGATTTCGGAGAGACCGTTCCAAAAGGGAGATTTTGTTGGGAAGATTGTAGGCGAATGCTCTGAGAAAGTTCCCAGGGTAATTCACGCAATATATGAAAGGAAGGTAGAGCCCAAGGGAAGAAGTTAAATATTTAACTTGTAGCTTTATTCTCATAATTCAATTTTTGAGTCCTCGGTGGTAAGATGATGGAAGCTTTTGCTTTGCTTGGAAAGATATACGCTTCGTTTAACCCAATAAAGACAGCAAAAGGAATGGTTGTAAGTGATGGAAAGGTTGTATTTTTGGGAGATGAGGAATCTGCCATAAAAAAGGCAAAAGAGCTCGGAGGAGAAATAATAGATAGAAGGGGGAAAATTGTCCTCCCTGGTTTCATCGACTCTCACATGCATTTAAACAGCCTTGGAATAAGCCTCATGACTTTGGATTTGAGAGGTACAAAATCGATAAGTGAGCTCAAAGGGAAGCTTTCCAGCTTCAGAAAGGGGGGAGAGAAAGTTATAATAGGAAGGGGATGGGATCAGGAGCTTTTCTCCGAGGGAAGATGGCCCAGAGCCTCAGATTTAGATGCTGTAATCAGCGATATCCCTGTTGTACTTGTTAGAGTATGCGGGCATGCTGCTGTCCTCAATAGCCTGGCTCTAGAAATTGCCCTTGAGGAGGGCATGGAAGACTACATCCAGAGGGATGATAAAGGTGAACCTACTGGAGTGATCTTTGAGGATCTAGTTGGAATAGTTCTCACTAGGATGACAGAGTGGATGGATAAACACGAAATTATGATGAAAGCAACAATGGAGGCAGCTAGGCTTGGTGTCACCTCTGTTGGTTTCATGTCAGCTAAGATAAAAGACCTCGAAATCCTGAAAATGATGAATGAAAGGAATGAGCTTAGAACCAGAGTCTTTGTCTATCTCGATTACAAGGAAATCGATGCTCTCAAGCAGGTAAATGGTTCAATTGATCACGAGCTTCTCAGGATTAATGGCATAAAACTGTTTGCTGATGGTAGTTTAGGTGCGAGAACGGCCCTTCTGTCTCAACCATATGCTGATAGCCCAGAGACAAGTGGTGTAGCTGTTATGGGAGAGAACGAGCTAGCTTATTGGTCCAATAGAGCCAAGGAGCTGGGGCTCCAGAGTGCAATTCATGCTATAGGCGATGCTGCCCTAGACAATGTAATTGGGGCTTTTAAGAAGTCGGGAATTAGAGGAAACCTGGGGAGGGTGGAGCATGCCTCAATTGTTATGGACGACCAGATACAAAAACTGGCTTCACTTGGTATTGGAGCTTCGGTACAGCCTCATTTCATAATATCAGACTGGTGGCTCGTGAAAAGGCTTGGCATGGAGAGAGCTAAATATGCTTATCGATTCAAAACAATGATGAAAGCGGGTATAGATATTGGCTTTTCAACCGATTCTCCTGTTGAGCCTCTTGATCCTTGGATCACGCTCGATGCAGCTGTTAATAGAGGAGAAAAGGAGGGGGTGGAGCTGTTCAATCTAACTAGAGATGAAAGGCTGAGCATCGAGGAGGCTCTCCATGCTTATACAGCTGGTTCAGCAAAGCTGATGAGAGCAGAAGGCATTGGAAGGCTAGAGCCTGGGAACTTTGCAGACTTCGTAATTGTCAGCGGTGATCCTTTCAACGAGGATCTAGCATCACTTCGAGTGCTTGAAAGCTATATTGGTGGGAAAAGAGTACATCCTATTTAATCTTCTGCACATCGTTTCGCTTTTTTCTATGACGGGTAGGCTCGCCCCATTATGCTATGCATCTGTAGGATTGAGGTCTGACGTCTTTTCCGCGCTAAAGGGTGAAGCTTTCATTTGTAAATTGTGAAAAGCTGAATCCGACAATCCATCGTAGGAATACTTACAAAAGCCCGGTACAGAAGAAGTTGAGAGATAACGCTATATCTCTTCGCCCTCCTCAGGAGTGAACAGCTCGATGTTCTTCAGCTTCTCCATGACCTCCTTAACTAAGTTTTCAAGTCTATCCAAATCTCCCCCTTTCTTTTTATACTCATCCATAACTATTTTTTCCACGATTCTATAGCTCTTGTACCTTTCATTGAGTGCTCTCCACTTTACTCCTATGAGTTTTGATGCTAAATCCTCATTATATGGAAGGGCTCCTTTGAGCATCATCAATGCCAGTATGGGGTAGCCTATGTATCCTCTAAACTTGGTGCCATTGTCGGTTGATGATGCTATGCCCCTATCCAGATCCAAATAAACTTTATATTCTCTCTGCTCGTCTGAAGAAACGACTGTAGCCTCCTTATCGCTCAGTTGCTTTATTCTTCCCTCAGCTACAGCTGAAAGTGCCTCCAAGATCTTTATTCTGGGAGGAAGTGCGAGTTTTTTCAGTTTCGGTGCACCAAGTTTCTTTAAACTTTGTTAATAAAAAGGCTTTTCTATTTCATTTTTTAGCTTTGAAGATAATTGCCCTTATTGCTGGTATCTCTATTTCTATATCCTGTCCAACAGCTATAGATAGATCGGATGATGCAGAAGCGTAGATGAAGGGACCTTCCTCCCCTTTCATGCTTATCTTTATCTCCTGGCTCACTCCCGTGAACATTCTCATGACTACTTTTCCGGTAAGCTTTGTTGTTTCTCCTGAGCTGCTTCTGCCTCTTCCCTGTACGTATATATGCTCTGGTCTTATGACGACCTTTACGCTTTCCCCTTCCTTGATTTCCTCTTCACTGACGGCTGGAGTTGCCTGAATCTCTATGCCATCTCCTATCTCAACTCTCCCCTTTCCGCTATACTTTCCATCTAGGATATTTGGCTTACCGAAGAAGGTAGCAACGAACAAGTCTTTCGGTGAAAAGTAAAGTTCCTCCGGTGTTCCAACTTGAGCTATTCTTCCTGAGTTCATCACAGCAATTCTATCAGAAAGGCTCATAGCCTCCTCTTGGTCATGCGTGACATAAATCGTGGTTATCTTCAGCTTTCTCTGAAGCTCCTTCAGAAAGCCCCTTACCTCAACCCTTACCTTGGCATCAAGGTTGCTAAGGGGCTCATCGAGCAGAAGAACTCTTGGCTGAACAACGAGTGCTCTTGCTAGAGCAACCCTCTGCTGCTGCCCACCAGAGAGCTGTGAAGGATGCCTATCTTCCAATCCAGAGAGCTTGACTAGCTCGAGAACTTCCTTTACTCTTCTTTTAATCTCGTCTTCCTTGACTTTCCTTATCTTCAGTCCATATGCTATATTTTCAAAGACAGTCATGTGAGGCCATAGAGCATAGTTCTGGAACACCATAGCGGTGTTTCTCTCATATGGCTTCTTATAAGTAACCTCCTCATTACCAAAGAATATTTTTCCGCTATCCGGGAATTCGAAGCCAGCTATTAGCCTAAGTGTAGTCGTCTTCCCACAACCACTTGGACCGAGGATTGTGAAGAATTCCCCCTCATCGATTGATAGGGATACATCATCCACTGCTACTACTCTTCCTCCACTATATGTTTTCCTTAGATTTTCCAGCACAACTTTTACCAAATTTCATCACACTCCTATGAAGGCATAGCTCTGCTTGAATATCATTGTTATAATAACAATAACAGCTATTTGGATCCCCATGAGCAGAACTCCCAGAGCGGCTGCCAAGTTCACTCCAGCCAACCTCCCACTCGTTATTAAATCCAACATTACCATGGTTATTGGTCCCTTATGGTTTGGACTGGATACGTCTCCGCCCAGCCCTCCAAGGGTTATGCTTGCACTGGTTTCTCCCATGCAGTAAACAAAGGTTATCATTGCTCCGCTTGCTATATTTAGGGCAATCAGAGGAATCACTATATAACCCAGGGTTCTTAGCCTAGAAGCCCCTAAATTGAGGCTTGATTCCTCCAGGGAAATATGGGTTTGCTGAAGCCCTGCGAACACGCTTCTCGAGGTGAATGGGAGCCTTCTCACTGAATAGACTAGTATGAGTGGGAGTGCAGGGTTGTAGAGGGGATCCAGTATTGTATTTGGAAAATATTCATGGAAGAAATAGAAGTAACCAAAAGCAAATATTAATCCTGGTATTGCGAGAGGCATTGTAGACAAATAGTCAAGCAAGCTTATACCTCTGAGCCTGATTCTCGCTACAACATAGCTGGCGCTCAGTCCTAGAAGAACAATAATGGCCACTGCTGCAGTTGAATAGAAAAGACTATTTAGTATTCCCCTGAAGACCCCCTTTATTTCAACAAGCTGTACAAAGTTCGATATTGTGAATCCTGATGGGAGCGGATCCGATCCCCATCTTTCCGAGAATGCCAGCATGAAAACGCCTATTTGGGGAAGCATGGTTATTATTACCAATGGGAAAACGAGCAGGTATACTGCTAGCTTCCCTTTAATCCCGAGACTTCTTTCTCTTGGGATCCACCTTCCTCCCTTGCTTATCATGGCATATTGCCTCAGGCTCGTCTGTCTCCTTATGAGAATGAATATTGTTAGTGATATTAGCAACATTGTTAGGGCTAGAGCTCCTGTCTCAGGCGAGGTCACATTCACCCTTACTCCTTGGAAGTAGTTGTAGATCTGGTATGAGAGAACGTCCCTTACCCCGAAAATTATTGGAGCTCCAACATCTTCCAGGCTAAATATGAAGACGAGAGCAGATCCAGCTATTAGACCTGGAAAGCTCAAAGGGAGAGTTATGCTGCGAAAAAGCTTAAAGCCCCTTGCTCCCATATTTTCTGCCTGTTCCTCCATACTTGGGTCTATATTCATCATTGATGAGAACACGTTCAAGTAAACTATTGGATAATATGTGATTATCTGTGTGAGTATAACTCCGGCTATTCCACTGAATGATAGCCTTATGTCCAGTCCTGTTAATCCATGTATTATCCAGCTCAAAGTATTGTAGCCAAATCCAGGCCCTATCAGCTTCTTTACGACGTAGGCGTTTATAAATGGGCTCATGAGAAGGGGTATTATTGCCATGATCCTCAGCGCCATCTTAAACTTGAATTTGTACCTAGCTAGTACAAATGCCACTAGAATTCCCAGTAGGCTAGCGAAAATTGTTACTACAGAAGCAACTATTATGGAGTTCAAGATAACCCCAAATGAAAGGCCAGTCACTTGTATGAAAATTGTATCTCCAAACCTATTAACAGAGATTGGAGATCCTATCGGATGCAGATTGAAGTACATGGGCTGAAATAGAAGAGATAGGCTATAGTTTCTAGCTGAGAGAAGAATTGTGAGAATAGGAAGAATCATGAAGATAACCAGATAGGTTAAGGGGAAAAAAATTTGAAACATGAGAAGTCTATCGAGCTCGAACCTCAGCCTTCTAAAAATGGCAGAGGACATTCCTCTTTCATCCTCCTATTGCCTGTATGACCGCCGCATATTTCTGAGCAGCAGCTGTTCTCCATTGGGACATCAAGTTATCGAGCAATGAAGGATTGCTCAGAACTGCGCTATTCAGTTGAATAGCAACATCCTGTGTTAATGTTGTCTTATTCCCAGTGAGGGGATTAGTGAACACAATGAAGTCTGTGAGCATTTGCTGTAGCTGCTGGAACCTTGTTTGGTTAATTTTTCCGCTTGTATATGCCTTTACCAGAGCTATCCAAGCATTCTGCAGATTCTGAGCCTGGTCTGTGAGAGTCGCCTTGAAATAGTTCTGCATTATGTACTCATAGCTAAGGGCAAGGTTATCGCTAAAGTTTATTGAAGGTGTCTGAGATGCCGCTAGGAATGCTTGATAGAGATCCTGTCTTGCCTTCCCTTCTGTTGTGTTGAATATGTTTGGATTAGCTGGTAGCCTGTTTATGTTCTTGTCAAGCCAGACCTTCTGCCCATCAGTTAATACCCATGCAATAAATGCTTGCGCTTCGACGGGATGCTTTGAAGTTGTGAAGAGAGCTATGGGATCTCCATTAACGATGCTCTCGTTGGCAGGAATTATGTATATGCATGCCGGGTTCTGGTAATGCGCTGTATAGCCATAGAAGTCTATTGTTATGCCAACTATCCTCTCTCCCCTTATTACTACATCTCTCACTTCCTCGCTGCTCGATGAAATATATGCATTAGCTGCCATAAGGGTTAGAAGCCTCCACCCCTGGTCCCATCCAAATGCCTGAAGGATTATCTCATACATCCTTGTGTTGCTAGTACTGCTTGTGGGATCTGCTATAGCTAGAGGAGCTTGCCCAGTACTGGCAAAAACCTTTCCGAAAGCTAGTGATCCTAGGTCCTCCCATTTTTGTGGTATTGGAAGATTATACTGTTTTGCCAAATCTGTATTAACCGTGAATCCAAACGAAGATATTGCTGCAGCAACCCAATATATTTCTCCATTAGGCCCAACTCTCTTCATTGGAACACCGGCTATTTGGTTTGGAATCTGGGCTGATGCATTCAAGGCTAGTGGAAGTGTTAGAGGAGCTGTGAGATTGTTCAAGTACATCGTATCAAAGAGTGTTGGACCCCCTCCCCAACCTAGGTCAACACTCTTTGCTACGGCCGTCTGGGGCCAAAGGCCTGGAGGAACAACGATGAATTGAAGATCCACAATATTGTACTGCTTGGCAATTGTGGAGTTAAGGAACATTCTCCTTGCCAAGTCAAGTATATCTGTAGAATGTCTTGTGAGAATTGTCAGTGTAACTCCTTGTGCTTGGGGTGTTGTTGTAGTTGTAGGTGTTGTAGTTTGCGCTGGCGTGGTTTGTGTTTGCGTTGGAGCTGTTGTGGTTGTTGTCATAGTAGGTGTTGTTGTAGTCTGTGTGGTTGTTGTTGGAGAAGGAGTTGTTGTGGGAGCTCCACCTCCTCTTGTGGCGAGATAGGCTCCAACGATCGCAATAGCAACAACGATAATAACGATTCCAACTACTAAGGTTGTAGAGATGGATCTTTCTCTATTCATTTCTATCGCCTTTCTGAATCTCCCAATTTTTATATTTTTTATAATTAAAATTTTCTCCCTTTTTTCCAATGGAATCTTGTATGAGAGCATTTAAAAAATTAATTGAATATTGCTAGAAGAGAAGCTCTCACTTCTTCGGCTTCATTGCTATAGCAACAATTGCTACTATGAGGGCAATCAGTCCAAGGGCTAATCCACCATATGCTAGACCTGAGCTTGCAGCTCCGCTAGCTGTTTGAAGCGCTGAATTGGCTGTGGAGTTGACCTGGCTCAGAGAAGCTTTGAGCTGATTAAGCTGGTTAGTTAGCTGAGAGATCTGGTTGTTGGCCGAAGACAGAGCACTCTGTGACTGCTGCAACTGCTGCTGAAGCTGCGAAATTGTCTGCTGCGCAGCCTGCAGGGCACTTTGCGAATTTGAGAGCTGTGTACTCAAAGTCTGCTTGTCAGCTATATATTGCTGCACAAAATTGAGCTCGCCCATATAGCCAGATATCCAGAGTATTAGGTTTCTGAAGAATCTGGGACCATCGAGGTTCACACCAACGTAGGAAGTGGATATTCCTGGCTGATAGCCTCCGATTGGAGTCTCTCCGCTCACAACAACGAACCTAGTTCCGTTGGTCCCCCCTATATTAAGTATCATTTTCTCAGCAGCCAAGAGAACGTATTTTCCAGTATCTCCTGCGCTTGCTGTCTTTCCTAGGTCACCAGGAGCACCAGGTTGCTGTGGCTGATTCTCCGAAATCTTTCCCTGACTAGTTGTCCACACAATTCTGTATATGTTTGGAAGCGTCGACGTGTTCAAGTTGTGCCAATTGCCTTGATCGTCTACATAAGCAACGATTCCTGGGCCATGGAATAGAACCTTCTGCGCAGCAAATCCAACAACTTCTGCTCCTGGATCTGGCTGAACAAGACCAACAACTCTGTATGTTGCTCCAGCATTGCTTGCATAGTCATCAACTGAGACAAAGTCCTCCCTTAGGTGGGAGCCTATAGCTTCGGCGATCTTGTCGATCTGATGCATTGCTATTTCCTGGCTACCTCCCTGTGCCGGATAGTCGCTATCTCCCGCAAGCCATATGGCTTTCTGCATTGTTGCTGTAGTGTTGAACCAGTTAACTATGGCCTGTATCTCTGCTGGTGAGAAAGCCATTGTTGGCTGAGGAATTATAATGACGTTGACGTTCTTGAGATCGTTTGTAATTGTATCAAATGTTCCGATAAGTATCTTGTAGGCTAGCTCTTTCACTATTGGGGAAAGAGAGTTCGCTTGATCTTGGCTTGAGACCAGAACGTAGAATTCAGCTTCGGGAAGAACCTTTATAGCTATATCTAGACCAGCGGCTGATTCACCATGAGCAAGATCCACGAGGACAACGATTCCTGGCTCCGATGCTCTTGCCACAATTGCTGGAGATGCAATGGATGCCAACAGCAGTGCAACAGTTATGAAAGGTATTATTTTTTTATTTAACATAATAAATTCACCCCAATTTTTGCAATATAGTTTTAATGGGATTGTATAAAAACATTACCTATTACTTTCTCTGATGGTCATTATAATTAAACTGGAGAAAATTGAGCCAGTTTTCAAAAAAGGAAAATTGTTATTTGAGGAATATCACTTCTTTCTAGTTAGAAGAGCTGCCAGAACTCCTATGATTACTATTACTACTACTGCTATAGCTATTGTTCCAGTGGTTCCAACACCTCCAATCGCTTGAGTAGTAGTTTGCTGGACTGTAGTTGTAGGTGTTGTAGTTTGCGCTGGCGTGGTTTGTGTTTGCGTTGGAGCTGTTGTGGTTGTTGTCATAGTAGGTGTTGTTGTAGTCTGTGTGGTTGTTGTTGGAGAAGGAGTTGTTGTAGCTACAGAAGTTGTTGTTGGTGATGAGGTTGTTGTAGCAAGCGTTAGGGAAAGATTGCTCCAGCCAGTTTCACTCTGTAAGCCCCCAGCATTTTCAGCTACAATATCATAGAGGAGGTATGGAACGCTTATTGGTGGTATGCTTGCTTCATAATATCCCTGTCCCACACTCCTCATCAGGAGCTGTGATTGGGTACCGTTGGGCAGCTTGAATATGAGAACTACTTTTCCAATGCCCCATTCGGGATCTGAGACCTGGACATCGATTGTGATGCTGTCTCTGCCAGCTATTGGCTTCTTCGGAGAAACTAGAGTCCCGCTTATTGAGGGTGGTGTAGTATCGTTCACTGAGCTAAGGATTATTCTCGCATTTTGATCGGATGAAAGTGGCAAAACCAAGTTTATTATGCAAGATGTTGGGCCGCAGCTCATAGAGCTGGATGATATGTTGCCCAGAGTTATCAGCTTAGCTCCCTGCGGAATAGTGCTTAAGGGAACATGTATGGATAGATTCAGCTGTGCTCCCTTACTAAAAAGCTGAAGCTCCTTGACTCCGTTTGTCTGAAGTATCCATGCTTCTGTAAAATCCGTCGCTACGTATTTTGAATATATGTTCTCAACCGATATCGAAGTTGGTCCAGAAAATACATCTGGATTGTCCGCTTTTGGAACAACAACGACAGTTCCATTAGCATAAACATCAATGAGCCTGAAGCCGTGATAATCAGCATGTCCATGATATGGTGCTGTGCTTATGGGTCCAACGGGCCCTCCTAGAGCTGTAGTGGTAATGAACCACGTTTTTCCGTTGTAGAGCACTGCACCATCGCTGTGCACGTGACCGGAAAGAACTAGAGAAACATTATACTTTTCGACGAGTTCAAGGACTTTTGAGGCAAGGGTTAAATCATCTGCCCATGAGCTGTAGAAGTACTGCTGAAGGGCAGCAATGTTTGTGTATGAGCCATTTATTTTTCCATAGAGGTCTGTTCTAAATAGGGGGTGGTGAAATGCTATGATTTTAACTGAAGCATCAGTGTTGTTTTGGAGAACCTTCTCAGCCCAGGTGAGCTGATCAAGTGGAACTGTTCCTGTGGCGCCAGAGTCAAGAGCTATTATGAGATAGGGCCCCCATCTAAGGTAGAAGTAGTTTGCACCAATATATTTGCGCCAATTTGTTAGCGAGGAATCACCTGAATAGTCATGATTGCCTGGAAGGATGATCGTTGGGAGCGATGAGAACTGTGTTATCTTCACAAAGTCAACATATTGTTGCGCAACCGCAGCAGTATCTGCTATGTCTCCAGTCTCAATTATTACATTGGCTCCAAGAAGCTGTGCAAGGAAGAGGGCATTAGAATATAAATCTATGGCATCCTCCGTCTTAGGATAGCTGTTGACGACTCCTATATGAACATCGGTGAACTGAGCAACTCTGAGCTTTGAAGGCCACTCCTGGAAAACTACAACGGATCTGTAGGAGTAAATGCTCTGGTTACCTGCTACTATGAGAACATCATAGAGCCCTGGCTGAATGCTCCCTATGTTGGAGTGCAGCACCAGCCCTGTTCCAGTGACCTCATAAGTGTAGTTCAAATTGTATGTGAGGTTCCCAGAAGAGAGCATCAGGCTGAGTCCAGAAGGGTCGGTTATTCCAGAAACAGTAACGTTCAAAATGCTTCCTGGAACCACAGCTTCTGGCTCGCTGAAAAGCGGGAAAGAAATCGATGGAGCAGTAGCAGCATGCGTGACAATTGGTGATAGAAGACTGACAACCGCAACGAGAACAGCAATTGCTAGAAAACCCTTTATCGTTTTGTTTTTGTTCATCCTTTTATCACCATTATTGTTAATAATGAAAGGTAGGAATATATATAATAAATTTTGGTTTGGAAAATACAAATGTGAAGATTGCTGAATTGTTGATTGAACATTCAATAAATATTTTATAGGTGCATTTATAACCTGTTTATAACACATAGATATTTTGGTGTTGATATTGACAGCTGATAATCCCTTGGACAAGGCTCCACTTGGATGGGAGCACTGGAAGCTCTTCACTATAATTTCAATGAGCCTTTTTCTCGACGGCGTCCTCTTCTCTCTGGTTCCAACTACACTGTACTTGCTTCCTGAGCTTTCATCAAGAGCCTCAACAATTTTAATGGTGAACTCCCTTTCCTTTATGCTTGGCTCTCTCACCTTTGGAGTTCTCTCAGACAGGGTTGGAAGGAGAATTGGACTCATTCTTTCTCTATCGATATACACTATTTCTGCTTCCCTATTTGCAATTCTGACATACTCTGGAGTGCTCAGCTTCATTGAGGCAATACTGCTAACTAGCCTGATAAACTATGGAGTTGGGGCAGAAGTCGGACCATCTTATGCAGCTCTCTCCGAGCTCATGCCAGCTAGGCATAGAGGAAAGATGCTCATGCTCTCTCTCAATTTCTGGAATGTTGGGGCTGCAATCATTGCGTCTCTCTCTCTATTCTATACAAAGCTCACAACTGACCTGCAAACAGTCATGATATACACACTTCTGACTGCCATCTCTCTTTCCATTTTAGTGTTTATTGCCAGACTCCATATTCCTGAATCTCCCAGATGGCTCCTTCTGAGAGGTAGGAGGGAACAGGCAGAAATGATAGTTGAGAGATTTACTGGAAGAAGAGACATTGTTTCCATTGCTAGCGAGAGCAAGGCAATTTCCCTCTCACAGGCCCTGAGTCGCTATGTTGGAAGATTTACTGTTCTTATCATTGTGGTTACATCGCAGCTTCTGACTTATAACCTGGCAGCCTATTACGTTCCATATGCTCCAGGCTTCACTTTCGGAGAACAATCAGCGCCGCTTGTGGTTGCTATATCTAATCTTGGAGCTTCGCTCGGAGCCTTGCCATTCATATGGCTGATAGACAGAAGCAGAAAGCATGCATTGCTCTTCTCCTTTGCTTTTGGCTTCTTCTCGTCTATTTCGTTAATTGCTCTGTTGGAAAGCACTTCTTTTGTTCCCTTTGCTATATCGCTATTCATAAACATGATATTCGCTGAGTGGGCATATGGCTCGATAGCCGTGCTGGAAGGAGAGCTCTTTCCCACGGGCATGAGAGCATCCGCAGCGGGGTTCATAACAGGAGTAGCGTGGCTTCTCAATTCTGCTTTTGTAGGTTCAATGATTCTATTGGAAGCGAAGACCATGCTAGTTTTGAACTCGTTCATCTGGTTTCTTGGGGTTATTGCTTCGGTATATTGGATGAGCAAAGGCAAGGAAACTGCTGGCAGATCCTTGGAAGAAACTGAAAAAGTGTAAAAAAATTACTTCTTTTCCAGAACAACTATTCCCGCTGGATACTTTATTCTGAGCAGTATTGTTTCCCAAACTCTATATTCTACTTCATCTTCCCTCGGCCCAACCTCATCTACCTCAGTATCTCCGCCCAGAACAATATCAGCAACTACGCTGTTCAGAGAGAGGGCTACGGCCTTTCCCTCTTCAAGGCTTGGAATCATCACTACTCTGTCAAATATCTCCTTAATTCTCTGGAGATCGGAAACTCCAGTTCTCTCTGTATGTCTGAGCAGATTTGCATAATCTCTTGGGCTTAGAAGCAGCGCATATGGTCTGGGAGCGCCCTTGGAAAATAGGGCTCCAATAGCAAGCGCAGCATCGGCCACGCTGTTGTTGGGCTGACTCCAGTCACTTATTTGTAATCTCTGCACAGATTCACAAGTGAGCAGTCCTGGATATTTTTCCTTCTCTGAACCTCTAAGTATGAAGTCGTCCTCGAGCATAGCCAGCTTTATTCCAGCATTTTGTGCCTGGACCAGCTCGGGTATTTGTCCTGTTTTCTTCCAAAAATCAAGTTCTCTCTGCTTTATTGAGAATGAGAGGCTTATTTCATGCAGTTGGGAGAATTTTAGTTCACCGTTTGATGATACAACTTGAACGAATTCCGTCCCTCTTCCTAGCTTGAGGACAGGAAGGATGTTTCTGAGGAATCTGGCTCCCTCAGCTGCATCTAGAACCTTTTTGCTGATTCCTTCCAAAAAAGTTCCGTTCCTAGAGCCCAATTCTGCTTGGGAAATGGGGGGATCCTCTGCTGATATTCCTGTGAGTTTCTTCACCTCTTCAGCCCCAGCTGCAAGCTCTGCTACTTGCTCTGGATCTAGGCTCTTCAGCAGAGCAAGGAACTCACCAGCGTGAGTTTTCTCCTCCTTTGCTATATCGAGCAGAACCTTTCTAACATTATCGTCTGAAGTGTAGTTTGCTAATTGTTCGTACAGGTTCACTGCATCAAGCTCAGCAATTATGTTGAGCCTCAGGGCCTCCATTATTTCCTCCCTTGAGAGCTGTCTCTTGGGAGGAAGCTCCAGAGGATGTTTTGAGAGCATGTACATTCCCCAAATATCTTTCTCATCGTTATATATAAAATCACTTGAGAGCTTCCTCTGCTGTTTTTATCAGCTTTTCAACTGCTTCCGGTGCTGTTCTCCCAAAAAAGCGAATCATTGCCTCTTTTCCTACATCTCCCACATCATAAATTGCATCTGGAGCCTCTCCCCCAAGCATTCTATAGGCCTCTGATATTACCCATCCCATGGTAGCTCCTTCCTTTTCCCTGATTTCTGGAGGCTCCTTTCTTCTGTCCACAAATACTATCTTCAGCCCAATTCTCCTTGATGCCTCCACCAGTTCTGGGCTGTATGCTATGTTTACGACTCCTCTGATGGAAGATGAGTGCCGGCAGCTCTCAATCAGCGCTCTAGCAAGATGACTCGAAGCACCTAGCTCCACACATCCAACCTGCCTTAGAGTATCTTTGACCCTGACAATTCTTCCTTCTACGGCAGCGACATCTTCCCTTCCAGTTATCAGCCAGCATGGGACGCTCTCTGCAACGTTAATACCAACCTCAGGAGAGATTTTGCTCAGAAGCTCGGACCTCTTTATTATCATATCTACTGCTGTTTTCACGGATCTAATTGCCCTCATCCTCTCCTTCTCTCTTATAAGGGGAAGGATTGGGTTCGAGTGGGATCCTGATAATTTGAGCAGGTCTTCCAGCTCGCTCTCTGCACGATCGACTGCACTCTCTGCGTCAAAACCAGAAGCGATAAGAGCTGTTATATGAGCTGAGAGAATCTCGGCCCTCCACCCAGGTTCTTCCCCTCTCTTTGTGAAGAGCTTAGTTCTTCCTTTCGAAAAGAAGATGTCTTCGTCTCTGTCCAAGAGTAGAACATGGGATGATCCTGAGGACGAGGAAACGCATTTTGCCTTCTCTGTAGAATCACCCATGCATCCTAAGCCAGTTGGGATGCTCTCGTCAGCCAAGATCACCGATGGTCTTATGCCAAGATCTGCTACAGAGAATATTGCATCTTTATCCCTCGCGTAATGTATGATAGGTGTGTCGAGCTCTGATATGAACCTCAAAGCTTCAGCTGGAAAGTCTCTGGCAAAAAGAGCTAGCTTAACTGCTTTTGTTTGCTTTAGGATAGCATTTTCCCTCCCCAATGTTTTGGAGAGCATGGGATCGATTATTATCGCTTCAATGTTGTGAATGGAGAAAACAAGTGAGTCTAGAAATGCTCCATCCTGAGATGCTCCGCTGAAGTAATTAAAAGTTGCTGCTTTTCCTATCCACGGCTCTACCATTTGGACAATCCCTCAATTGAGAATAATATCTATCTCTAAATTAATCTACTTTATTTGAGAGGGAAAAGTGGAGGACCGAGATGCCAGGAGCCCTTTTTCCCTTATATGTGGTGGGCCCGGGGGGATTTGAACCCCCGACCTTCGGGTCTCTCTCAAGCTATCCTATTCCAGTCACATTTCATCCCCAATGGGTCAACAGACCCGTCAAGTTATAGCATGACGGGCCAGGCCAGCGATAGCTGACTGGAGCTTCAGCCTCCGGACGGGAATGCCCGAAGACCGCTGCTCTGCCTGGCTGAGCTACGGGCCCTCTACTGAGCATCATTTATTTTTTAAATGAGAGCAATTTTATATTTTTCCTCATTTAAAAAAAGGGAAGAATAACTCCATCTGAAACTCAGACTTGAGTTGGGGCGAGGAAATAAACTATTTTCCCCTTCCCCATTACCTCGAACTCCATTTTCAATGGTGCCTGCGATGAAAACTCCAAGGAGAGGGAGTCGCTCACTTTAGTCAGAGAGAGAATGTTAGAAAGATAGAGAATATCATAGGAGCTCTTTGCTCTCTCTTTTACCGTTAGCTCAAGAACAGAGCTGGAGTCTTTGGTTATTTCAGTTCTGTATTTTCCTCTTTCCTCGCTGTAAATAAGCAGCTTTCCATCTTCAGTTGCCTCAAACACAGCACTGCTCCCAGCCAGCTCAGCATCCTTCAAAATAACCTTTAAGGGATCTGATAGCAACCTAACCTTCACAGTGAAGCTCAAGTTCAGCTCTGGGATTTCCTGTGATGCTACCTCTATGTTTCTCAGCCTGTATTCTCTTCTAGACGAGGATATCAGCCTCATGAGCACGTTTTCCTCGTCTGCCTCTATTTCTAGCCTGTCTCCTCTCCTCGCCCTCTTCATCACCTTCAGCACTGTGCTCAAGCTTAGCCCAACGCTCATTGGATTCTCTACCTGGTACTCTGAGAATGAATCCTGGGTGAATGATACGTCGATGAGGGCAACGTTGCTAGGATCCATGGCTTTTATCTTCATTCCTTCCTCTGAAAAGGATATTCTTACCTCCTCAAGTAGCTTTGATATTGCTTCGAATAGATTCTTGAAGACTGCAGCTTCAGGATATTCTACGAGCACTTTTGACAAATTGAATCACCATGTAGACAAGCACTCACTTCTTTATAACTTGACCATCCATTATTTTAGATTTGTGATCGATTTCTTTGTATTTTAAGGAGCAGAGAGCATCAAGCTCAAGCAAGTGAGATATGAGATGCGGGCCCGCCGGGATTTGAACCCGGGACCAACGGGTTAAAAGCCCGCTGCTCTACCTGGCTGAGCCACGGGCCCGCAATCATTTCAACAATAAAAAGATTCCGTAAGGGAATTTAAAACTTTGCAGGCAAGAGGCTAGGATTGGAGGTTAAAATGGAGCCAAATTTATGATGATGGATTTTCTGCCTGAATTCAGGTAATATTAGAGGAAAACTTTTATAATTGTTAAGTTTAGTTATTAATAATTGTAATAAAAAAGTGAAGTGATGGAATTGAGCATAAACTATTCTTCTAGGTTGGAAAAACCATACATAAAGGCATACATACCAAAACCAAAATACAAGTGGAGCAAGCTCATTAATTGGGACGAGGCAAGAATTTACGACTTGAGTCAGCCCCTCGGTATATATGCGCCGCCCTTTCCAACATATCCACCATTCAAGATGTACTGGATAAAGACTCTTCCTGAGAACAAAGTCCAAGCGCAGGCTATTGAAACTGCGTGGCACATCGGAACACACATGGATGGTCCAATTCATTTTGACCCTGGAGCCCCATCAATAGACATGATTCCTCTTGACCATTTTGTTGGAGAAGGAGTGATCGTTGATATAAGTGATGAAGTGGAGGATCTGAGTATATACACATCGGAAATGATTGAGAGGAAGCTGAAGGAGCACAACCTCGAATTGAAGCCAGGAGATATTTTGATTATTCACACGGGATATCACAAGTATCAATGGGATCAGCCAACCGCTGATACTGTGAGGTATCAGCTAATGCATCCCGGACCTACTGCTGAGTTTGCTGAGTGGTGTGTTAAGAAGCAGCTCAAGTGGACTGGTGTAGATGCCATAAGCCAGGACCACCCGCTCGATACAGTTATTAGGAGAGTTAGACCAGATATTGCAGATCTCTTCAAGGAGAAGTTTGGAAAGTCTGTTGACGAAGTGATGCCGTGGCCAAAGAACTACCAGGTGCTTCACACATACACTTTCCCAAGAGGAGTGCTGCATGCTGAGAACCTCGGAGGGGAGATATCAAAAGTTCTAAACAAGCGCTGCCTCATATCTGGAGCACCAATTAAGGTGGAAGGAGCAGAATCGGCCTTCGCAAGAATATTCGCGATATGTAATGGTCCTGAGTAATTTTTTTAAAAATTTTTTCCTCTTTTTCGCTATTCATAGGTGAGAAATAGTGTCGCAGGATAGAGTAAGTGGGGTTATAGTTGAAAAGAACCTTATGAGAGATAGTCTTCAGCTCATGAAAATAAGCGAGGAGCTGAAAAAGCTCAGCGGGGTTCTCGAAGCTATCGTGGCAATGGGAACTGAAACCAACAAGGAAATAGCCAAGCAGCTCGGACTTCTCCTTCCTGAAGTTGAAAAGGCCGGTGATTCTGATCTCTTTATTGCTATTGCTGCGAAGGACAATGCTTCGCTGGATAATGCATTAGCAAAAGCAAGGGAGCTTCTGAGCGCCCCGGTATCTGGTGGAGAAATGGAGTACCTCGACCTGGAATCAGCAATTAGCGCATTGCCTGACGCTAACTTGGCTATAGTCTCGGTTCCAGGGGAATATGCTAGGGACGTTACTATGAAGCTTCTCGAAAGAGGAATCCATGTCCATTTGTTCAGCGACCATGTTCCTGAGGAGCATGAAGTTGAGCTGAAAAAATACGCTTATGAGAGAGGTCTTCTCGTTCTTGGACCTGGAGCAGGAACATCAATAATCAATGGAAAAGCCATAGCATTCGCAAACGCCGTGAGGAGAGGACCAATTGGAATAATAGCAGCAGCAGGAACAGGTCTTCAGGAAGTGAGTTCACTAATTCATAACATGGGTCTTGGAATCTCTCATGGGCTAGGAGTTGGGGGAGGAGATGTTAAGAACTATGTGGGGGGGCTAATGACTAAGCTTTCTCTCCTCTATCTGGAGAGGGATCCTTCCACAAAGATAATCACAATAGTATCAAAGCCGCCGCAGCAGGAAACGCTGGACTCTATACTTAATTTTGCAGCCGAGAACACAAAAAAGCCCATCGTTCTTGGCTTCATGGGAAAGGTTGATATGAGGATACCTGAAGGAATGGGAGAAAGGGTAAGTGTCGCTAGAACTCTGCACGCAACGGCACTTGAAGCTGTTAGATTGGTTTCACAATCAACATATGAACAGATATGGGAAAAATACACAATACCTTTTGGGAAATTGAGAGATTCTCTTAAGCCGCATTATGAAAAGCTGAAAAGCTCGCAGAAGTACATTAGGGCACTATATACAGGAGGCACGCTTACCAGCGAGGCTCTAATGATATTCGATCTCCTTGGAATAGAGATATACAGCAATGCCCCACTAAAGGGACAGAGAAAGCTCGAAGATCCTTTCAAGAGCGTTGGCAATACGGTAGTGGATCTAGGAGAGGAAGAATTTACTGCTGGCAGAGCGCATCCAATGATAGATCCAACCATCAGAAGGATAAGACTTATAGATGAAGCTAAGGATCCCGAAGTTGCTGTTATACTAATGGACTTCGTGCTCGGATATGGAAGTCACCCAGATCCTGCAGGAGCTCATCTGGATGCTATAAGGGAAGCAAAGAGAATAGCTGAGAGAGATGGTAGGCATCTCATTATCATAGGCTATGTGTTGGGAGTTAAGGAAGACCCCCAGGGATTTGAGGAGCAGGTGAGAAAGCTGGAGTCGGAGGGTGTGCTTGTCTATCCAACAAACGCGATATCGGCCTTGGCGGCAGCAACTGCTGCCCTGAGAGGAAATTTGGATAGCAAGAAGCTCGATGTTCTCTATGAAGAATATCTCAAGGCATATATGAAGCAGGGAAGGTGATATGCATGTCTCAAGCAAGAAAACTATTCGATGAAGATTTGAAAGTAATAAATGTAGGGCTAAGAATATTCTATGAGGATCTCAAGAGGCAGGGCGTGAAGGCTGTCCAGGTGAACTACCAGCCTCCGCCAAAGCTCGAAAAAGAGCTGGCGGAGAAGCTCTCAGATCTACTCTAGTTTTTTAAAAGTTCATAATTTGAGGGGCGTGAGAAAAATGTCTCTTAAGGAAAAAATTGAGGAGGCAAACAAAAAGGCAGTAGAAAGAATGATGGAAGCAGAGCCATATTTAGTGGATACAAAATTAGCAAAGGATGCTATCCCTGGTCTGAAAGAGGATATGCTAATCCATGCAGGTCCCCCAATAACCTGGGAAAGAGCTTCTGGTCCGATGAAGGGGGCAATAATTGGTGCTTTGATATATGAGGGGAAGGCATCAAGTGAGGAGGAAGCAATAAAGCTTGTAGAGAGAGGAGAAGTAATACTTAGACCAAATCATGAGTTCAATGCTGTTGGTCCGATGGCTGGTGTTATTTCCTTCAACATGCCAGTCTATATTATTGAAGATAAAAAATTCGGCAACAGAGCATTTAGCAATTATAATGAGGGTATAGGAAAAGTACTCAGGTATGGAGCTTATGACAGCGAGGTCATATCTAGGCTGAATTGGATGAGGAATGAACTTTATCCTGCACTGAAGGCAGCACTGGATGAGGCCAGAAAGGATAAGGGTGGCATAAACTTCAAGTCGATAATCCAGCAGGCTCTCCATATGGGAGACGAGTGCCACAATAGATATGTTGCTGCAACTAGCAAGTTCATGAACGAAATAGCAACATATCTCGTGAGGGCAGATGTGCCCAAGGATGTGTTCTCAAGAGTATGGGAGTTCATGAAGAATAACAATTTCTTCACATTGAATATAGGAATGGCTTCAGCGAAAGCAATGACGTTGGCTGCTCACAACATAGAATATAGCACTATAGTCACTGTCCTAACCAGAAATGGTACAGATGCAGGAATATGGGTTAGCGGACTGGGAAATAGATGGTTCACAGCACCAGCTCCTGTTCCGAAGGGAGTGTTCTTCCCTGGATTTACACAGGATGATGCCAATCCAGATCTAGGAGATAGCGCGATAACCGAGACGGCTGGATTTGGTGGATTTGCGATGGCAGCAGCTCCTGCAGTGGTAAGCTGGGTTGGCGGCTCGGTGGAGTTCGCTGTTGAGAACACGAAGAACATGTATAATATAACTTATAGCAAGCACAAATACTTCACAATACCCTACTTGGGGTTCCAGGGAACGCCAACTGGAATAGATATCAGATACGTGCTGAAGACAGGAATAACTCCAACAATCAATACAGGGATAGCTCACAAGAAGGCTGGTATAGGGCAAGTTGGAGCAGGGATAGTCAAGTTTCCGTTTGAGCTATTCAAGGACGCATTCAAGGCATATGTTGAGAAGTACGGAGCGTAAAAAGGGTAATGTACTGGAGAGAGATCAAAGCAACGAGCTATGGTTCCCATATATTTTTTTTCCAAACCTCCCTTTTCAAAATTGAACATGTTTTTAGAACAACTGTTTACTTGAGAAACATAAAAGACGATGGCCTTGTTTTAATCTCTGCCCACAGATGGAGATCTCCGTTTACCATAAATGTCCCCTTATCTCCTCTCGATACGTTTTTCCTGCCTGGCGAAATTCTCGAGGTTACCTCTGAGGCCATAAGAGGCAATAGCACTAAGATACTTCTAACGGAAGCTGAGCTGTATAGACAGAAAGAACCAGAGATTGAGGAGTGCAGAGGAATTGAGGAGGAGGATTTCAAATTTCTCAAAGGAGCATTTGTAGTTCTCTCAACTGCGTGGAACAATTTCTTCGGCTCCGAGACAATGAGAAGGATATGCAAGAACAGGGACTTTTTAACTTCGGGGAGTGCTCTGAAAGAGATAATTGGAGCCGGAGGTGGATTCACTCCTTCTGGCGACGACTTTCTCGCTGGAATGCTCTCTCTTTTCAGCATTGCAAGAAAGTGCGCTTCATTTGATGAGAGTTATTTCCCAAAGATAGATAAAGAGCTTTTGAGAAGAACCTCGTGGGCCAGTTCTCAATATATCAAATATGCCTCAATGGGTTTATTGGATGAGCTAGTCCTAGATAGTGCCGTATCCCTGC
Source organism: Fervidicoccaceae archaeon (assembly GCA_038734945.1). Taxonomy (NCBI): domain Archaea; kingdom Thermoproteati; phylum Thermoproteota; class Thermoprotei; order Fervidicoccales; family Fervidicoccaceae; species Fervidicoccaceae archaeon. The sequence continues at coordinate 38,133 of JAVYOA010000009.1, read as the reverse complement.
TGCGGGGAGATGAGCAGGATGCATATGATCTTTTTCTGCAGTTACTAAGAAGGGGGCACGATAGTGGTTTATATATATGGCTAGGACTTATAACTGCCTACAGCATATATAAATATCGAAGAGTCTTGTTCTTGGAGCATGTGTGCAAGGTGATGCCGGTTGATGGGTGAGTATCCAAGTGACCCTGTATTCTTTAGATGGGTGCTAGAGAGGCTCGAGCAAGGAAAGCTTGTTGCCATGATAGAGATAACAAAGAAAGCAGGGTCGGCACCTCGGGGACCGGGGACAAAGATGTTCATTGACGAGGATGGGAACGTCATTGGAACCATAGGAGGAGGGGACTTCGAGAGAAAGGTAATAGAGGAAGCCAAGAGGGTGCTAGAGACCAGAAAGCCCGGAGAGAGAAGGGTGGCTCTTTTCAGAGAAAGTCTTTATGAGGAGGTCATAGCAACTGAACAGCTATGCGGTGGTGTTGTTAATGTGTTCATTGATGTTTTGAAGCCCGTGCAGAGGCTGGTTATTATAGGTGCAGGCCATGTGGCTAGGCCTCTGGCTAAGCTGGGAAAAATGCTCAACTACAGGGTAATTGTCGTTGACAACTTTCCACAATATGCCAATAAGGAAAAAATACCAGATGCGGATGAAATCTATGCGTCCTCGAATATTTTAACCGAGCTCGACAGGATAAAGATAAACAAGAATGATTTTGTAGTTATTGTTCACGGTGATGGGAACCTAGAAGCAGAAGTGCTCAAGAAAATCTTCAAGGAAGGCATAATACCCAGATATCTGGGACTCCTCGCTGGAAGGGGGAAGCTCGGTTATATATTGAAGTCTCTTATCAGCAGTGGAATAGATCCGGGAATAATCAAGGAAAAGCTCGTCTCGCCAATTGGTCTAGCCGTTGGAAGCGAGACGCCTGAGGAAATAGCGATAGCTGTTATGGCCGAAATTATGAAGATCGATAGGGGTGCTCAAGGGGTTCAGGAGAATGCTGTTCCCTCATTGATTGAGCAGATCATGAAGGGGGGAGAGGAGAAAAGTGGGAGAAAGTAGCATTGCAGCAATTATACTAGCAGGAGGTCTCTCAACGAGGTTTCCAGGAAACAAGTTGCTATATGAAGTAAATAGAAGACCCATCATACTGCATACGGTTGAAAAATTCATAGCTTCTGGATTGGAGAAAATAATCGTGGTCCTCGGAAGAGACCATGAAAGGGTCTTCAGTGCTATAGTAAATGGAGTTCATCAAGATGATCTCTCTCGTGTATACTTTGCATTTAACTCAAGCTATGCTAGCGGAGGTATGAGCAGCTCAATAAAGGTCGGCATGAGAATTGTCAATCAAGGAGAGAGCGTTTTAATACACCCAGGTGACGTTCCTTTCATACGTCCTGCATCAATCAAAAAGACGATACAGTCTCACCTACTAAGCAGCATGCCAATTACTGTAGCATGTTTTAATGGAAGACATGCTCATCCTATTATATTCAAGCCTGAGCTTCAGAACGAGATAAAAGGAATAAGCGAAGCTGGAAGAGGGCTGAAGAGCGTTGTGGAAAAATACAGAGATAGGATCTTATGTGTGGAAACGGGAGATCCTGGAACGTTGAGAGATATAGATACACCTGAAGACCTCGAAAATGCGCTGAAAGAGCTCTTTTAGGTTGTTGTTTCTTTTAGCATATCATCTGTTCTGGCTTAGGAAATGCCCGGCTGAAAATTTAAAAAAACTTATGCTTTGTAGTCTTAAGCTCAGATCTCTATTTCTATCTTTTGCGGTGGCCTTAGCTCATAGCTCTTCTTCAGCAGATCCTCTGGAACTGGCCTTGTTCCGAAGAATGGCTTCAGCTCCTCTCTCTTCTTGTGGAAGTTGAACCAATCGTCAGCTGTCATGTAGAAGACGGGAGATCCTCCTAGCTCGTGCTGTACCTCTGGATAGGGCTTCATGTAATGCCTGAAGTACATTCCGAGTCTGAATCCGAACGGACTTTCAAAAGTTGCCCACCACTCCTTTGCTCCAAGGACCTCAAATGCATATTCCGCCTTAGCAGCATATCCTGCTGTGCCAATGCCACCCAGCCTCTTGAACGTGATGCTGTGGAGGCTTATTGCTATGTCCTTGTTCCACATCCTCGCGTTCCAGACTCCTATCAGCTCTCCATCATGAACTCCAATCAGGACATATTCATCTTTATATCTTGACTGCACCCATGCGAGAACTTCACCGTAGACCCTAGTAGCAACCAGATGATAGAGATCCTTATCGTATTGAGGATCCATCAGCTTCTTTAGTGTGTTGAGAATTATTGGGGCTTCTTCCTTCTTGGCAAGCCTGAAAACTATCTTGTCTCCCTGCTTTGTTGTATATAACTTTGGCACATATTCCTTGCCAGCAACAAGGTCCTCAGAAGAATGGAGGTATGCTTCTATTAGTTCTACCTTGAAGGGTATTTCATTGACTGATATCGGAACGGGTGGTTTGACCATTATAGATCACACTCAAGTTATCTGGAAAGAGGAAGTTAATAAATTTTTTAAAGCTAATAAAATTCAAAAAACTTTTTCCAGCAGCTTCCTTCCCTCCTGCATCCCAAGCTCCAAAGCTCTTATATTTAGATCTACAAATCGCCTTGAGATAGTTCTCTCCAATGCTGAGATTGCTGATTTCGTTGAAATAGGTATGCCTGGAGCAGAGAGGGCAGCACCAAGCATAACTGAGTTCTGCGCAATTGCGTTTCCGGCCTTCTCGGCAATCTCTCTGGCATCGAGCTCAAGGACTTTTAAGCCAAACTTCTCTGAGGATATTGCCCTAATCTGCTCGAGAGAAGGATATTTGAAGAGCTCCATGGAGACTTGGGGAGGCTCGATGGGTCTTCTATTCAAAATGAGGATTGCTCCTTTTTTCATGTATTGCAAATGCCTCAGTGCCTCTGCTGGCTCAAGGGATAGCAGCATGTCTCCCTTCCCAAGCGGGATTAAGCCGCTGTAAATACTATTGCCCATTCTGACATGAGCAAACAGGCTTCCAAATCTCTGGCTGAGACCGTGAATCTCTCCAACTCTTACTTTTAGGCCTTCCAGCAGAGCAGCTTCTCCTATGATCCTTGCAATCGTTAGAACTCCCTGTCCTCCTATTCCCGCGATCACTATATTGTATTCCATTACTTCATCACCTCTATAGCATTGTAAGGACAAACCTGGGCACAGCCCCCACAGCCCCAGCAAAGTTCGGGATCTATATAGGCTTTTCTCTTATCTCTGTTCCACTTGATGGCTGGACAGCCATAGGCATTTATGCATACTTTGCATCCCGTGCAGAGATCTTCGTTAACTCTGTAGACATTCCAGCTTTCTCCCCTCCTCCTCTTGTCGGAGATGACCTTCAATGCGCAATCTCTCCTAGCTACTATTACCCTTACTCCTCTAACATCCATTGCCTTCCTTACAGCTGCCTCAACTGACTTAATGTCATAAGGATCGACAACTTCAACGTAGTCAGCTCCCATTGCTCTAGCTATATCCTCAATGGATAGTCTCCTCTTTGTCCCCTCTGTGCTTCCTGGATTTGGCTGGTGTCCAGTCATAGCTGTCGTGCCATTGTCCAGAACAACCAATATGAAATCCGAGCCATTTGCTATTGCGTTTGCCAGAGCAGGGATCCCTGTATGAAAGAACGTTGAGTCTCCTATAGTTGCAACTACTGCTTTTCCCTTCTCTTCCTTGGAAGATCTCGAGATCCCATGGGCAATTGATATTGAGGCCCCCATATCAACGGTTGTGTCAACGGTCTTTAGAGGAGGGAAAAAGGCAAGCGTGTAGCATCCAATGTCGCTTGGAAAAATCGAGCGAGGAGACGCCGCTTTCCTTATAGCATAGAAGGTATTTCTATGAGGGCATGCTGGACATAGTGTTGGTGGAACTGGAGGAGCTAATGAGGAGGCTTCCTTCCCTTTGCTTTCCAGCTCCTCAAAGTCTATTGGGAGATCCTTTTTCATGAAAGATGCGATTGCTTTAGCTACTTTTTCTGGAGAGAGCTCAAAGTCTCTTGGTACAAAGTCCTTTCCATGAATCTCCACTCTCATTCCTTCCTCAAACGCAAGCAGTTTTGCCTGTTCCTCTATAACAGGTTCAAGCTCCTCTACTATCAAGATCCTGTCAACATTAGAGAAAATTTCCTTGAGCGGATTTCTGGGCAATGGATAGGGCATGAGGACCTTTGCGATTCTTACTTTGCTTAATCCCATCCATTCCAATGCTTCCTTTACATACCCATATGCTGTTCCACTAGCTATAATGCCTACCTTGGCCTCCTCATCTCCCTCAAGTTCTATGAAGCTCGCACCTTCCTCCTTTTCTAGTCTTTTAACAACAGAAGCGTGTTCTACCTTCAGCCTTCTGGAGTTCTGGGGAAGGCTAACAAATCTAGAAGGATCCTTTTTGAACTCTCCTACTCTTCTTTTTCCCTCAATAATTTTCTGGGGAAGGAAACCGGTCCTCACGTCCCCTCTTGTGTGGGAGAGCCTAGTTGTAGTTCTCAATATGATGAGTGTTCCATATTTTTCGCTGAGCTCAAAAGCCCTCTTAGTGAGATCGAGAGCTTCCTGAGGAGAAGAAGGCTCTATTAGGGGAACATTTGCAAATTTGGCAAAGAGCCTGGTATCCTGTTCATTCTGGCTGCTCCACATATTTGGATCATCAGCCACGACTGAGACGAACCCTCCTCTTGTGCCCATGGCAGCAGAGCTCATGAGAGAATCTGCTGCTACGTTTAATCCAACGTGCTTCATGCTGGTCATAGCCCTCAGACCGCTCCACGATGCTCCCAGACAGGACTCAAAGGCGATCTTCTCGTTCACGGAGACTTCTGCATAGATTCCAACAGAATCTGCCAAGCTCAACATCGCATCTAAGATTTCACTGCTGGGAGTACCTGGATAGGCAGCGAAGAAGTCAAGGCCTGCCTCCAGAGCTCCCCTGACTATGGCCTCGTTTCCCAATAAGAGGAGCTTCTGAGGATTAGGATCTATGAGGATTCTTTCACTCAAGCTCCTTCGCCTCTCTTCATTCGGGAGAATTCATGAAGGGCCCAGACTGCTGCTGCTGCATCCTCCGGCCTCTCATAGACTGGTATCCCCTCTGCTTCAAGAATCTCCTTGGATGGAGAACTTATGTCTCCTGCCATGAACAATGCGATGACTGGCTTCTTTTTTCCCCACTTTCTGACGGAATCGATGACCCCCTTTGCGTGCTCATCCCTGCTAATTCCGCCGAACGTAGGAACAACTGAAATAGCTACAATGATGTCGACAGAATCTTCCTGGAACATTAAATCCATTGCTCTTCTGTAGTCCTCCCCTCTGGCACTAGCTATCATATCTACTGGATTTCTGAACGAAGCAAAAGGTGGGAGAAATGTCTTCAGCTCTCTTACAGTCCCCTCAGAGAGCCTGGGAACTTGGAGACCTCTCTCCTCGAGCTCATCGGAGACAAGAACGCCCCCTCCCCCGGCATTAGTAATTATTCCAACTCTCTTTCCTTTGGGCAATGGCTGCGAGAAGGCTCTTGCCATTGAGAAGGCTTCATCGATTGTCTTCGCGACTATTGCACCGGAGTGACGAAGGGCTGCTCTGTATATTTCCCAGGAGCCCGCTATGCTTCCTGTATGCGAGGATACAGCTTCTGAGGATGAGGCCCCTTTTCCTCCCTTAATCACGATGACTGGTTTTTTCTCTGTAGCCTTCCTTATCGATTCAATCAGCCTTCTCCCATCTCTCACTCCCTCGAGATATAGAACAATAGCATTGCTTTCGCTGTCTTCAGAAAAGTCAATAAGGAGATCTGAAAACTCGATATCTGCCATGTTTCCAAGGCTGACAAACCTTGAAATCCCAACTTTCTCCTTCACGAATTTGTAGATAATACCTGCTCCAAGAGCTCCGCTCTGTGATATGAAATCTGTTTTTCCCTGTCTTGCCGACATTATGAATGTTGCGTTGAGCCCGACAGAGGTGTTCATGATTCCAACACAGTTAGGTCCAATAATTCTAATTCCCCACTTTCTCGCTTCATTAACTATTTCCCTCTCCTCCTTTTTCCAGGCTTCCTCGCCTGTCTCTCCGAAGCCAGCAGTTATAACTATGGCCCCCTTAACTCCCTTTATTCCGCTCTCCCTAACCACATCCCTAACATGCTGTCTTGGAACAGCAATTACTACTAGGTCAATTTCATCATCAATTTCTCCTACACTTCTGTACGCCTTTCTTCCTAGGACCTCTGCCTCTTTCAAATTCACAGGGTATACCTTTCCTCCATAAGAAATGAGATTCTTGAATATATCGTGACCTAGCTTGCTCGGATCTCCTGAAGCTCCAACAACAGCTATGCTCCTCGGCCGGAAGAAGAAATCCAGGCCCAAGATATCCACCCTCAACAACGATATTAGCTCGACCATTTAATTATGTTTAGTATGGTGTTTCGAGCTTCATGGAATATGACAGAATATTCGATGTTAAAATAGGGGCTGAAGCTATTAAGCTCTCGAGGAAATTCGGCGTTCTTCCCTATATGGCCCAGAGATATATTCTTTTATTCGGAGCTGAGGGAGCAGAGTCATTTCTGGAAGCAGCAATAAAGGGCATTCCCAGGAGCATTCGTTGCAATACGCTCACCATGAGGGACTGTGGCGAGCTAGTGAGAAGAATGGAGGAAAGAGGGTTCTCTCTAAGGAGATCGAGAATTGTCCCATATGGTTATTATGTTGAACATGAGCCCTTCTCCCTTGGTTCTTCTCCAGAGCACCTACAGGGGCATTTCTTCATACAGGGAGTAGGAAGCATGGCTTCGGTTGTTGCCCTTTCCCCAAAGCCAGGTGAATCCGTTGCCGATTTGGCTTCCGCTCCGGGAGGTAAAACTACACATATGGCACAGCTGATGAGAAATGAAGGCAGAATAATGAGCGTTGATGTAGATGCGAAAAGGATATCCAAGCTCATCTCAAACATAGAGAGAATGCATGTGAGGAATACTGTAGTTGTTCTTGGAGATATTCTTAAAATTAAGTTTGGAGAGGGAAGCTTTGACAGAGTAATGTTGGATGCTCCATGCACTGGAGAGGGGCTCATAGTATACAAGAAGGAAAGGCTTCTTACGAGAACCATGGAAGACCTGAGGAGGATGAGCAGCTATCAGGTTGAGCTCCTTTTGAAAGCATATAAGCTTCTCAGACCAGGAGGGATAATGGCATATGTTACATGTAGCATAGCTCCTGAAGAGAACGAGCTGGTTCTCTCTAGGGCTCTGGAAAGAGAGGAAAAAATTGAGATTCTTGAGACGAGATTGGAAGGAGCAAGCAATATTCCTGGAGTTGAGGAATTCAACGGTGTTCCTCTGAGAAGTGAAGTGAGGTTGTGCTTGAGGCTGTATCCTCACACCGATGGAACCGAGGGGTTCTTCATATGCCTGCTAAGGAGGAAAGAATGAAGCTAGATAGCTGTGCAGAGGAGAGGGAAAAGCTCTTTGCTTTCTTAAGAGAGCTGGGGATCCGCTCATTCGAATGCAGGAATCTTGTTTGCCTCAGCAGCTCAGATAGGACAAGGATTTTCTGTGCAGAGGATCCCGTGTTTGAGCTCGCTCTTAGCTTGTATAAAGTAGGAGAAAATATATATCATGTGGGAATGCTCCTTGGACATATAAGAAATAATGTCTTTATTCCATCTCTTGAGCTTGGCTGGAAACTTGCTGAGATAGGGGCCATCCCCCACAATTCAATTGTTGTCTTGAGCAGTGAATTGGAGAGGGAGTTCACGTTCGGAAGAACGATAAGGCTTGATGGAAAAACTAGGTTTTCCCCGGAAATAGTGGCAGTTTTCAATGAGAGGAATGAATTTCTCGGATGGGCAAGGTTCTCTGGAAGCTCCCTGACCCCTATTATTGATGTTGGCTCTTACATTAGATTCAGAGACTGAGCTACATAACAAATCTTAATAACCTTCCTTTTCCAAAAGCTCTTTCTTAGTTAAAAGCGATAAGAAAGAGGTGCCAGCATATATGACCTTCAATGAGAAAGACTTCATAATTGTGGACTACACTGCAACTGTCAAGGAAACAGGAAGCGTTGTTGATACAACAGATGGAGAGACTGCAAAACAGAACAACATATTTGATGAGGAGAAGATATACGAGCCTATTCTAGTTGTGATAGGAGAAGGAAGAGTTGTGAAAGGGCTAGAGGATGCTCTGAAGGAAATGGGAGAAGGGGAAGAGAAGGTCGTTGAGATTCCTCCTGAAAAAGCCTATGGAGAGAGGGATCCATCAAAGCTCAGAAGGATCCCTATCAGAGAGTTCAGAAAGGGTGACATCGAACCGATACCGGGCAGAATAGTTGAGATAAACGGCGTTCCGGCAGTGATAAGGGACGTAAGTGGAGGAAGAGTTCTGGTTGATTTCAATCACCCGCTTGCCGGAAAGGTTCTAGTATACAAGGTAAAGGTAGTCAAGCAGCTCAGGACGGATGATGAGAAGATCAGAGCTCTTTTGAAGAGGAGATTCAGAGCTAGGGAGCCGGAAAAGTATGGTATAAGGATATCCAAGGAGGAAGGGTTGGTTGAAATAAGGATACCGGAGCAGGATATGCTGAACCAGGAGATTCAGCTAGCAAAGAGAGCTCTAGCAAGAGAGATATTCAACTATATAGATGGAATAAGTAAAGTTGTGTATGTAGAGGAAATAGCAAAGCAGAAGGAGGAGAAATCTGCACAGCCTGAGGAGAAAAAAACTGAAGTTGAAGCAGAAAATAAACAGCCAGCCTAACCTGCAAAAATGGAAAAAAAGTAGAGAAGAATTATTTTTAACAAATTAGCTTTCAATCAGTTTCATGTTAATTAAAAGAGAATTCTCAAAGGAGGATCCTTGATTATTTTGTAGGCCATATTCTTCTCCTTCGAACCAGCACGCATTTCTATAAAAATTTATAAAAAAGTTCTTCCAATTTTCTAAAGGTGATCCTGTTTGGTCAAGGATATGACAAAGGAAGCTCTTCTGTCAGCGTTCAGCGGAGAATCAATGGCACACATGAGATATCTGATTTTCGCTGATGTGGCTGAAAAGGAGGGCTACAAGAATGTTGCGAGACTGTTTAGAGCTATCGCATATGCTGAACAAGTTCATGCTTCAAATCACTATAGAGCTCTCAGAGAGTACAACGAGGACGCCAAAGGATGTGGAGGTGTTCCAATTGGACCTGGAAATACAAGCAAGAATTTGGAGCTAGCCATAAGAGGGGAGGAGTTCGAGGTCAGAGAGATGTATCCTGTTTATATTGAAATTGCTAAGTTCCAAAAAGAGAATGAAGCTGTTCGGAGCTTCAATTACGCATATCAGGCTGAGCAGATACACGCAAAGCTCTACAGAGAGGCAAAGGAAAGTGTAGATTCTGGAAAAGATATGGAACTGAAGGGTAAAGTCTGGATATGTCCAGTGTGTGGATATACTCATGTGGGAGATGAGCCTCCAGAGAAGTGCCCAGTATGCGGCGCTGAGAAGGATGCTTTCAAGTCCTTCTAGCCTTTTTTATGTCCATCTCAACTTTTTCAAGGTGTTTTTCACTAGAATAATACCGTGTGCTAAGATATAACTCCCGTTTCAGCTGCTAGTCTCTCCGCAGCTTCCCAGCTTAGACCTCTATCTCCAAGAATAGTGTATCTCTCTGGCCTGATCTTGTGAGCGATAGTGAGGGCCTCAATTATTTTGTCCTCTGGAATCCCGAGCTCCTTCGCGTTTGTTGGTGCTCCAATCATCTTCAAAACTCTTCTGATTTTTTTCCAGTTCATCCTATGCAGCTTTGCCATCATTATTGTCCCAACTCCTGTCTGTTCGCCGTGAAGGGCGGGCCTTGGTGCAATCTTGTCGAGCGCGTGACTGAAGAGATGCTCGCTCCCGCTAGCAGGCCTTGTGGATCCCGCTATGCCCATTGCAACACTGCTGTTAATCAAAGCTTCCAGCACTATCCTTGTTCCTTCTGTTGAACTCTTCGCAATGATTCTCCGATTCCTCATTATATGCTTTGCTGAAAGGAGCGCAAGGCCAGCAGCAAAGGAGCCATAATATTCGTTTCTCAGCAAATGAGCTAGCCTCCAGTCGGAGACTGCTGTTAGCTTTGCTATTGCATCTCCTGCCCCTGCTATAAGAAGTCTCCGCGGAGATGATGATATTATGTCGAGATCTGCTAGGACTAGGGTTGGCTGCTGTGCCTTAACTGAGGTGCTCCATCCTCCACCTTTCAGGCTGGCGAATGGGCTCGCTATGCCGTCGTGGCTAGCAGCTGTTGGAATGCTAACGAAGCCTCTTTTATTCTCATTCGAAGCAAATTTCGCAAGATCTATGCTCTTTCCTCCTCCAAATCCTATGAGGATATCTGCATTAATTCTGGCCGCTTCATCTGCTATTCTTTTCGCTTCATCTATATGAGGATTCTCTGATATGTGCACTTCGTAATTTATTTCCCCTGATTCCAGACCACGAGAGAGCCTGTCTCCATATGCCCTCCAAACATTAGGTCCAGTGACTACTAGGGCCTTGAATACGCGACCTCTCAACCTCTCTGGAAGGAAATCCCGCAGGTTCTCAATGAGCTGCTTTCCTATTACAACTCTCTCCATGAGATCTATAACATGTTTTGTTGAGCTCATGAAAAATCCTCTCAGAATCAATGCTCTAATGATATTAATCCGTTAATTATATTTATCTGGAAGCACTCTGAGATAATGAGGCTTTCAAAAGCGGTGTGGTATAATGATGCCTGAAAAATTGGAGGAAAGAGGTCTCCATGGGACTACAACTGTAGGTCTGCTGGCAAAGGATGCAGTAATACTTGCGGCAGACAGAAGAGCGACTGCTGGGACTTTCATTGCTCATAAGAGAACAAAGAAGATACTGAGGGTGGGAGATAGAATGGCTCTAACCACGGCGGGCCTCGTTGCTGATGCTCAAGTTCTTGCAGATTGGCTCAACGCGCAGATAAGATATCTTTCAATTACTAGAAGGCAGGCCGTAACTGTCAGAGAAGCAGCGCATCTTCTCTCCCTCATTCTCTATAGGTACAAGTATTTTCCTTTCTACGTACAACTCATTCTGGGGGGATATGATAGCTCTCCAAAGCTATTCTCTCTAGATTTGTTTGGAAGCGTGCTCGAGGAGAAGTATGCTGCAACTGGCAGCGGATCTCCCATAGCAATAGGGGTGCTGGAAGAGGGTTATAAGGATGAGATGGAGCCAGAAGAAGCTAGAAAATTAGCTGTCAGGGCTGTTCAGATGGCCCTCAGAAGGGATTCAGCTACTGGAGACGGAGTTGACAGCGTAATTATAGGAAAAGATGGAATAAAAGAATTCTCGGATCCTGTCCTCCCGTAGGGATTTCCACGATCAATTTTCTAATTTAGTTAACTGATCAAGAAAATACACCAGATTATTATGTTCTCACAGAAGCTGCATTACAGCTACGATGGTGAAGATGAGGGGAACTATGATGACTGCTGCAGGGATTCCTATTGCTAGTGCTACACCTGCTAGCAGGGACCCTGTTAAAGTGCCAAGCTCTCTAGATATGAAATAGGAATGGGCTCCGTATCCGCTGTTTATTTCAGAGTAGAGATTGAAGAGAGAGGCATCCATAGCCAGACCAAGAAGATACATGCCTATTAGATAGAAAATGAGAGTCTCCTCTCTATACATGAGTGGCATAGCAAAAGAGAGCCACAGGCCTCTAAGAGCAACTATGGCTATGGCAATTTTTCTCTCTCCACGGAGAGCTCTGCTGATGAGCGCTGCTGAGAGCCCAACCGCAATCCCAGTTATTCCTTGAGCCATCCAGTAGTTCGAAAGAGATATTGATGATTTTATCAGCAATGGCATTGCAGTGAAGACGAAGTCTCCTGTGGCGATTGCAAGCAGGACCGAAACAAGCACTCTTCCTCTGCTGAGAGAGCTGGAGGACCCTGAAATACCGAGCATCCCAACAATCCCATTTCTGATAGATGATGCTCCTTCCAATGCAGATGCCAGAATACCTCTGCTGCTAGCAAATCCAACGAGCTCATTAACTTCCTTGCCTATCATATGCAGCTTTCTCTCCAGACCTAAGCCAACCGAGGGGAGGAGGAGGACATTCAGCATTCCTACAGCAGAAGAGAAGACGAGTATGTGCTGTAGGGTTATACTTAGTATCCCAGAGGAAATTAAAATTAGAGTAAATCCCCTTAGGAGATTCTGCAGAATCCTCTGCAGTGTTGAATATCTCCACCAGCTTGAGCTATCAAATAGCTCGTATACGCTTGTGCTCATGGAGAGGTTTGCGCTTGAGACAGCTACAGCGTGGAACATATAAGCAAGTGTAACTGATCCTAGAGTATTTCTGGAGAAGAGCAGAAGAGCTATGGTTATTGAGAGAAATCCGGAGACCATCAGCTCTTTGTTCTTTCCTCTATCTCCGAGAGCTGATAGAGCCTTGTTTGTAAATATGTAGACAATGCTCCACATTGCTGCTACAATGCTGTAGTATATTGGCGAAACCTTGAACGTATAGCCTATGTAAGTGAAGATTGCCATGTCCAGGAGGGAGAGCATTGCCATGAATGTGACTCCGAAGTAAAACCACAAACCCTCAAACACCAGAAATAGTTCTGTTGTTTAATTGAGATTTTAAGAGATAGAACCAACATTTTTCTGCTTCATTATCTCTATCATCTTTATCTATAAAAATTATCTATAAAAAAAGATAGCAAGTGCATAAAAGATAAAATTGTCAATGAGCAATTGCTGTTTGACTATTTTCAATATTTTTTTAACACAATATTTAAATATTAATGGTAGATCTATCATTATTAGAATTCACAAACTGTGGTGGTAATCTGAGTATGAGTGGGAATGTTGAACCAAAGGGATATAAGGAGAACCCAGTACTTTTGCCAATGCCGTCTGATAAAAGGCTGTATGGCGTCAGATCATTCTCATGGATGATGTTCGGTCTGAACGTCTGTATACCTATGTTCTTCCTTGGAGTAATAGGTCTGAACCTCGGTTTAACGCCAGTGCAGGTAGCTGTAGGAGCTGCTGTTGGTAACTTTGCTGCAGTTGTAGTTCTCTGGCTTAACGGAATCGTGGGAGTGAAGTACGGAATACCATATCCAGTGCAGCTAAGGCCATCATGGGGATTCAGAGGAGCTGAGATCGCAGTGGTTCTGAGAGGAATTGTCGGCTTCGGATGGTATGGGATTGAAGCCTATAACGGAAGCCTTGCGATAATAATGATATTGCTCTATGCATTAGGATATGGAGGGAGAAATCCTGAGCTCATATCGGCAGCATCATTCAGATATGTTGGAATAATCGTACTTCCCTACGTTGCCCTAGCTACCTTCGTTATGTGGAAAGGACTGAGAGCAATAGCTAGATTCGTGGACGTTGCTGGACCTCTCATCGTCCTTTATTTCATATGGCTTCTTTACTACCTGAGCGGTAGGACTCCGGTAGAACAGGTGCCGGCAGGAGTTTCATATTTCTCAATGCCGTTCGCAATATACTTAGCTGTTCAAACAAATTGGTGGGCAACAGTAGCTCTCAATATAAGCGATTTGTCAAGAGGTCTATATGCTGACAAAAGAGGAGTCAACGCTCTAATAATAGGACCTTTATTGGGAATAGTTGTTGGGCAGATTGTGGGATCTCTCCTTGGATATTACCTCTCAGTATATACAGGCAGGGTAACTCCACAAGAGATCATTCTGTATGGTTCACCAGGTGCTTTGGCGATGCTCCTAGGGGAGATCTTCGCATTTGCGGCACCGTTCAGCACAGACATAACAGCCAACATACCCGCAGCAATAAACATACTGACTTCAACGCTGAGGCTTCCTATAAAGTGGGCTGCTATAGGCTCTGGAATCATAGGATTCTTCCTAGCGCCATGGTGGGCAGTTGATAGCGGACCAGGAATAGTGAACTATGTCACTGCCTTCTCATCTAACTACGGCATAATACTGGGACCAATCGGAGGAATAATGATAGCTGATTACTACTTGTTGAAGAAGAGAAGCTATGACCTGCAGAAGCTATATACAAAGGGACCTGAGGGATACTGGTACCACGGAGGATATTCATATGCTGCAATAGTCTCATACGTTCTAACGATACTGATAACCTATCTATTCAGCTGGGCAATTGGACAAATATCCTGGACAGGACCAATACCGTGGCCGACGAATCTGAGCTGGTACATAGGAGTAGTGCTGAACTTCATTCTGTATATACCGCTAGCAAAAGCGTTCAAGGAAGCATAAGCTGAGAAACACTAGTATTAAAAATATTTTAGCTATTTTTTTAAGAATTATTTCTCTTTCTTCAACAGAGAATCATGTGAAGCGTCAGACTGAGAGCCGATTCTGGTGGAATTTCCTTTGGGGCTGCTAAGGATCTGAACGCGAGTGCTTCTTCGAGAATTTCCTGGGCTGTGAATCCTGCATCGTTTCCCGAAAAGATAATCAATACTTTGTCTTTTGCAAAATCGATACCAAGCTCCTCTTTCCTTGAGATAGGTTTTCCCTTAGATGCTGAGTACTGCATTATTTTATAATCCTTGAAAATATCCCTATAATCTTCTATGTCCTGCAGAACAAGAAACCTTACTCCTCTCTTGAAAAGTGTCTTGCTGGCCTCAGGAAGTCCGTATTGAGCTGCTGCTCCCGTTATCCTTGAAAAAATAACAAGCTCAACTTCTAAATTGAAGGAGAGAAGAGTTCTTACGAAGTCCGTTAATCTTGTTGTGCTGCTCACATCGTGAAGAGCAACTGCTATTCTCAAAGCCCATCCTCCTTCCTAAGATAGTTCAGAACTTCATTAGCTATAGCGGATGATAAAGTTACTGGAACGCTCTCTCCTACCATGTTATATTGTTCATCTCTTCCTCCTATGAAAACATGATTGTCAGGGTAACCCATTAGCCTTGCCTGCTCCCTTACAGTGAGGAACCTATCTTCGTAGGGATGAATGAATCTGCTGCTTCCCAGAACTGTTGGAGCTATATCATCTGGATCTAATCTGATGAGATTGGGCAGGGGTTTTCCTCCAAAACCTTCGTAGTATATCATGGCCTTCCCCCGCTGAAGTCTTCCGATCTTTTTCTGCTTTCTTGGACTAATTGATGGGGGCTCATGATTTGGGGGAAAGCTGGGGTTGGGAGGGGGAAGGTCGCCTATTGCTTCCCAGACAGTTACCCTCTTGTTGCATCTCTCGGGAGAAATTGGGATGTTTGAGAGAAAGAGCCTAGTTCTCCTGCTCGGAGTGCAGTAGTCTTCCGCTCTTAGAACGTTGAAATAGATTCTGCTGTATCCAGCTCTTCTTGCTTCTCTTGCCAGAGAGTCCTTTAGTCCGTTTTCCATTATGGCTGGAACGTTTTCCATCACCCAGACTTTTGGCTTAACTTCGCTCAATATCCTGAAGAAATTCAGCGTTAGGATGCCCTGCGGATCGGAGTAGAGCCTATCAAGAGGATCTCTTTTTCTCTGTTTGTTTGCAGCAGTGAATGGCTCGCAGGGAGGGCTTCCTATCAGCACATCCACATCTCCAACGAGGCTCTTTATTGTTTCGCCAGTTATTTCCTTGATATCCTCGGCAAGGACCACAGCTTTGGGAAAATTTGCCTTATAGGTTTTGGCAGCAGACTTCAGGTTATCAATGCCAAATAGGATGCTGAACCCTTTTTCCTTGAACCCTCTCGCGAAGCCCCCTCCACCACAGAAAAGGTCAGCTACTTTGAAGCCTTCTCGATTCCTCTGCAAGCTCCTTTTCAATCCTCCTCACATAGTCCTCCAATATTGATATCTGCTTAGATCTATCAACGTAGTCCAAGGGAGTGTGGCAGATTGGACAGGAAAAATCATTGGAAAGAGCTTCCTCGAATCTATATTCTCTTCCGCACTTTCTGCATAGATAGACTATTCTGTTCGTTGATTCATATGCTAGTCTCTGCTTCAGCTTCTGGAGAACCTCCTTTTTTCTATACAACAGAGAGATTGCCAGCCCCTCCCAATTTATCTTCCAGTAGTATGTGTTCCAGTTCGTGCTTTCCTCCTTAACTGTTCTATATACTAATACATTGAGGTCGTGGAGTTTATACAGAATTTTCCTGACAATGTTTTTGCTTGCTCCCAATATTTCAGCTATTTCGTCCTCTGTTAGCTCCTTTCCTTCGTCTCTCAGCATGCGGAAAAGGGTTAGAGATCCCTTGGGAGCTAGCTTGTAAATATATTCTTCGAGGGAATCTTGGGGATCCTCCTCCTTTATTAGCTTCTCAAACTTGGAGCTCATTCTCGCTTTCCTCCACGAGCCTAACCTTCTTTCCTGTCCTTGTGGGCTCTATTACGGCCTTTGCCCCTTCATATTCAATATATAGCTCCTCCCCATTATATAATCTATCTAAGAAAATCGCCAGCGCTGCTACTTCACTATGTGGTTGATTGCCCACAGAGACGTTGAGGTCTGCTACTTCATAGACTTCCCTGGGAACTTTTTCTGCTCCAACAACTATCAAAATGGGCTTTCTGTAGCTCTGAGCTTCCTCGATGGCTCTATTTAGAAGTTCTCCATACATCGTAAGGTGCACTACCTTTCCTCCAACCGATTTCCAATTAGCTATATACTCCATGTAATCCAGACCACATGAAGCGTGCTTTATCCCTCTCCCCCATCTATCTTCGACGGAGAAGAGGCTCCTCATAACGCTAAGATCGCATACATCGGAAAGAAAAAAGTATGAGGCGCCGAAAGCTCTGGCAACAAGCGCCACGTGTGTTGTAACTCTCTTGTCTCTCTCCGGTCTATGCCCTATCCTAAGTACTCCTGTTTCTGGTTCAAGGCGCGCCAAATTGACCCCTCCAGCTTATCTACACCTTCTCCTCTGAGGGCGCTAATGGGGAATATCCCAAGCTTATTTGGAAAAAGATCCCTCTCCAGTCTTTCCATCTCTCTCATCTTCTTCTCTTTTTCAAGGCCTTTAGCGACATCGATTTTGTTGGCAGCAATTGATATTGGTTTGTATATAGAATCTAGGTTTGAAAGTATGCTCGCTGCCTGGATCATCTGCTCTCTTATAACTTCCTCCTCTTCGCTTATGTCTATCACAAATATCATTCCTCCAGCCTCACCTATCTCCTCAAGTGTCCCATAGAATGCTTCAACAATCTCTGGAGGCACATTTAGAACAAAGCCAACAGTATCCACTAAAGCTATGGGAAGAGATCTGTGCCTGGAAACCTTTGGGGAAATTGTTGTGAAGGGAATCGGACCAACTGTTCTATTGCTTCCTGTCATGAAATTGAATAGAGAAGTCTTTCCTGCATTAGCATAGCCAACTATGGCAATTGATGGAAGGCCTATTTCCTTTCTTCTTTCCCTCAAGAAAGCCCTTCTCTTCCTTATCTTATCAAGTTCCTCCCTCGACTTCGCTATCTCCTTTCTAATTTGCCTATAGTGTCTGTCTATAGCATATGTTCCGCCTGACATAAAGCCAGGAAGCTCCCCTCTTTTACTCCTGTTGATCAATTCTCTGAGCAGGGGTAGCTCATGCTTATGCTTCGCTACCTCTATTTGAAGCTTCGCCTCTCTGGACCCAGCATTTCTCTCGAAGACCTCAAGAAGAAGCATAGTTCTGTCGATGACCTCAGCACCTGTTTTTTTCATTATTGCAATTTTTTGGCTGGGAAATAGCTCTGGCTCGAGAAGCACAATATCTGAGTTGCTCTCAATCAGCTTTTTCTTGAGCTCATTTAACTTGAAGTCGCTTATTCTCGTTCTTGAGCTCCCATTTCTTATAGAAACACTTTCCACTATAGCTATCCCAACCACTGAAGCTAGAGCTGACAGCTCTTTCAGTATATACTGAGGAGCTCTTCTATCGTAGAGGAGGACCGAGTTTCTGGTCGCTCCAATCACCCCTTCTTACGAATATTCACAATGTCTCCCAAGGTTACCTCAGTTTCATCTTCTATCTCGGCAGACATCTTGCTGCTGCCTTCATCGACTACCGGCTCTAAAAGCTTAATTCCCAGAGCCTTCTCCAGCCTTCTTGCTAAATCTATGGATGGCCTCAACCTACCTTGCTCTACTCTCTTGAGAACTGTTTCCTTCTCCATCACTTTTTGGGAGAGAACAAGCAGAGAGAGACCCATTCTTTCTCTTGCCTCCTTTATCCTTGTAGAATAGTCATCGACCACCTCAAGCTCTATCTCCTTCTTTGCCTTTTGTTTGACATTTCTTGAGCTGGTTTCCTTCAAAGCATGCTGAGCCCTATTCTCAACAGGCATTGCCTTCTCCTTAGCTTTAGCGCTCTGCTTTCTGTAGCACTTCTCACATACTGTGAGGCTAACTCCCTCTACACTCACTTTATATGACTTCCCAACTATGGGAGAGCCGCAAAGCTCGCAATAAAGCACTTCTGGCATACTAATAAAGCACCCTATTCCATTTAAACTGATACAATAGAATAAATTAGTGTAGTTGTTATAAAATATTATGAAAGGGGTTAATATGGAGAGCGATGGTGATTTCACGGGAATAGAAAGTGACAGCTTAACAGAATATGTTAAGTATCTGGAGAAAAAGATAAAGGAGCTCGAGGAAGAAAAGCTTGTTTTAAAGCGAGAGGTAAAATACTATAAGGAGGAGATGGAGAAGCTACTCGCTCCTCCACTAATCGAGGGGGTAGTATTAGATATCCTGCCAGATGGGAGGGCTGTTGTTAAGAGCTCCTCGGGACCAAATTTAATTGTAACCATTGGGGGAAACATACAGAAGGATAGGCTATATCCTGGAGTCATAGTAGCCATAAATCAAAGAGGATCCAGCATTGTTGAGGTTCTTCCCAATAGAGAAGATCCGTATGTTAAAGCGATGGAAGTTCTGGAAAGGCCGGAAGTTTCGTACTCAGACATAGGAGGTCTGTCGAAGCAAATTGAGGAGATCAAGGAAACAATTGAGCTCCCTCTCCTAAAGCCAGATCTATTCAGAAAGGTAGGAATAGAGCCTCCAAAAGGAGTGCTGCTCTACGGTCCACCAGGCACTGGAAAGACACTGCTAGCAAAGGCGGTTGCCCATGAGACAAAGGCAACATTTATTAGGGTTGTTGGGAGCGAGTTCGTTCAAAAATTCATTGGCGAAGGGGCGAGAATAGTTAGGGAGGTATTTGAGCTTGCAAAGAGAAAGGCTCCTTCTATAATATTCATAGATGAGCTGGACGCCATAGCAGCTAAGAGAATAGATATGGGAACGAGTGGAGAAAGAGAGGTTCAGAGAACGATGATGCAGCTGCTTGCTGAGATGGATGGTTTTGACCCGCTCGGAAACGTCAAGATAATTGCGGCAACTAACAGGATAGATATATTGGATCCAGCCATTCTGAGACCTGGAAGGTTCGACAGGATAATTGAAGTGCCGCTTCCAGATAAGAGAGGAAGACTAGAAATATTCTCGGTTCACACGAGGAAAATGAATATAGGGAAGGACGTAGATCTCGAAAGGCTGGCTGAAATTTCTGAGGGTTTCGTTGGTGCTGAGATAAAGGCTACATGTGTTGAAGCTGGATATTATGCCATTAGAGATGGAAGAGATGTAGTCACTATGTCTGACTTCATAAGAGCAGTGGAGAAGATAAAGAACAGGAAAAAGGAGACGGCCTTGGAGATGCCGCAAGTCTCTCTGGCTTTTTAGATGCAGTGTGTTTCTCCTTTTCTATTCTTGCATGTCCAAGGAAAACAATATTTTCGGATAACTACTTATTTAAACAATGAAGTATAGGTATTAAAAAGAGGGAAGAGGGAAAAGGTTGGGAAAATTGACTCCTAAAGCTCAGAAGGAGGAAAGAGGGGAGGATTTAGAAAATGGCACCACAGCTGAAGAGAGAAAAATAAAGAGCCTAACTGATCTTCCAGGAGTTGGCCCTGCAACAGCAGCGAAACTCGTTGAGGCTGGCTATGCTTCCCTTGAAGCAATTGCTGTTGCAACTCCCCAGGAGATAAGTGCTGCAGTCGGCATTCCTCTGGTGACGGCACAGAAGGCCATAAAAGCAGCTAGGGAGGCTCTAGACATAAAGTTCAAAACTGCTCTAGAGCTGAAGAAGGAGAGGCAGACGGTAGGAAAAATCACGACCGGAAGCAGAGCTCTCGACGATCTTCTGGGAGGAGGAGTTGAGACAAGGACGGTTACCGAGTTCTTTGGAGAGTTTGGCACAGGGAAGTGCTTCACTCCAGATACAGAGATAGCAATCTACATAAATAAAAAATTCATTCCAGCGATTTCTGTTTCAGAGATATACGATATGGCTCTGAGTGAGGGAAAGGAGAAAAAAATAGACGGAGGAACCTCCGTGGAACTAAACAGAGCTGAAGTACCAAGCATTTTCTTCAGAGAACTGGTGAAAATGCCGGTTCCCTTTATCTACAGACAGAGGGTTGGCAAGATAGTCAGGATAAAGCTATCCGATGGCACCGAGCTCGGAACGACCCTGAATCATCCATTCCTTCTGCTGGGAAGAAATGGGCTGGAATGGAGGAGGAGCTCAGAAATCAGACCAGGTGATAGAACAATAGCAATTAGGAGAATGGATTCAAGAAAAGCTAGCACAGAAACTCTTGAAGTTAAGAACTCCAAAATAGAAAAGTACAATGGCTATGTATATGATGTTGTTGTGCCCAGGCTTCACTATTTCATATCTTCAACTGGTTTAATCCTGCACAATACTCAGATAAGTCACCAGCTATCAGTCAACGTTCAGCTTCCGCAAGAAAGGGGTGGACTGAACGGAAAAGCTGTTTACATAGACAGCGAGGGCACTTTTAGGTGGGAGAGAATAGAGGCCATGGCAAGGAATTTGGGTCTTAATCCAGATGAAGTTATGGAGAATATACTTTATGTAAGGGCTGTTAACAGCGATCATCAAATGGCAGTTGTAGAGGAGGTTTCTGAAATAATCCCAGAGAGAGGCGTGAAGCTCGTGGTTGTGGATTCAGTTACAGGTCACTTCAGAGCTGAATATCCTGGAAGGGAGAACCTAGCCTCCAGACAGCAGAAGCTGAACAGGCATCTTCATCAGCTCATGAGAATGGCCGAAGTCTATAACATAGCTGTTGTTATAACAAATCAAGTGATGGCCAGGCCGGATGTATTCTATGGAGATCCTACCCAGGCAGTCGGAGGTCATGTCTTATACCATGCACCAGGGGTGAGAGTTCAGCTTAGAAAGAGCAGAGGGAACAAGAGAATTGCGAGGGTTGTCGATGCCCCTCACCTTCCAGAGGGAGAAGCAGTATTTGCTATAACCGAGAACGGAATAAAGGATGCTGAGGAGTAGGGGGCAGATAGAGGCTTGAAAATACTCTGGGCTCCCTGGAGATCTAGATACGTAGCTTCCTTTTCCTCTCCTCAAGAGGAGAGGAAAGAATGTGTGTTTTGTGAGATGCTCAGAAATGGAAAGAGCGATAGCGAAAACCTGATAGTCTATAGAGGAAAAAGGGTTTTTGTTGTTCTAAATAGATTCCCCTACACCTCAGGGCACTTCATGATAGTGCCATATCGACATGTATCAACTCCAGAGGAGCTAGATGAAGAGGAGAGAAAGGAGCTAATGGACCTTGTTGCCTTATCTACCAAAGTACTGAAAAGCTCATATAGGCCAGATGGAATAAACATGGGGATAAATCTTGGAAGGGCAGCTGGAGCTGGGGTTGAGGGACACCTTCACATACATGTAGTTCCAAGATGGATCGGAGATACGAATTTCTTGAGCGTCATTGGCGAGACGAGAGTTATATCGGATTCTCTGGAATCCTCATACAAAAAATTAAAAGAAGCATTCGATAAGGTCAAAACTCCTTAATTACCAGTATATCAAATAAAACTTGGCGATGATTTTGTCTTCGATCGCTGAATATTATGATGAGGGCGTTGATTATGAGCCCAGGAACATTTGAGCTAACATTGATTGAGGAGTATGAAATAAATGGATCCAGAAGATTCAAGTTCAGAGAATTGAGAACAGGGATAATAATTAATGTATCTGGAAAAGATGTTGAAGATGCAAGGGAAAGAGCTTCACAAGTTGCTTCCCTCGTAATAGGAAATGAAGGTGGTAGTGTTGCCAATGATACAGATTATAGTTGAAAGAATTAGTGGAGAAAAGATATCGGAGGCTCTTCCGCAAATTTTCAGATACAATACCCAGATGAGCGTTACGAGAATAAGCGAAGATCCCTCCTCGGGCACTGGACTATATGAGTTCAAGGTTAGCCTGAATTCGGATCCTATGGCAATAACAATTAACCTAGGAGGAAAGGCTAGAATCCAGACACAGAATCAGGAGGAGAGGGTTGAGTTTTTCGAAAAGAGGAAGCAGGAGGAGAGAATAGCTGTTGTATCTTCTCTCATATTCCCTCACATTATGTCATCACTCATATTGATATCGAGAGAGCTTCAAGTACCTCCTCCTCTTCCCACACTTCAGCCTCAGCAGACTGGAGAAAAGAGAAGCTTCCTATCTATATAGCAGTGATCTCCAAATGAGAACTCTCCAGATTCATGCTAAGAGGTTCAGCTACAAGATAAGAGAGAAGGCGTTGGACAATGCTGAGGATGAAGGGTTTGGAGAAGGGGCCTCAGCTGAGAACGCTCTAGTTGTTTTCACAACAATAGAGAGAGGAGATGGAGAAGCGGAAGTAGAAGAAGTCGCGAGAGAGATCTGCAGTCATGCCTCTAGAGTAAAAGCCTCAACAATAGTCATTTATCCCTATGCACATTTATCAAGCAATTTGGAGTCTCCAAATAGATCTATCCAATTGCTGAAGGAGCTGTTTGAGCGTACTCAAAGATGTGCCAGCTCGGTTATGAGAGCTCCCTTCGGATGGTACAAGGAGTTCCTCATAGAAGCTTACGGTCATCCTCTGGCTGAGCTTTCAAGGAGCTTTGAAAGAAAGAGAGGAAAAGAGGCCCTCAGGCTTTCTAGGAAGATCCACGAGAAGCTTGTAAATGATTATTTCCGGAGATTCGGCCTCGATATTTCCAGGGAGTTCGCAAAGTTCAGAGAGCCTTGGTCTCAGATTATCATGGAGAGGGTCACTCCCTCTCATTTCATGTGCACGGCCTCCTCATTAGATGAGGCAGCCAAGCATTGCGAGGGGGGAGGGAACATAAAACTGTCAATATTGCCCGGAGGAGAGTCCTTAGTTGATTTTTTCCTACACTCTCATGGAAGCCCCTGTAGGAGAGACTTCAGAAAGCTCAAGCTTGAGGAGAGTGGAGGGATTATAATCGCAGAATATGGAGAGGAAATATCCATTCCGGTTGGAATCCAAACCGAACAAGAAAAATACATGCTATTGAATAGTTTTATAGTTTCCCTTATAGCCGACAGACTGATAGCTCTGGAAGAAGGATTGGAGGATCCTCCATCCCTACCTATTGAGTTTTCCCCGTATCAGGCAACTGTGCTGAGAATAGGCGATGCTTCCGAGAACTACGCTAGAGAAATAGCACAGGAGCTGAGAAAAGCAGGTCTCGCTAGAGTTTTCATTGATCTCTCGCAGAAGAGGCTGGGAGAAAAGCTGAGAGAGTGGGGGATGCTGTGGACTCCTCTCATTATTGTGATTGGAAAGAAGGAAGAAGATACCAGCTCAGCTGTTCTAAGAATAAGGAGGACGGGGGTGCAGCTGCCTCTCAGGAAGGAAGAAATAGCTGAGCACATAGCTAGATTGCTGAGCGAGGAGCAGATGATGAGAGCGTAAATGGAGATCGGATGATCGAGTGAACCTCCCCTGATGCTTCCTCTTTGATCAAACTTCAACTTGAAGAGCTTTCCTTGTGGAAGTCTGACTATTGTTCTTCACTTTTGCTGATATGATTATTCCAAAAAGGGCCAGTCCGAGGCCAGCAATTTGGATAATATATGGAGAAATTTTGAAAATGAGGAATTGAGTCAGGAGAACTCCTATCGGAACGAGATAGCTCTCAACTGTTGCTTTCTCAACCCCATCTATAAGCAGAAGCTTGTTCCAGGAAATGAATTGAAACGCACCTCCTGCTATGGAGAGCCAGAAAAGATCGATGATATAACGAGGGCTCAGAAGGGCTTCAAGGGGAACTCTCTCAAGAAGGGCTGTAGGAATGGACATCAGTGTGAGAACAGTGAATATTGCTGCATTTGTCTCCAGGGGATCATCGTTCCTGCTCTTTCTGTAGAGAACACTGTAAAGTGCCCAGAAAAAGGCATTTGAGAGAGAGATGACTGCCCCCTCAATGCTTCCTCGAGTGGAAATAGGATAAGCATATATGATGAAGCCAAGAAATGATATAATAGCTGGCCAAAGCTTTTCCCTCTCACCAAGTAGCACCCAGCCGAGAAATACTGCTATTACGGGCATAGAGTAACCTAGAACTATGGAGTCCCCTGGTGTTAAGATAATGAGACTCTCGAGCCAAAGTATGGTGCTGATATAGATGAGTGCTGCCATGAGAACATGATATCTTTCGATTCTGGGGAAGCTCATTCTGAGAAATATTAGAACAAGCATCATAACAAGCGAGCGGATTGCCGTGAGAAAGAAGGGATTAAACAGTAACAGAAGATCTTTGGCGATGAAGTTGAGCGGTATGCTCACTGCAACGTAGATGACTAGATACTTCTGAGATCCCCTCAAGCCAAATTCCCTTTTTCCTGAAACTCTCTTTGAATTTCAAGAAGAAACGTGAAAAGTAACCTTATATTTTTTAAAAACAAAAAAACCATGGTGTTCAAGTTTGGCCGAGAGGCCAACGCAGAGGCTCTGGAAAAGTATAGCTGATGTATTTGAGGCAATAATTGCTCATCCATTCTTGAAAGGGCTCACTGATGGCTCGCTCAATGAGAGGCTTTTCAAAGTATATGTGGTTCAGGATACGATTTACTTGAGGGGGTTCGCAAAGGCTCTTTCGGCCCTTGCTCTTAGAGCTCCGGCGGAGGAATGGCAGAGGATCCTCATAGAGGATGCTCTGGGAGTATATGAAGTTGAAAAGAGCCTGCATGAGAGCTTCTTTGCTGTCTGGGGGATATCGAGGGAGGAAATAGAGAGAGCTTCTCCGAATCCAGTCAATGTAGCTTACGTCAATCATCTCCTTTCTTCAGTACTCTCGAGGGACTTTCCTGTAGGCCTCAGTGCCGTGCTTCCGTGCTACTGGATATACTTGGAGGTGGGAAGGCAGCTGGAGGCAAGAGGTTCCCCAAAAGAGATGTACAGGAAATGGATAGAAACTTACTCCACAGGAACTTATGAGAAAATTGTGAACAGGATCCTCAGGATAGCTGATGAAGTGCTGGAAAATGTTGATCAGAAAAAGTGGAGAGAGATTGAGGAAGCATTTAGACTTAGCTCCATTTATGAATATCTATTTTGGGATGAAGCATATAGAGATGAAAGCTTTCCATTTCCGCTCAAATTTATTCGCTAAGGATATAAAGCATCAGTTCAATGCACCAGTATCATGAGTAAGTAGAGGTATCCCAGCTTGTGTGGAATAATAGGAGTTGCCGCTAGTTCACTATTAGGAGACAGGGTTAAGGTTGCTGAAATGATCACGAGAAGTCTAAAGTCCCTCGAGTACAGAGGATACGATAGTGTTGGGATTGCAATGATAGATAGCAACAGGGACAAAATAATTGTCAAGAAGAGCGATGGCATGCTTGACCAGGTTGCTAGGAGATACAACTTTACTGATACGCCAGGATTTGTTGGAATAGGCCACACCAGGTGGGCAACCCATGGCTCTCCAACACAAATTAATGCCCACCCACAGGTTGACTGCAGGGAGGAAATTGCTATAGTGCACAATGGCATTATAAAGAACTTTCTCGAGCTGAAAAAGATGCTCCATGCAAGGGGGCACATCTTCAGAAGCGAGACCGACACAGAGGTAGTTGCCCATCTCATCGAGGAGCTCTCTAAGAATAATGATGATTTCTTCAAAGCTTTCAGAAAAGCGGTATCCATGCTGGAAGGAAGCTATGCGATTGCTGTTATTTATAGGAAAGAGCCAAAAAAAATATTCTTTGCAAGAAAGGAGAGCCCATTGATTGTTGGTGTTGCCAAGGAAATGAATTTCCTGGCAAGTGACATACCAGCCATGCTGGAGTACACTAATGCATTCATTCCCCTCTCTGACGGAGAACTAGGTTGGATATCTCCCGAAGAAGTTCACATTGAGAGCCTGAATGGAGAAAAGGTAGATGTTAGTAGGAGATTGCTCCTCGTTGAGTGGAAGTCGGAGATGGTTAGAAAGGGGGGATATCCTCACTTCATGATAAAAGAGATACATGAGCAGCCTCAGGTTCTAAAAAGCACATACGATGGGCTCATGAGCGATGACATACTCGATAGAGCGGCTGATGTACTGGCCAAGGGAGAGAGGATATTCGTTACTGCTGCCGGTACGAGCTTCCATGCTTCCCTCCTTCTTAAGCTTTATGTTGAAATGCTGACTGGAAAAATAGTATATCCGTTCATAGCATCTGAATATAAAACCGTGGGAAGCTTGGCTAGAAAGGGGGACATAATAATAGCTGTCAGCCAGAGCGGAGAAACCATAGATACGATGAAGGCGATGAGGACCTTCAAGGAGAGAGGAGCTATAGCAGTGTCAATAACTAACGTTATGGGAAGCACTATTGGAAGAGAGTCTGACTTCACAATACCTATGAGAGCTGGCCCTGAAATAGGAGTGGCTGCCACGAAGACCTTTCTTACCCAGGCTCTAGTTGCATCCCTCCTCTCAATAAAGCTGGCAGCAAAGGTAGGAAAAATCACTACCAAAGAGGAGGAAGATCTTTTGAAACTCATGGGCTCTGCTGGAAAAGTGGCAGGTGATGCAATAAGCTTAACGGAGGGTCCAGCCAAGATGATGGCTGAAAGAATAGCATCAGTTCAGAGTCTCTATTTTCTTGGCAGAGGGCTTGGAGTTCCCCTGGCATACGAGGCTGCACTCAAGCTGAAAGAAATATCCTATATTCACGCTGAAGCATATCCTGCCGGTGAGTCCAAGCATGGTCCAATAGCCCTGGTTGAAGCTGGTTTTCCTGTCTTCTTCATTGTTACCTCTGACTCACATGAGGATATCGCGAGCAACATAGCAGAAATGAATGCGAGAGGGGCGTTTACAGTAGCTATTTCCTTCAGAAGGATAAGCGAGAGGCTGGGCGCAAAGATGGTTTTAGCTGTTCCGGAGGCAGAATACCTGCTCGAGCCCTATGCCCTCACTCCCCCATTTCAGCTCCTCGCATACTATACCGCTGTAAGGAGAGGGCATGATCCAGACAGACCAAGAAATCTAGCAAAAACAGTCACAGTGGAGTGATGTGAGATGGTCTCAGTAGTGTATGTAAGCCATACGAGTTTTGAGAACCTATATCCTCTGACAAAAAGAGATAGATCTGTCTCAAACATATCGATCCTTGGCAAGCCAGTTGCTGTATGGATGACGCAGAGCGTTCTGGATTCTGGTTTCACTGACTTCATAGTTGCTTATCCATATATTTCACAGGAGGTAAGGGCTGCAGTAGGGGAAAGAACAACGCTGATTGAATGTGAGGAAGGAAGCGAGATCCTATGCGCCCAGCAGGCTATTTCGAGGGCGAAGGAAAACGATATAGCATTTATAGCCGGAAGCCACATGTTCTCTTCGGACTTTCTACAAAGCGCTCTAGCAGCGTGGAATGAAGCTGGAGGGAAGAGCCTAGCTGTTCTTGTCCCAAGCCAAATTCCACATGAAGAGCTAGCAGGAAAGATAGGTGTTGAGGTTGAGTTCATAGGAAAATATGTGAAGCGGGCTGCTCTGATGGGAGATATAGGATCTCCATATTTATTCACAGGAGTTATGTTTGCTGAGCGGGACAGCATAGTCAGTAGGTTGGAAAATTCCAGGAATTTGAATGAGGTTCTATTGAAGATGCTCAATGAGGAGAACCCATCCTTCTATATATATTCTGGAAAGTACAGCCCGATTTCATCTCCATGGCAGCTTCTCGAGATAGTGAAATCGCTTCTCACGGAGACTGTCGGCATGCATATAAGCTCGAGCGCAAAGGTAAGCCCTACTGCCATATTGGAAGGTCCCGTCATAATTGAGGATGATGCCGTCATTGACCATTACTCAATAATAAAGGGACCAGCCTACATATCTAGGGGGGCATTTGTGGGAGCACATACGTTGCTTAGAGCAGGTGTTTCTGTTGAGCCCTATGCTATCATTGGCTCGGGAGCTGAAGTAAAGAGGAGCTACATAGGAATGAGGGCAACTATAGGATCTCATTCAAACGTGACCGACAGTGTCATCGGAGAAAGAGCTACTCTCAGACCTCTCGTTGTGACGCTCAACTTTGATGTACATGAGGCCAGAAAGAAGGGAGAAGCTTATAGAAAGAGGGGGGCTATAGTTGGAGAAGGTGCTATAGTTAATGGAGGTACTGCCCTGAGGCCAGGCTCCATTATCGAGCCAGGACAGATCTATCCCTAGCTTTTTCTTTTTCCCAGGATCTGTCATGAAAATGCGTTTTTCAGCAATACTGAAATGATTCGATGATTTCTATTATAGGTTCGTGCTGAATCCAAGCCCAGCTTCCTATTGAGATTCATTTGATTATCATTCCTCTTACCATGTCTTCGAAGGTTTCTCTCCTTCTAATTAGCTCTACCTTTCCTCCAATTCTAACCATGACCTCGGCAGGCCGGGGCCTCATATTATAGTTGGAGCTCATTGAGTACCCATAGGCTCCTGCATCCAGAACAGCAAGCAGATCTCCCTCTCTCATATATGGAAGAATTCTATCTAGAGCTATTATATCCCCGCTCTCACAGTAATTACCTACTACATGAGCCCTGATTCTCTCTCCCACTTTCTCTCTCACTGGAACCACTTCGTGATATGCTTCATAAAGGGCTGGCCTTATGAGATGACCCATTCCGCTATCTATCCCAATGAATGCCTCTCTCTCCTCTCCATGCCGGATCTCCTTCACATCAACCACTCTAGCTATGAGTGCTCCTGCCCTTGCAACTAGGAACCTTCCTGGTTCGATTCTGAGCTTCACGCTTCTGCCAATTTCCATGTTGAAGGAATGCATCATTCGGGAAAGCTCGGCTCCTACTTTTTCAATTTCAATTGATGGATCCTCCTTTCTATATGCGATGCCAAATCCACCGCCAACATCAACAAATTCCAGGCCATCAAGCTTTCTGGCCAATGTGAGAAGATCCTTTAGAGCCCTCACATAGAGTTTCCAGTCAACTATTCCAGAACCCATATGAGTATGCAGACCAATGATTTTGATTCCATTTCTCATAGCTATATCGATAGCGAGATCCAGATCTATTGCATCTATTCCAAACTTTGTTCTTCCTCCAGTCACCAAATATGAATGATAGCCGCTTCCATAGCCAAGGTTTATCCTGATCGAGACCTCTCCTCCCGGGAAGAGAGATGCATATCTTCTGAGCTGCGATATCGAGTCAATATTAATCAGAGCTCCTGCCTCTATTGCCATTCTCATGTCCTCATTGCTCACACTGCTTCCAGTGAATAAAATTGACTCCGGAGCAAATCCTGCCATCCTTCCCAACAAGACTTCATAGGGAGAAACAGCATCAAGCCCAGCACCCAGTTCTCTCATTATCTTGAGAATGTGGATGTTGGAATTTGCCTTAGCTGCATACATTATTTCAAGGTTCTCGTAGGAAAATGCTTCCCTTATTCTCTCATAGCTCTTGCGAATTGTCTCCTCATCATATACATATATGGGGGTTCCAAACTCCTTGGCAATTTCCTCAGCAGAGATGCCTCCAATGCTCAATATTCCGTTAATGTATGCAATTCCCATACTTCATCATCTGTGAATGAATAAATAGAGCTATCGAACTAATATTTCACTCGCTCCGGGGAATGATTGTCTTGAGCAGATGCATTGGTAGAATTGCGTTCATTGGACTCGGCCTCCAAGAAGGACACATAACGCTTAGAGCTGCTGAAGCTCTAAGGGAGGCTGATCTGGTCTACTTGGAAGAGTACACTAGCTTCTACTATCCCGAACCAATCCTTGCCCTGGAGAAAATTGGTGTGAGAAGGGAGAAAATATTCAGGCTGTCAAGGAAGGATCTGGAAGAGAGCTCTGGGGAAAAAATTCTCAAGGAAGCATTGGTTGGGAAAGCCGTAGCTCTAGCTGTTATAGGGGATCCCTACATTGCAACAACTCATTTAGCTCTCAAGCTGCACTTCATGCAACGAGGATGTCAAGTGGAATATATACCCTCGGTCAACATATTTTCCTATTCCGTTTCAGCAACTGGCCTGTTTCAATACAAGTTTGGAGAGAGTGCAACAATAGTTTACCCAAAGGATGGAATTATCTCAATCTATCCTTATTTGGTGCTAGAGGAAAACAGGAGAAGAGGACTGCATACTTTTTTCTTCCTTGATATTGATGAGAAGCTTGGACCCCTCAGCGCTGCAGAGGCAATAAAGCTTCTAATGCAGGCAGAAGGGATTGAGAAGAGGAAAGCGTTCTCGGAGGATATTGAGGTGGTTGTTGTGGAGAGAGCCTCCTGGCCCGATGAGAGAATTATCGCAGGAAGAGCCGGAGAATTGATGGAAATGCATTTCAATCCTCCAGACTCGCTCATTGTTCCGGGAAAGCTGCACTTCATGGAAAAAGAGGCGCTTGAGGTGTACAGGAAGTGAGCGATGCATGTAGCAGGGCATCACTCTATATATCAATGGTCAAGGACGCATTGGCTCAGGCGAAAAGGAGTATGGAGCAGCTACCCCCCGAAGATCTCAAGCTTGTGGAGCTCTCAGAGCTCTATGTCAAGGATGCTGACTACTACCTTTCAAGGGAGGACTGCACAACCGCGATCGCCGCCATCTCATATGCAGAGGGTCTCCTGGATTCTCTGGCATTGAGGGGGAAGCTGAAGATAGAGTGGAAGAGAGAGAAAGCCAAAAAGGTTGTAATAGCTGGAACCTTCGATATACTGCATCCTGGACACGTGTACTTCATGAAGCAAGCTGCTCAGTTCGGAGAACTATACGTGATTGTTTCCAGAGATGTAAATGTGAAAAAGATCAAGGGGAGAGAGACTATTTTTCCGGAGAAATCTAGGCTCGAAATGGTGAAATCCATAAGATGGGTTAAAGATGCTGTTCTGGGAGATGAGGAGGATTTTCTGAAGAGAGTTGTTGAGCTTTCTCCTGATATACTTATTCTCGGGCCAGACCAGAAGGTCGATGAGATAAAGCTTAAGGAAGAGCTGGAGAGAAGGGGGGTTAGGGGAATTGATGTGAGAAGGCTGGAGAAAAGAAATACAAATGTTTTTCCAAACAGCACTACTTCTATAATACTGGAGATTGTGAGGAGATTTTGTCTACCAGAGAGGGAGAAGGGTGAAGAGTGTGAAACAGCAGAACATGCTAAAGGATCTTCAGAGTAAATGGCTCCCCCTTTCTTCCACTTACTTCAACCCTTACCCCCAGAAGCTGCTTGACTATCTCGACATTAGTTGCAGCGTGCTCTGTTAGCTTAGCTCCACCCAGCTCGCTTCCTCTGCCAGCGAGGGCAGCAATAGGAATGAGCATATCGGACATGTGCCTGTCTAGGGCCTTTCCTGTTGAGAGATCCTCTATGAGCTTCTCTGTAGCTTCCTTTCCAACGACTTCCGCCCTCTTTCCTCTCTCTCCCAGGGAGTCAGAGCCGAGAAAGGATTTTTCAGTGCGTGCTACTATCGCTATAGAAGATCCCGGATCCAGAGGCCTCTCTCCTTTCGAGTCGTCCTCAATGACTCTCCTTAGCTTCACTTCTCTCATAGCACTTTGCAGCATCTCAGCTGCTGAATTTGCCTGCCTCTCTGCAACATGTCTGGGAAGATTGTGTGCAGTGCTCAAGATGATTATCTCCTTTAGTTCTCCCCTCTCAATAAGTTTGAAGGGTCTGATCTCTCCTGGGGGCTCGTCGATTTCTATGATAACTCTGCCTCCTCCCTTTGGATAGTACCCTCGCTTCACAATTTCGAAGGAGAACTTCAGCCCTATCGCCTCAGATATCCCAACAACGACAGTTGAGAAATAATCAGATGTGGGACTCCAGGGAACATCTGTTCCCCCAATTATTTCGATCTTCGTTCTTCCGGGAAGAAATGGAAGGATCGGTAAAAGAGCTTGGGCAATTAGGGTTACGCTTCCAGCAGTACCAACATCTATTCTGAAGTTCCCAGATCTTAGCTTACCTGGCACAAAGAAAACTTCTGTGCTTCCAAGGGTTGCTCCAGAGATCCTTCCCTCAGAGATCATTGCTATGGCGCGGATAGCAGATAAATGCTGATGCTGAAGTCCGGGATTCTTCCTCCTAGCTCTTATGTTGAAGATCTTGACTGGTCTACCGCTGACTGCGGAGAGGGCGATGGATGTTCTGACTATTTGCCCTCCTCCCTCTCCATAGCTTCCATCTATCAGCACTGCGCTTTCCATGCCAATCTACCCCACCTTTCTGGATAAGCCTAAGATGAAGATGAAGCAAAGAAGAATAATACTGTTTCCACTAACTTTATTCGGTTAAAGAATAAAAGGGCATGTGTGGATACAGAGAATTCGTAGAGTTCTCTGGAGGCGTTTTTTTACGAATGCAATAGAAGTGAAGAACTTAGTTAAAATTTATAGCGGAGGAGTAAGGGCTCTAGATGGACTAGATCTCTCGGTAGAAGAGGGAAGCATACATGCGATCCTAGGTCCAAATGGAGCTGGAAAAACAACTCTAATTAGAATATTGACAACCCAGCTATTGCCTACTAGTGGAAGTGCTAAGGTATTTGGATTGGATGTTGTCAAAAGGGCAGCAGATGTGAGGAATTTCATTGGATATGTTCCCCAGGAGGTTTCTCTCTGGACAGATCTAACGGGATATGAGAATTTGCTCATATATTCGAAGATCTATGGAATTCCTTCGGAGCAGAGGAAACAAGCAATAGATGAGGTCCTCAATATCATGGACTTGGAGGAGGCCTCTCACAGGCTGGTGAAGACCTACTCTGGAGGAATGTTCAGGCGGCTAGAAATAGCGTGTGCTCTCATGGTGAAGCCAAGGCTCATGATTCTCGATGAGCCCACTATTGGCCTGGACCCCAATGCCAGGAGAATTGTTTGGGAGAAAATTCTTGAATATAAGAAGGAATTTGGCACTACCATATTCTTTGCAACGCACTACATGGATGAGGCAGACAAATACGCCAATTTTGTCAGTCTAATTGTCTCAGGTAAAATAATCCAGACAGGAACACCTGAAGAGCTTAAGGCATCTGCAGGAGGGGACAGAATTTCCATGAGGTTGGATAGGCAGATAGATGGAACAAGTGATCTTCTGCTGAAGATAGACAACATTAGGGTCGAGAAAATTCAGGGAGATGAAATAGAGATCGTTGCTAGAGGAGCTTTCAGTATTCTCCCCTCTATAATCTCCTTCATGCAGAGTAGAGGAATAAAAATAAGGGAAATAAAAGTTCAGGAAGCTACCTTGGATGAGGCCTTCATTGCTCTAACTGGAAAGAGGATAACCGAGGAGAGTGGAAACATAAAGGAGCTTGTAAGCGAGAGGAAGATGATAAGGAGGGGAGGATGATGAAGCTGGAGATGAAGAGGCTTGAAACAATAATTGCTATGGCAGAGCTGGAGCTAAGGAGAATTTCTCATGATCCCATTGAGCTTTTTACGAGAGCTGTGCAGCCCATATTTTGGATAGCGATTTTCGGAAGCGTAATGGCGAGGGTGAGGGCCTTTCCATCTACTGGAGACTACATCACATTCATCTCTCCAGGAGTCATTCTGCAGTCCTCGACGTTCATTTCACTATCCTATGGAATCATGCTTGTATTTGAGAGAGAGTCTGGAGTGCTCAAGAGACTTCTTTCCTCTCCAATTCCGAGGAGCTTCATAGTAATTGGAAGATCGCTAGCCGGAGGGCTCAGAGCATCTACGCAATATATCATCGTTCTCCTGGCTGCAGTGGCAGTTGGAGCGAAGATAACATCGGATCCTCTGAAGCTTATCTTGGGATATATCGTTCTAATAATAGCCAGCATGGGCTTCACTGCTCTCTCAATTCTGATTGCTTCAGGTCTCAAGACGAGGGAGAGATTCATGGGGATAATCGGTGCCATAACAATGCCTCTCTTCTTCGCAAGCAACGCTCTCTATCCAATAAACGTCATGCCCAAAGCAATTCAACTGCTCGCTGAGGTGAATCCGCTCACCTATACAGTTAATGCCCTTAGATCCCTTCTTGTTGATGGATCATATTCCATAGGGTGGGATATGCTGAATATTGTTATCTTCGATGTTGTTTCCATACTGGTTGCTCTCAAGCTGCTGCATAGGATAATAGAATGATTTCTAGTCAACCTTTTAACTCAAGGCTTCCAATTTTTCATTGTGAAATGATATGAGGACCATAGTGCTTCTCTCAGACTTTGGCACCAGGGATCCCTATGCTTCCCTCATGAAAGCTGCCATAAAAAGGATAAATCCAAGCGCTATAATAGAAGATCTCACCCATGGCATTCAGCACTTCTGCATCGTTTGTGGAGCATATGTGCTCTATACATCCTATCTCTGGTATCCCGAGAACTCGATATATGTCTCAGTTGTGGATCCTGGTGTTGGAGGCGAAAGGAGGGGTATTATCCTGAGAGTGGGAGATAGATATTTTGTTGGTCCAGACAACGGCCTCTTGTGGCCCATTGCTGAGGGAGCTGAGGAGATTGAGGCCTATGCTATAGATGAGCACAGAGTTTCTTTCTGGCAGGTCTCATCAACTTTCCATGGAAGAGATGTTTTTGCTCCTGCTTCAGCCAGGCTGTCGCTCGAGGAGGAGGTTGAAAAGTTTGCGGAAAAAATTGATGTGAAAAGCCTCAAGAGGCTTTCCCTAAGGTGGTCAGAGATGTCTGGAGAGTGGAGGTGCTTCAAAGTTATATACATTGATTCGTTTGGAGACACAGTCTTGTCTGCAGCTGAGGAAGAAGCGGAACATGTGCTTTCTTTGGGTAAATTGGACGTGAAGATCAGCAATCAAGAGGTGGGAAAGGCCACAGTGAGCAGAACCTTCAGCCTAGTACCTGAGGGGGAGATGGCGGCGTATATCAATAGCTTTGGTTTTTTGGAACTCTCAATTAACAAGGGTAACTTCGCAGAGAGGTTTGGCATAAAGGTAGGTGATCTGATTTGTCTGAAGTAGCTGAGAGATTGAGAAGAATAGTGTTTCCTGGAAGGTTCCAGCCGGTGCATAGAGGTCATATTGAAGTCATCAAATGGCTTCTCGAGAGGGCAGATGAGGTGATAGTAGCAATAGGGAGCGCGCAGAAGAGCCACACCCTCGAGAATCCTTTCACTGCAGGAGAGAGGATGCTCATGTTCATTGAGTCACTTGATGAGGAGAAGATTGATAGAAGGAGGGTAATGGTTGTTCCAGTTCCAGATATATCATACAATAGTGTGTGGGTAACTTACCTAGAGTCACTTCTGCCACCCTTCGATGGAGCAGCATCGAGAAATCCTCTCGTTGTTAGGCTTTTCAAGGAGAGGGGGTACCAAGTTCTAGTTCCGCCGATGTTCATGAGAGGCGAATACAGTGGAAAAAGGATAAGAGAAAAAATGCTCAATGGAGTGGAGTGGAGGAATCTAGTTCCATCGGCAGTTGTCAGGATAATAGAGAAAATAGGTGGGGTTCAGAGGCTTGTCAATGTTTCTCTCACCGATGAAGTTGAAGGATGAGCATGCTTTCATTTTTTCAGCGTGGAAAATCTCAGCTCCCCTTGGGATATAACTGCCATTGGTTTCAAGGAATTCTCATCAAGAATAAGCAGATCGGCATCATAGCCTCTCTCAACTTTTCCTTTTCCCTTCAGCATCAAGTGCTCTGCCACATTAGCTGTAGAAAACCTCAATGCATCCTCCAGCTTAATTCCCTCAACTAATACCAGATCCCTCAGCTCATTTAGAAGGGAATCCACAGGAGAGACCAAAACGCGAAGGAGTCTTCCGCTCTCGTCAAATTCCGGCATGCTCCCGTTTCCATCACTGCTCATTGTTATCCTATATGGAGATATTCCGTTCTTCAATAGGAACTGTATCGCTTCGGAAGGCTTGACAGATCTGCTGAACCCGCTCTTCTTGGAAACTCCTGTTGTAACATCCAAAAATCCTCCTCTCCTTCCGAACTCCAGCGAGCTCTCTAGGACTTCTCTGCTTCTGTTAACATGTGTTGGAGCAAACTGGGTAATTGGGATGTCAGTTTCATCTGCTATCTCTATCAAGATACTGAACCTGGTTCTCTCTTCCCCCATGTGCACATGGACCACCCCTGCCTTCCCGCTTAGAATTCCCCCAACTCTTGCCTCGCTTGCTATCCTGAGAACCTCCTCCTTGTTTGGATGGCTTGATCTGTGGTCCGAGAGAGCTATTTTCACTCCCAGAACCTCTTCTATCAGTATTATATCCGATGATATGGAGCCTGTTAATGTGGGGGAAGGTACCTGATAGGAACCTGTATAGATGTAAGCTGTCACTCCTTCCAGTGTTAGCTGCCTGGCCTTCATGAGGAGATCTCTGAGAGATCTCGTTATTCCATCTGTGCCTAGCAGTCCAACAACTGTGGTTATTCCAGAGCTGAGGAGATCTTGGGCTCTAACAGGGGGAGTTCTATAGAGAGGCCCACCCTCGCCGCCGGCTCCATTTATATGAACATGCTGGTCTATTAGCCCAGGAACGATCAGTTTTTCCTCTGCATCTATTACCTCGATCCTTCCCAGGGCCCTCTCTAAATCCCTTTCATCGATTTGCTCTCTCATTAAAGCTATTTTCCCTCCCCAGATAAGCAGATCCTGCGTTCCTCTTGGTTCCGGAGAATACACTTTCCCTCCTCTTATTAGGATTGGAAGCGGCTCGGGGGACATCATGCACTACCTCCATACAGATGACATGCAACGAAGTGATTTCTCTCCACCTCAACAAGCTCTGGCTCTTTCCTGGAGCATATATCCATAGCTCTTGGGCATCTTGGATGGAATCTGCATCCTGGAGGAGGAGAAGCTGGATTTGGCGGCTCCCCCTCTGCTAATATCTCTATTTTTTTCCTGGGATCTGGCTGTGGTATGCTCTTGAGCAATAGGCTTGTATATGGGTGAAGTGGGTTGAAGAAGACATCATCTGCTGAGCCGCTCTCTACAATCTTGCCTGCATACATTACAGCTATTCTATCGCTCATATAGTAAACAACGGAGAGGTCGTGGCTTATGAAGAGATAGGATACCCCCATTTCTCTCCTAAGATTCCTGAGAAGATTCAGAAGTTGGGCCTGGACGCTTACGTCCAGAGCACTAGTTGGCTCATCGAGAACTATGAGCTTTGGCGCGGGAGCTATTGCTCTTGCAACAGAGACTCTCTGCCTCTGCCCTCCAGATAGCTCGTGGGGGTATCTATAGAGCAGAGACTCGCTTAGACCCACCTTCCTGAGAAGCTCTGCAACTGCTTCTCTTTTCTCCTTCTCGCTCTTGACTAATTCATGCACTTCAAGAGGTCTGCCAACAATATCTATTATTCTCATTCTCGGATTCAGGCTGGAATAGGGATCTTGGTGGACGATCTGCATGCTCTTTCTTAGTCTCCTCAGCTCCTTCTCCTTGGTATGGGTTATTTCCATTCCCATGAAAATTAGCTTTCCTCCAGTTGGCTCTATGAGCCTTATTACCGCTTTTCCCAATGTTGTTTTTCCAGAGCCGCTTTCCCCAACAATTCCCAACACCTCTCCTTCCCCGACGTTTATACTCACACCATCTACCGCCCTAACTGAAGGAGAGCTCCTGAATAGTCCAGCTCCCTTGAAGTAAACTCTTAGTCCTTCAGTTGAGAGAATTGGGGACATCATGCACTACCTCCATACAGATGACATGCAACGAAGTGATTTCTCTCCACCTCAACAAGCTCTGGCTCTTTCCTGGAGCATATATCCATAGCTCTTGGGCATCTTGGATGGAATCTGCA